>NZ_JBYCZV010000003.1:0-381461 GCF_057586415.1 Nocardioides sp. SRI_004
CCAAGGCCCCGGCCCCGGCTCCGCGCCCGGTCGGCAAGCCCGGCGGCACCCCGCGTCCGGGCAACAACCCGTTCGCGCCCAGCCAGGGCATGGGCCGTCGCCCCGCCCCGCCGCCGCGTGAGGGCGAGGCCGGTCCGGCCGGCCCGCGTCCGCCGGCCGGTGCCGGTGGTCCGCGTCCGGGCATGCCGCGCCCCAACCCGGCGATGATGCCGAAGTCCCCGGCCGCCTTCGGCTCGGGCCCCGGCGGTCGTGGCCCGGGTGGTCCCGGTCGTCCCGGTGGTCCGGGTCGCCCCGGTGCCCCCGGTCGTGCCGGTGCTCCCGGCCGCGGTGGCGCGGGTGCGGGCGCTCCCGGCGGTCGTGGTCCCGGCGGTGGCGGCTTCGGCGGCCCCGGAGGTGGCGGACGTCCCGGTGGCGGTGGCCGTCCCGGCCAGCGTGGCCAGACCCAGGGCGCCTTCGGTCGCCCGGGCGGTCCGGCGCGCCGCGGTCGCAAGTCGAAGCGGGCGCGTCGCCAGGAGTTCGAGGCCATGGAGGCCCCGACGATCGGCGGCATGCGGGTCCGCAAGGGCAACGGCGAGACCGTTCGCCTGGCGCGTGGCTCCTCGCTGACCGACTTCGCCGAGAAGATCGGCGTCGACGCCGCTTCGCTCGTGCAGATGCTCTTCCACCTCGGCGAGATGGTCACGGCCACCCAGTCGGTGGGCGACGAGACCCTCGAGCTGCTCGGTGAGGAGCTCAACTACGTCGTCGAGGTCGTCTCCCCGGAGGACGAGGACCGCGAGCTGCTGGAGTCGTTCGACATCGAGTTCGGTGCCGACGAGGGCAGCGAGGACGACCTGGTCATCCGCCCGCCGGTCGTGACCGTCATGGGTCACGTCGACCACGGAAAGACCAAGCTCCTCGACGCGCTCCGCGACGCCAACGTCGTGGCCGGCGAGGCCGGTGGCATCACCCAGCACATCGGTGCCTACCAGGTCCACACCGAGGTCGACGGCAATGACCGTCGCATCACCTTCATCGACACCCCGGGTCACGAGGCGTTCACCTCGATGCGTGCCCGTGGTGCGCAGGCGACCGACATCGCCGTCCTGGTGGTCGCGGCCGACGACGGCGTCATGCCGCAGACGGTCGAGGCGCTCAACCACGCCCGGGCGGCCAACGTCCCGATCGTGGTGGCGGTCAACAAGATCGACAAGGAGACGGCCGACCCGACCAAGGTCCGCGGCCAGCTCTCCGAGTACGGCCTCGTGCCCGAGGAGTACGGCGGCGACGCGATGTTCGTCGACGTCTCGGCCAAGGCCGGGCTCAACCTCGACAAGCTGCTCGAGGCGATCGTGCTCACCGCCGACGCGTCCCTGGACCTGCGGGCCAACCCGGTCCAGGACGCGCAGGGCCTCGTCATCGAGGCGCACCTCGACCGCGGTCGCGGTCCGGTCGCCACGGTGCTGGTCCAGCGCGGCACGCTGCGCGTCGGTGACTCGATCGTCGCCGGTCCGGCCCACGGCCGCGTCCGCGCGATGCTCGACGAGCACGGCAACGAGCTGACCGAGGCCGACCCGGCCCGGCCCGCGATGGTCCTCGGCCTCTCGTCCGTCCCGGGCGCCGGCCAGAACTTCATCGTGGTCGAGGACGACCGGATGGCGCGCCAGATCGCCGAGAAGCGGGAGGCGCGCGAGCGTGCCGCCCTGCAGGCGAAGCGCCGTGTGCGTCGTACCCTCGAGGACTTCATGGCCTCCATGGAGAAGGGCGAGAGCCAGGAGCTCAACCTCATCCTCAAGGGCGACGTGTCCGGTTCGGTCGAGGCCCTCGAGGACGCCCTCGCGCAGATCGACGTGGGCGAGGAGGTCAGCCTCCGGGTCATCGACCGTGGTGTCGGTGCGATCACCGAGACCAACGTCGACCTGGCCGCCGCCTCCGACGCCATCATCATCGGCTTCAACGTCCGGCCCCAGGGCAAGGCGGGCCAGATGGCGGAGAAGGAAGGCGTCGAGATCCGCTACTACTCGGTCATCTACCAGGCGATCGAGGAGATCGAGGCGGCCCTCAAGGGCATGCTCAAGCCGGAGTACGAGGAGAACACCCTCGGCCAGGCCGAGATCCGTGCGATCTTCCGCTCGTCGAAGATCGGCAACATCGCCGGCTGCATGGTCACCAGCGGTGTCATCCGGCGCAACGCCAAGGTCCGCCTGCTCCGCGACGGCGCCGTCGTCGCGGACAACCTCGACCTCGCCTCGCTCAAGCGGGAGAAGGACGACGCGGCGGAGGTCCGGGAGGGCTTCGAGTGCGGTCTCGTGCTCCGGAACTTCCAGGACATCAAGGAAGGCGACATCGTCGAGGCCTTCGAGATGCGGGAGATCCCGCGGAGCTGACCTGCTCCACCGCACCATCCGAGCTGTGCCGCCCGTCCCGACACCGGGGCGGGCGGCGCGGCCGTTCCAGTGATAGGAAGACCCCATGGCAAGCCCCCGCGTACGCAAGATCGCCGACCGGATCCAGGTGATCGTCGCGGAGATGCTCGAGCGCCGGATCAAGGACCCGCGGCTCGGGTTCGTGACGGTGACCGAGGTTCGGCTCACCGGCGACGCCCAGAACGCCACCATCTACTACACCGTGCTCGGCGAGGACGCCGACCAGCAGGCGACCGCCCAGGCGCTGGAGTCGGCCAAGGGCCTGCTCCGCTCCGAGGTCGGCAAGCAGCTCGGCATGCGGCACGTCCCTTCGCTCGCCTTCGAGTTCGACGGCGTCCCCGAGAGCGCCCGGCACCTCGACGAGGTGCTCGCCCGCGCCCGTGCGGCCGACGCCGCGGTCGCGGCCGCCCGCGAGGGTGCCCAGCCCGCGGGCGAGGCGGACCCGTACAAGAAGCCCCGCGAGGCCGCTCCGGAAGAGGAAGTCGACAGCGACGACTGATCGCACGGTCGTGCCGTTTGGTGACCCTTCGCTGACGTAGGCTCGACGGTGCCCGTCACACCGGGGTGGCGGCGCAGCGGGAGGGACACCGTCATGAGGACATCGATCCAGGGGCTCGTCGTCGCGCTGTGCGCGACCTTCCTGCTGCTGCCGGCGCCGCGCGCCGAAGCGGCAGGAGTGGACGTCGACATCCCGACCGGCACGTGGTCGGGCGTCGAGACGGTGACCTTCACCAGCGCCGACCCGACGGTCCAGTCGTTCGCCGTGCAGATCGGCGGCGCCCCGCACCCCGTGATCCGGGCGGCCAACGCCGTTCCGGGCGAGCCGGTCGAGGTGCAGGTGCCGACGTGGGGCTTCCACGGGCGGTGGAACGTCGCCGCCACCGGCTGCTCGGTCCCCGTGGACCAGCAGTGCAGCCCGAGCGTCCTCTACACCCGCACGTTCGAGCAGGACCCGGCTGACGCCGTGGCGGCCGCCTTCGACCTGCCGGGCGAGCCGGTCTTCCTGCCCGAGGAGGCGGACGACGCCCGCATCACCCTCACCAGTCCCGGTGGCCGGCACTTCCTGGTGACCAGGACCGAGTACGGCGGACGGGAGCTCTCCGACCTCGTCCCGGCCGGCGGCAGCGCGCCGCTCCCACTCGCCGGCACGGGTCCGATCGACATCGAGTCGGTCGCCCGCTGCCCCGAGGGCGTGACGCCCGGCCTGGTCCGCCTCGGCACGTCCTGCGAGGTGTTCCCGATCGGCCGCACCGTCACCGTCGTCGGCAACCTCGGGCTCTCGGTGAGTACCAGCAGCGCCGGAGCGATCATCGACGCGCAGGACGGGACCTCGGTCGACATCCGTGCCCGCGTCGTCGACGGCCTCGCCGCCGAGCTGTCCTACGAGCTGCTCGACTCCGCCGACCGGACCGTCCTCGGCCCGGTGGCCTGGCCCGGGACGGGCGACGTGGCCGTCTTCGACCCCAACGCGCCCGGAGTGGCGCTGGCCGGCGGCGACCACACGCTCGAGGTGACGGCCACGATCACGAAGGGCGACCTGGTCCGGACGGAGACCGCGACGGTCCCGCTGGCGCTGACCACCGACCCGCCGCCGGTGGACCTGCCCTCCTACTGGCTCTCCGGCATCGCTCGCGACGTGCGGGGCGACCGTCCGGCGTCGGTCTCCGTCGGTGGGACGAACGATCCCCGCTACCTCGGCACCCTGCATGTCACTGATGCGGCCGGCAACGAGGTGTGGACCGCCAGGACCGGCCCCGACTGCCGCGGGGACTCGTGCCAGATGGCGCCGGACCCGAACGAGCCCGCCTGGTACGACTTCTCCTGGCCCGGTACGACGACCGCCGGGGCCAGGTTGCGGGCGGGGGAGTACCACGCCGTGATGACCGTGGTGGACGCCTGGGGGCGCACGGTCGAGGTCGCCGACGTCGGCTCGCTGTACATCGACCACCTCGAGACCGTGACGACGACGAAGCGCTACACCCCGGCGAGCACGACCTGGGCCGACAGCATCATCGGACGATGCTCGTCCTCACCGAAGCCGGGGCCGCACGGTTGGGCCGGCTCGGTCGGCGTGCTCTCGCTGAGCAGGTGCCGCAACACCGCTGGGCGCTACGACTGGGCGTTCCGGTCGTTCCTGCTGGAGCACCGCAAGGCGCCGGACCAGCAGCGGCTGATCAGTTACCAGGTCGCCGCGTACGGCGCGCCGGTGCGGCGCGGGATGCGCGGAGGCATCGTGTACGACGCCAGCGGCGGCCGCGGACCGGTGTGGAAGAACGTCGGGACGCTGTCGGGCGGGCTCGGCTGGCACACTGCTGCCCGGGTGGCCGCGCCTCCCGGCAACGAGGGGACCAACTACTTCGCCCTCGTGCAGGCCCGGACGACCAGCGGCAACAAGTGGGACATCAGGTACTGGCGGGTCTCGTGGACCCACCGCGCATGGAGGAGATGAGTTGGCAGAGGTCCCGTCCGGGCTGGTCGTGGTCGACAAGCCCGGTGGCATGACGTCCCACGCGGTCGTGGCTCGCGTCCGTCGTACCCTCGGCACGCGGAAGGTCGGGCACGCCGGCACCCTCGACCCGATGGCGACCGGCGTGCTGGTCCTCGGCGTCGAGCGCGCCACCCGCCTGCTCGGCCACCTGATGCTGACCGAGAAGGCCTACACGGCGACGGTCCGGCTCGGCGCGTCCACGACGACCGACGACGCCGAGGGCGAGGTCACTGCGACGACCGACGCCTCCCACCTGACGGAGGCCCAGGTCCGCGACGCGCTGGGCGCGTTCGCCGGTGAGATCGACCAGGTCCCGTCGACGGTCTCGGCGATCAAGGTCGACGGCAAGCGCGCCTACGCGCTGGCCCGCGCCGGCGAGGAGGTCGAGCTGAAGGCGCGGCGGGTGACGATCCACGAGATCGAGGCCGACGGGTTCCGGGGCGAGGACGGCTTCCTCGACCTGGACATCCGGGTCCGCTGCTCGAGCGGGACCTACATCCGTGCGATCGCGCGCGACCTGGGCGCCGCGCTCGGCGTCGGCGGGCACCTGACCGCGCTGCGCCGTACGGCGGTCGGACCGTTCACCCTCGACGGCGCCAACACCGACCTCGACGACCTCGCCGTCACCCCCCTGGCGGTCGCCGCGCGGGCGTCCTTCCCCGCGCTCGACCTCGACGACGAGCAGGCGCAGGCGGTCCGCTACGGCCGTCCGCTAGCGCTCCCGATCGACGGCCTGACGGGGGTCTTCGCGCCCGGCGGCGAGTTCCTCGCGCTGTACCAGCCGAACGGCGGCAAGGCGAGGCCTGCTGCCGTCTTCGTCGGGTAGTGGCGGCCGGCGAGGGCGGGTGTGGGAGAGTTGCCGCCGTGCGAGTGTGGCGCGACTTCTCCGAGGTGCCGAGCGATCTCGGCCGCACGGTGGTGACGATCGGCAACTTCGACGGCATGCACCTGGGGCACCAGCACGTCGTACGACGTGCGCGCGAGGTGGCCGCCGAGGTCGGCGTCGACCACGTGGTGGCCGTGACCTTCGACCCGCACCCGATCGCGGTGCTGCGGCCCGAGCACGCCCCGCCGACGCTCACGACGATCGAGGAGCGGCTGCGGCTGCTCGGTGAGGCGGGGGTGGACGACGTCCTCGTCATCCCCTTCTCCCGCGACATCGCCGCGTGGACGCCCGCGGAGTTCATCCAGCGGATCCTGCTCGACACCCTGCACGTGCGCGCCGTCGTCGTCGGCGCCAACTTCCGCTTCGGCAACCGCGCCGCGGGTGACTGCAACCTGCTCCGCGAGGCCGGCGCCGCCCACGACTTCGTGCTCGAGGAGGTCAGCCTCGACGGCGGCCCCCAGGTCTGGTCGTCCACCTACGTCCGCACCTGTCTCGCCGCCGGTGACGTCACCGGTGCGGCGGAGGCCCTCGGCCGCCCGTTCACGACCCGCGGCGTCGTCGTCGAGGGCGACAAGCGGGGCCGCGAGCTCGGCTACCCGACCGCCAACGTGCCGGTCCGCCCCGGCGCGGCCGCGCCCGCCGACGGCGTGTACGCCGGCCGGCTGACCGTGCTCGACGGGCCGGACGCCGGTTCGTCGTACCCGGCCGCGATCAGTGTGGGCACCAACCCGACCTTCGCCGGGGAGCGCGAGCGCCGCGTCGAGTCCTACGTGCTCGACCGCACCGACCTGGCCCTCTACGGGCGCGAGGTCGAGGTGGAGTTCGTCGAGCGGCTGCGCGGCATGGTGCGTTTCGACTCGGTTGACGACCTGCTGAAGGCGATGGCCGACGACGTGGCGCGGGCCCGCACGATCCTCGCGGGCTGACAGGGCCGGCGGACATGGCGGACCTGCAGGACGAGGTCGCGGCGGCCGAGCGCTGGTTCGCCGACCACGGGCTGCCCTACTTCGTCGACGACCAGCGCGCGGCGGTCGCCCGCGGCCTCGGCCGGGCCCGGCTCGTGCCGGTGTTCGCGCTGGCGGTCCTCGTCGGCGCCGCAGGGGGAGTCGCGGTCGGTGCCGTGGCCGGTGCGGGGGCCGCGGCCGGCATCGGTGCCGGCATGACCGTCGCCGGCGTGGTCCTCGCGGCCTACGCCGTCGCCACGCTGCGTGCCTGGATCGTCGTGGGCTGGGCGGTGCGGCGCACGCTGCGCTCCTTCGGCCTCGTGCTGCCGCTGGTGACCCGGGCGCTGCCGTTGCTGCTGCTCTTCATCACCTTCCTGTTCATCAACACCGAGGTGTGGCAGGTGGCGGCCAGCCTCGACGGGGGAGTGCTGTGGGTGACCGTGCTCCTCTTCGCCGCGATCGCGGTCGGCTTCCTGCTGACCCGCCTGCCCGAGGAGCTCGACAGCGTCGACGACGAGGTCGAGGCGCAGCAGCTGATCGAGGCCTGCGCCGGGACTCCGCTGGAGCCTGCGGCGCGGGAGATCGCGGCCCGCGTCGAGCGCGTCGGTGCGGTCGATGCCGAAGTGGGTGGGCTGCAGAAGGCCAACCTGGTGCTGGTCCTGCTCGTCGCGCAGGCCGTGCAGGTGCTGCTCCTCGCCCTCGCCGTCTTCGTGTTCTTCATCGTGTTCGGCGTCGTGGCGATGAAGCCGGACGTGCTCGAGCTCTGGCTCACGCATCCGGTGCACCCGCTGCGAGGCCCGCTCGGTGACGCCTTCGGGCAGACCCTGAGCCTGGAGCTGTTGCGGGTCTCCACCTTCCTCGCCGCCTTCAGTGGCCTCTACTTCACCGTGTACGCCGTCACCGACGAGCTCTACCGCAAGCAGTTCTTCTCCGTGGTGATCCGCGAGCTCGAGCGCGCCGTGAGCGCCCGGGTCGCCTACCGCTACATGCGCGACGCGCAGCGGGACCCGGACGCGGCATGACCCGGCTCCCGGTGGTGCTCGACTGCGACACCGGGAGCGACGACGCCGTCGCGATCCTGCTCGCGGCGCTGCACCCGGGCCTGGACCTGCTCGGGGTGACCACGGTGTGGGGCAACCACGACGTGCGGCACACGACCGACAACACCCTGCGGGTGCTGGACCTGGTCGGCCGGGGTGCGGTCGGCGTCCACCCGGGGCGCAACGAGCCGGTCCGGCCGCGGATCGAGGACCTGCCCAGTGGGCGGTCGGACCTGCCCTCGAGCCTCGACCTGCCCGCGCCCGTGTCGGCCGCGGGTGGCGAGGCCGTCGAGTGGCTGGTCACGACGCTGCGTGGCGCCGCCGACCCGGTCGCGCTGGTCGCGACCGGCCCGTTGACGAACGTCGCCGCGGCTCTGGCCGCCGACCGGTCGATCACCGGAGCGATCGGCCGGCTGGTCGTGCTCGGCGGGACGCACCGGCAGCCCGGCGTGACGCCCTACGCCGACCGCAACGTCTGGTGCGACCCGGAGGCCGCCGCCGACGTCCTGGCGGCGCCGTTCCGCGACGTGCTGATGGTGACGATGGACGCGACCTTCTCGGCTCCGCTCACGGGTGCCGACGCCGGCCGCCTCCGGTCCGTCGGCACCCCCGCCGCCCGGGCCGCCGCGGACCTCGTCGAGACGCGGATCGACTGGTACCGGAGGGACCGGGCGATGGCTGCGCTGCCGGCGGCGCCGCTCCACGACCCGCTCGCGGTCGCGGCCCTGGTCGCACCGGAGATCCTCACCACGGTGCGCGCCTCGGTGGAGGTCGAGCGCACCGATCCCGAGCGGTACGGCGCCACGCGGTTCAGCGCCGAGCCGGACGAGCGCCGAGGTCGGCTCTCCGTGGCGGTCCGCGCGGACCACGACAGGTACGTCGCCCTGCTCTGCGACACCTTCGGTCCTTCAGCACGAGTGACTTAAATGTAGTAAGTCGATGGTGTTAATCTGCTGGCATGGTGGACACCTCGCTGCGACGTCGCTCGGTCCTCGGACTCCCGCTCGCCGGCCTCGCGGTCGCCGGCACGACCCAGGTGCTCGGCGCGGCCCCGCGGGCGTACGCAGGTGCCCCGGCCATCCAGAAGCCGCTCCCGCCGGAGTGGTTCATCGACTACGGGACCAACGCCGAGACCCGCTGGGACTCCGTGGGCCCGCACCGCTACGCCACGCCCCAGTCGCGGCTGTTCGTGCGCAACCACACGCGCACCCCGCAGATCGACGCGGCGTCGTACCGGCTGCGGGTGTTCGGCGACGGCCTGACCGACCCGGCCGGGGTCACCCTCGGCCTCGCCCAGCTCCAGCGGCGGTTCCGCACGGTCGAGGTCACCTCCGTGCACGAGTGCACCGGCAACGGTCGCAGCTTCTTCGACGTCCAGCAGGGCACGAAGGCGTCCGGCACGCAGTGGACGCTCGGCGCGGTCGGCACGGTCACCTGGCAGGGCGTCCGGCTGCGCGACGTGCTGCGGTGGGCGGGCCTGCGCAGCGACGCGGTCTCGGTCCAGGGCTCCGGGCTCGACGACGAGTACGTCGACAAGGGCGAGAACCTCGGTCGGGTACGACGCCCGTTCCCGATCGCCAAGGCGCTCGACGACGCGCTGCTGGCGTGGGGCGCCAACGGCGAGCCGCTGCTGCCCGACCACGGCTACCCGCTGCGCCTGGTCCTGCCCGGCTGGGTGGGCATCGCCAGCATCAAGTGGCTCGGCGAGCTGCAGGTCTCGACGTCGGAGCTGACCTCGCCCTGGAACACCCGCTGGTACAACATCGGCGGTCCGCTGGGCGTCAACCCGGTGCGCTCGGCCTGGGAGCTCCCGCGCGACGCGCAGGTGCCGGCCGGCCGCACGACCGTCCTGACCGGCCGCTCGTGGTCGGGCGCCGCCCCGATCGCCCGCGTCGACGTGAGCACCGACGGTGGCGCGACCTGGCAGCCGGCCCGGCTGCGGCCGGCCCCGGGACCGCGGACCGAGGGGCACGGCTGGACCCGCTGGGCGCACACCTGGCACGCCCCCGAGCCCGGGCGGCACGAGCTGCTGGCGCGCGCCACGGACCTGCACGGCCGCACCCAGCCCGACGTCGCGACGTTCAACCCCAACGGCTACTTCTTCGACGCGGTGGTCCGCCACCCCGTCACGGTCGCCTGACCCTCACTCGTCGACGCGCCCACGCAGCTGCTTGGTCTGGCCACGCTGGCGCTTGGCCTCGAGCCGGCGCTCCTTCGACCCACGGGTCGGCTTCGTCGCCCGCCGCGGCGGGGGTGGGGGAGCCAGCAGCTCGCGGACCCGGCCGGCGAGCCGCTCACGGGCCGCGCTGCGGTTGCGGTGCTGTGAGCGGTGCTCGTGCGCGACGACGACGAGCGGCACGTCGGTGCGCCCGAGGATCCGTGCCCGCTGGCGCTCGTCGAGAGCGGCGGACCCGGTCGGGTCCCACGCCAGCTCGACGCGCGAGTCGGTGGTGTTGACCGACTGCCCGCCGGGGCCGGGGGAGCGGGAGAAGCGCTCCACCAGCTCGCTGTCCGGGATGACGAGGCCGTCGGGCAGCCCGGGGCCGGGCGGGACGATCAGGTCCACGACCGCCCTAGGAGACCGTGACCGGTACGCCGGACAGGGCGGCGTTGCCCGAGACGTCCATCCGCTCCGGGTCGGTCAGGTCGTTGATGGACACGCCGGCGACCCCCGTCGCGATCCCCAGCCGGACGCCGTCGCGCTGGTGGCCGTAGCCGTGGGGGAGGGACACCACGCCGGGCATCATGTCCTCGGTCGCCTTCACCTCGACCTCGACCTTGCCGACCCGCGACGTCACGGTCACCACCGCGCCGTCGGCCAGGCCGCGGGCGTCGAGGTCGGCCGGGTGCATCAGCAGGTGGTGGCGCGGCCTGCCCTTGGTCAGCCGGTCGGTGTTGTGCATCCACGAGTTGCAGTCGCGCTGGTGGCGGCGCCCGATCAGCAGCAGCTCCTCGCCGGTCGGCAGCTCCTGCGCCCGCAGGCGCGTGAGGTCACCGGCGACCAGGTCCGGCAGCGCCTTGATCCGCTTGTCCTTCGTGAACAGCCGCCCCGGCAGCTGGCCGCCGCGGAGCGGGCCGATGTCGACGCCCTCGGGGTGCTTGCGGAGCTGGCTGATCGTCACCCCGGACCTCCCGGTGCGCAGCAGCATGCCGATCATCAGGGTCGGGCTGAGCCGCAGGCGTGCCTCCGTCATCAGGCGACGCTTGAGCGGTGCCTTGCGCTCCAGCCGGCGCGCGACGCGGGTGTACAGGTCGCGGAAGATCTCCCAGTCGTGGCGCTGGTCGCGTCCCTTCGGGAACACCGCCGGCGTGAACCGCGCGGTGTCGCGCACGGCCAGCACGTGGAACGGCAGGTCGTAGTGGTCGCGCTCCAGCAGCGTCGTCGGCGGCAGGATCACGTCGGCGTGCCGGGTCGTCTCGTTGAGGTAGATGTCGATCGCGGCGCAGAAGTCGAGGCCCTCGAGCGCCTTGTCGAGCGCCGCGCCGTCCGGCGTCGACAGCACCGGGTTGCCGGCGATGGTCAGCAGCGCCCGCACCTGGCCCTCGCCGGGGGTCTCGATCTCCTCGCGCAGCACGGACACCGGCAGCTCGCCGCCGAACTCCGGCGCCTGGCGCACCCGCGACCGGAACCGGTCGTAGTGCCCCCGTCCGAGCAGGCCGCGCCCGACGGCGTCGATCGCCGGCGACGTCAGCATCGCGCCGCCGACCCGGTCGGTGTTGCCCGTGACCAGGTTGAGCAGCTGCACGGCCCACTGGCAGACCAGGCCGAACTCCTGGGTCGAGACCCCCATCCGGCCGTACGCCGCCGCCCCGTCGGCGGCCGCGAGCTCCCGCGCGATCCGCACGATGACCTCCGCGGGCACGCCGCTCGCGCGCTCGGCCGCCTCAGGGGTGAAGTCGGCGACCGCCTCGGCGACGGCGTCCAGCCCGTCGACGTACGACGCCGGGCTGGTCAGGCCCTCGGCGAAGAGCGTGTTCAGCATCGCCAGCAGCACCCAGGCGTCGGTGCCGGGCCGGACGAAGTGGTGCTCGTCGGCGACCCGGGCGGTCTCGGTGCGGCGCGGGTCGAAGACGACCATCCGGCCCCCGCGCGCCTGCAGCTCGCGCAGGCGGCCCGGGAAGTCGGGGACGGTCATCAGGGAGCCGTTGGACGCCATCGGGTTGGCGCCGAAGACGAGGAAGTAGCTGGTCCGGTCGATGTCCGGCACCGGCAGCAGCAGCTGGTGGCCGTAGAGCAGGTTGCCGATCAGCTGGTGGGGGAGCTGGTCGACCGACGTGGCGCTGTACTTGTTGCGGGTGCGGAACGACTGGGCGACGGCGATGCCGTGCGTCAGTGCCCCGAGGCTGTGCGCGTTGGGGTTGCCGAGGTAGAGGGCGAAGGCGTCGTCGCCGTGCTCGTTGATGGTCCGCGCGATCCCGTCGGCCACCAGGTCGAGCGCCTCGCCCCACCCGATCTCCTCCCAGCGCGCGTCGGCGCCGCGACCGATCCGCCGCACCGGGCGGCGCAGCCGGTCGGGGTCGGCGTGGATGTCGCCGATCGCCACGCCCTTGGGGCAGATGTGCCCGCGCGAGAGCGGGTCGTCGGGGTTGCCCCGGACGCCGGTCACCCGGCCGCTCTCGATGGTCAGGAGGAGACCGCAGGTCGCCTCGCACAGGTTGCACACGCCGATGTGTTGCTCAGCCACGCCCGCATCGTCACACGTCTGCCCAGGCGACGCCATGACCCCGGCGGTCAAGGATTCGGCTCCCGACCCGGCCCGTTGATAGTCTTCTGCGGTTGCCGTCAGGACGGCCGCGGACAAAGAGAGCTCCAGGAACTCAGGCTGGGGCGCCGCGCAACGAGCGAACCAGGAGATTACCCATGGCAGTCGGTACCGACGCTGAGACCAAGAAGAAGATCATCGCGGAGTACGCCACGACCGAGGGCGACACCGGTTCGCCGGAGGTGCAGATCGCGCTGCTGAGCCACCGCATCAGCCACCTGACCGAGCACCTGAAGCAGCACAAGCACGACCACCACAGCCGTCGTGGCCTGCTGCTCCTCGTCGGCCAGCGCCGTCGTCTCCTCAACTACCTGAAGAAGACCGAGATCGAGCGCTACCGCTCCATTGTCGAGCGCCTCGGCCTGCGTCGCTGATTTCCGCCGCCCGGCGGAGCGTCTCCGGCGTTGCGGGCCCTCGACGGCCCGCTCCGCTTGAAGGCCGCCTTCGGGCCCGCGCCTTGGAGCCGCACACGCCGGGCGACGGAAATGAACATCGAACGGGCGAGCCCTCCGGGGCTCGCCCGTTCTGCTTTTCCACCGCCGGTCGATAAGGTGGCCGGTGGCAATCAATCCATTCCCGCGGGGCAGCGCGTCCCGCACCGTACGAACAAGAGAAAACATTGACTGAACCCGTCATCTCCGAGGTCGAGACCGTTCTCGACAACGGCAAGTTCGGCACCCGGACCATCAAGTTCGAGACGGGCGTCCTCGCCCGCCAGGCCGCCGGTTCGGTGAGCGCCTACCTCGACGGCGACACCATGCTGCTGTCGGCCACGACCGCCGGCAAGCACCCGAAGGACCACTTCGACTTCTTCCCGCTGACCATCGACGTCGAGGAGCGGATGTACGCCGCGGGTCGCATCCCCGGCTCGTTCTTCCGCTCCGAGGGCCGCCCGGGCGAGGACGCGATCCTCGCCTGCCGCCTCATCGACCGTCCGCTGCGCCCGACCTTCAAGAAGGGCCTGCGCAACGAGGTCCAGGTCGTCATCACCGTGATGGCGCTCAACCCGGACACCCCCTACGACGTGCTCGCGATCAACGCCGCGTCGCTCTCGACCCAGCTCTCCGGCCTGCCGTTCAGCGGCCCGGTCGGCGCCACCCGCGTCGCCCTCATCGAGGGCCAGTGGGTCGCGTTCCCGACCCACAGCCAGCTGGAGAAGGCCGTCTTCGACATGGTCGTCGCCGGCCGGGTCACCGAGACCGGTGACGTCGCCATCATGATGGTCGAGGCCGAGGCCACCGAGGAGACCATCGAGCTGGTCCGCGGCGGCGCCCAGGCGCCGACCGAGGAGGTCGTCGCCGGCGGTCTCGAGGCCGCCAAGCCGTTCATCAAGCAGCTGGTCGAGGCCCAGGTCGAGCTCGCCAACGTGGCCGCCAAGCCGGTCCAGGAGTTCCCGATCTTCCTCGACTACGAGGACGACGTCTACGCCGCCGTCGAGGCTGCCGTGAAGGCCGACCTCACCTCCGCGATGAGCATCGGCGACAAGCAGGAGCGCGAGGCGCGCACCGACGAGCTCAAGGCCGAGGTGCTCGACAAGCTCGCCGGCGACTTCGAGGGTCGCGAGAAGGAGATCGGCGCGGCCTTCCGCTCGGTCAACAAGCAGGTCGTGCGCGAGCGCATCCTGCGCGACAAGGTCCGCATCGACGGCCGCGGCCTCGCCGACATCCGTCCGCTGCACGCCGAGGTCGACGTGATCCCGCGGGTCCACGGCTCGGCGCTGTTCGAGCGCGGTGAGACCCAGATCCTGGGCGTCACCACCCTCGACATGCTCAAGATGGAGCAGCAGCTCGACACGCTGTCGCCGGAGACCCACCGGCGCTACATGCACAAGTACATCTTCCCGCCGTTCTCCACCGGTGAGACCGGTCGCGTCGGCTCGCCGAAGCGCCGCGAGGTCGGTCACGGTGCGCTCGCCCGCCGCGCGCTCCTGCCGGTGCTCCCGAACCGCGAGGAGTTCCCGTACGCCATCCGCCAGCTCTCCGAGGCCATGGGCTCCAACGGCTCCACCTCGATGGGCTCGGTCTGCGCCTCGACCCTGTCGCTGCTGCAGGCCGGTGTGCCGCTGAAGGCCCCGGTGGCCGGTATCGCCATGGGCCTGGTGTCCGGCGAGATCGACGGCAAGACCGAGTACGTCGCGCTGACCGACATCCTCGGCGCCGAGGACGCCTTCGGCGACATGGACTTCAAGGTCGCCGGCACCAAGGAGTTCGTCACCGCGCTCCAGCTCGACACCAAGCTCGACGGCATCCCGGCCGAGGTCCTGGCTGCGGCCCTGACCCAGGCCCGCGACGCCCGCCTGGCGATCCTCGAGGTCATGGCCGAGGCCATCGACGCTCCCGAGGAGATGTCGATCCACGCGCCGCGGATCATCACCGTCAAGGTGCCCGTGGACAAGATCGGTGAGGTCATCGGGCCCAAGGGCAAGGTGATCAACCAGATCCAGGACGACACCGGCGCGAGCGTGTCCATCGAGGACGACGGCACGGTCTACATCGGTGCGACCAACGGCGAGGCGGCCGAGGCCGCCCGGGCCGCGATCAACGCGATCGCGAACCCGACCATGCCGGAGGTCGGCGAGCGCTACCTCGGCACGGTCGTCAAGACGACCAACTTCGGTGCGTTCATCGCGCTGATGCCGGGCAAGGACGGCCTGCTGCACATCAGCAAGCTGCGCGGCCTCGCCGGTGGCAAGCGCGTCGAGAACGTCGAGGACGTCGTCTCGGTCGGCCAGAAGCTCCAGGTCGAGATCGCCGAGATCGACGACCGCGGCAAGCTGTCGCTGATCCCGGTCGTCGAGGACGCCGAGGGCGCCGACGCCGAGTCCGGCTCGGAGGAGTCCGAGGACGCGTGAGCAACGCTCTCAAGTCGACGGCCGGTCAGCAGCACGCTGACCGGCCGTCGGCCGTTTCCCGTACCTCCACCAAGACGCTCGAGACGGTCCGTGACGAGGCCGGCCAGGTGACCTCCGTCGTACGACGTACGCAGCTCGCCTCGGGCCTGCGGATCGTGACCGAGCAGATGGCCGGCGCCCGCTCGTCGTCGATCGGCGTCTGGGTCGGTGTCGGCTCGCGTGACGAGACCGTCACGACCCACGGTGCGTCGCACTTCCTCGAGCACCTGCTGTTCAAGGGCACCGACGAGCGCTCGGCGCTGGACATCTCGATCGCCCTCGACGCGGTCGGCGGTGAGTTCAACGCCTTCACCTCGAAGGAGTACACCTGCTTCCACGCGCGGGTGCTCTCCGACGACCTCCCGCTCGCCGTCGACGTGCTCGGCGACATGGTCACCGGCTCCACGTTCACCGACCACGACGTCGAGGCGGAGCGGACCGTCATCCTCGACGAGATCGCGATGCACGACGACGACCCCGACGACGTGGTCCAGAACCTCCTCGCGGAGCTGGCGTGGGGCGCCGGCACCCCGCTCGGACGCCCGATCGCGGGCACGGACGCGTCGATCGAGGCGATGACGCCGGCACAGATCCGACGCTTCTACAAGAAGCACTACGTGCCGGCCAACACGGTGATCTCGATCGCGGGCGCCGTCGACCACGGCGCCGCCGTGAAGGCCGTCCGCAAGGCGTTCTCGCGCCACGGGTGGCTCGACGGCGACGCCGCACCGGCCGCGTCCCGGGTCGCGGCCACGAAGCGCCGCCCGCGGGCCGGCGCCGGCGAGGCGGAGGTCAGCCGCCCGTTCGAGCAGGTCAACCTGGTCATCGGCCGCGAGGGCGTCACCCGTGACGACGACCGTCGCTACGCGCTCGGCGTCCTCAACACCGCCCTCGGCGGCGGCACGTCGAGCCGGCTCTTCCAGGAGGTCCGCGAGCACCGCGGCCTGGCCTACTCGATCTACTCCTTCGCCAGCCAGTACGCCGACTCCGGCATCGTCGGGGTCGCCGTGGGGTGCCTGCCCGACCGCACCGACGAGGTGCTGGCCGTCGTACGCGAGCAGCTCGACACCATCGCGGCCGAGGGCATCACGGCCGACGAGCTCGCCCGGGGCAAGGGCCAGCTCGTCGGCGGCATGATCCTCGGTCTCGAGGACTCCGGCTCGCGGATGATGCGGCTCGGCAAGAACGAGCTGGTCCACGGCGAGGTGCTCGGCATCGACGAGGTGATCGAGCGGATCGAGGCGGTCACCCTCGACGACGTCCGCGCCGTCGCGGCCGACGTCTTCGGGCGACCCGAGCTGCTCGCCGTGGTCGGCCCGGCCTGACTGGACGGTTCAACTACCGAATTTGTCGTGATCAGGCCGATCGGGCGACAAATTCGGTAGTTGAACCGCGACCTCAGCTCTCGGACTCGGGCTCGGTTGGCTCGATCGACAGCACGAAGTCGTCGCCGTGCTCGGTGACGCCGGCGATGACGGCCTGCTCGACCGCCTCCTCGCCGTACCTGCGCCGGACCACGAGCGGGTCCTGGCGCAGGTCGCGGACGAGCGCGGCGGCGAGTCCGATCATGATCACGACGAACGGCAGGGCGGCCACGATCGTGATGGTCTGCAGGCCGGTCAGGGCGTCCTCGCCGCCGGCCAGCAGCATGACCGCCGCCACGGCGCCGGTCGCCACGCCCCAGAAGACCACGACGGACCGTCGCGGCTCGGTGGTGCCGCGCTCCGACAGGCTGCCCATCACGATCGAGGCGGCGTCGGCGCCGGACACGAAGAAGATGGCGACGAGCAGCATGACCACCACGGTGGCGACCGTGGCCAGGGGCAGGGCGTCGAGCGTGCCGAAGAGCTGCGCCTCGAGGCCGCCGGCGTTCGCGATGTCGGTGCCGTCGCGCTGGAGGTCGATGGCGGTGCCACCGAGGATGCAGAACCAGAGGACGCTGACGACGCTGGGCACGAGCAGTACGCCGGTGACGAACTGGCGGATCGTCCGCCCGCGCGAGATGCGGGCGATGAACATGCCCACGAACGGCGTCCAGGACAGCCACCACGCCCAGTAGAAGACGGTCCAGCTGCCGAGCCACTCCTCGGTCGCGGGCCCCTCGGCGCCGGTGCGGGCGGCCATCATCGCGAGGTCCTGCGCGTAGCTGCCGAGCGAGGTCGGCACCAGGTTGAGGATGAACACGGTCGGGCCGACCACGAACAGGAAGGCCGCGAGCACGACCGCGAGCACCATGTTGATGTTCGAGAGCCACTGGATGCCCTTCGCGACGCCGGAGACGGCGGAGAGGACGAAGGCGACGGTGAGCACGGTGATGATGACGACGAGCGCGCCGTTGCCCAGCGGGCCGACGTCGCCGACGATCTCGAGCCCGCTGCTGATCTGCAGCGCGCCCAGGCCGAGCGAAGTCGCGGAGCCGAACAGCGTCGCGAAGATCGCGAACATGTCGATGACCTTGCCGGCGCCGCCGGACGCGCGCTCGCCGAGCAGCGGGGCGAAGGCGGCCGAGATCAGCTGGACGCGCCCCTTGCGGTAGACGCCGTACGCGATGGCGAGGCCGACGACGGCGTAGATCGCCCACGGGTGCAGGGTCCAGTGGAACATGGTCGTCGCCATGGCGGTCTGCGCAGCGGTGTCCTCACCGCCCGTGCCGGGCGGGGGAGTGACGAAGTGCGACAGCGGCTCGCTGACGCCGTAGAACATCAGGCCGATGCCCATGCCCGCGCTGAACATCATCGCGATCCACGACGAGGTGCGGAACTCCGGCTCCTCGTCGTCGCGGCCGAGCGGGATGGCGCCGTACTTGCTCATCGCCAGCCAGACCACGAACACCACGAACCCGCTGGACGTCAGCACGAACAGCCACCCGGTGTTGGTCATCACCCAGTCCAGCGCGCGCCCGGAGGCCGTCGCGAGCGACGAGGTGCTGACGAGCCCCCACACGACGAACGCGATGCCCACGGCTGCCGCGCAGCCGAACACGACGGGGTCGAGCCCGCGTCGCGAGGGCTCCTCGGTGTCGACGGCGTGGTCCAGTGCCGGGTGCGGTACGACGTCCGCGGCCGGGGTGCTGAGCGCGCCGGCCAGCTCGGAGGCAGTGGTCTGCGGGATCTTGCTCGGGGTCTGGGTCACGTCTCTCCAGGGTGTCGCCGGTCAGGACGAGCACGCGCGCCGAGGCGGTGAGAGAGGACCGAGAGGTGAAGTCAGGCCAGCCCCGAGACGGGCATGCTGCCCCAGCACGTTAACAAGAGCTCACCCTGTCGTGTCGAATCGGTGGACCGCGGGTGAGCGGCCGCGGAAGGGTCAGCGGCGGCCGATGATGCCGATGACGGGAGGCATCTTGGAGTCGACGATGTAGACCCGGAAGCCGCCGTCGCGCAACTGCGCGGAGGTCTTCGCAAGGATGTCGGGCACCTGCTCGGGCCGGCTGGTGTCGAAGAACAGGTTGACCGAGCCGCCGGGCATCAGGCGCTCGTGGAGGAGGGCGATCTCCTCGGTTGCGTCGCGGACCCAGAACAGGTTGACGTCGAACGCGAACACCTTGGTGAGCCGCTTGACCGGCACCCGCAGGGTGGCCAGGTCGATCTGGCGCACGGTCAGCCGGCCGGCCTCGATGTGCGCCGCACAGCGCTGCTTCGTGCGGTCGACGCCCGCCTCCGACCGGTCGATGGCGAACATCTTGCCCTTGCCCTCGAGGCGCCGGCAGATGAGGTCGGCGGCCGCGCCACTTCCGCAGCCGATCTCCAGCACGTGGTCGTTGGGCTGGACGTCCATGAAGTCCACCGCCCACCGGATCCGGGCCGGGATCTTGTTCACCATGGGGGCCAGCCTGCCAGAACGGCGCGCCGGGTGACGCACTACCTTGGTCCCGTGAGCACTCGTGTCGCGGAGAACGCTGGACCTGAAAGCACCGGGAGGCTCCGTGTCGGAGTGCTCGGAGCACGCGGGAAGGTCGGCGCCGAGGTCGTCCGGGCCGTCGAGAATGCCGACGACATGGACTTCAGCGCGGGCGTCGACCAGGGCGACGCCGTGGCTGCGCTGGTCGACAGCGGCACGCAGGTGGTCGTGGACTTCACCCACCCCGACGTGGTCATGGACAACCTCCGCTTCTGCATCGAGAACGGCATCCACGCCGTCGTCGGCACGACCGGCTTCGACGAGGACCGGCTCGAGACCCTGCGTAGCTGGCTCGCCGACAGCCCGGGCACGGGCGTCCTGATCGCCCCGAACTTCTCCATCGGCGCGATCCTGATGATGCGCTTCTCCGCGATCGCCGCCCCCTTCTTCGAGTCGGTCGAGGTCGTCGAGCTGCACCACCCGACGAAGGCGGACGCGCCCAGCGGCACCGCCGGCCGCACGGCCGAGCTGATCGCCGCGGCCCGCCGCGAGGCCGGCAGCGCGCCCATCCCGGACGCCACCAGCACCGGCCTCGAGGGCGCCCGTGGTGCCGACGTCGACGGCGTCCGCGTCCACAGCGTGCGGGTCCGCGGCCTCGTGGCCCACCAGGAGGTCATCCTGGGTGGGCTGGGGGAGACCCTCACCATCCGCCACGACTCGCTCGACCGGGTGTCCTTCACCCCCGGGGTGCTGACCGGCGTACGCAAGATCGGCGCGTTCCCCGGCCTCACCGTCGGCCTGGAGCACTTCCTCGACCTGGGCTGACCCGTCCCGCCCGCGAAGTGTGACGGTCTCTCCGCCGAAGTGTGAGGGTTTCTCCGCCGAGGTGTGCATGTTTCTCCCTCGAGGTGTGTGACCTACTCCGGCGAGGTGGCGGAACTGTCGTCACAGGACGGAGAAGCTGTCACGCCTCGATGGAGAAAGTGGCCCACTTCGGCGGAGAAGGTCTCACACTTCGCGGGTCAGAGGCGCCGGTCGTCAGGCCAGCGCGGTGTGCAGGCGGACCTGCTTGACCGCGGTCCCGTCCTCGTCGGCCAGCTCCCGGCTCGCCCCGTCGGGCTCCCACCCGGCGCTCGTCAGGAAGGCGCGTACGACGTCGTCGGCCGCGTCGACCCAGCACACCGCGCGCGTGAACCGGTCGGCGACCAGCGTGTCGACGCAGGCCTGCAGCAGCCGGGAGCCGTGACCGGCTCGGGTCCCGTCCGGGTCGACGGTGAACTCGCCGATCTCGCCGTCCGCGGACGGGTCCGCGTCGGGGTCGGCGTTCGGGCCGGTGAGGGCGAAGCCGACGACGCGGTCGTGGACGAGCGCGACCAGCGCCCGCTGCCGGGCCTGCGGCGGTCGCGCGAGCGTGCCGCGCCAGGCCTCGGCCAGGTCGTCCACCCCGATGCCCTGCGCCGCGAGCCGCGCGGCCAGCCTGCCGTCGTACCGCTGCTGCCAGGAGCGGAGCTGGACGCCGGCGATCCCGGGGGCGTCGGCCGGCCACCCGACCCGGACGGAGACATCAGCAGCAACCACGCGGCCAGTCTGTCAGTGCGCAGGTGTGGACCCACCGCCTAGGGTCGGGAGCATGGAGATTCGCAACCTCGGCGCGAGCGGCCTGAGGATCTCGGCCATCGCCTACGGCAACTGGCTCACCCACGGGTCGCAGGTCGAGGAGGACGCCGCCCTGGCGTGCGTCCGGCAGGCCCTCGACGAGGGGATCACCACCTTCGACACAGCCGACGTCTACGCCAACACCGCCGCGGAGACGGTCCTCGGCAAGGCACTGGCGGGCGAGCGGCGGGAGGGGCTGGAGATCTTCACCAAGGTCTTCTGGCCCACCGGTCCGGGCGGGCACAACGACCACGGGCTCTCGCGCAAGCACATCCTCGAGTCCATCAACGGCTCGCTGCGCCGGCTCGGCACCGACTACGTCGACCTCTACCAGGCGCACCGCTACGACCACGAGACGCCGCTCGAGGAGACGATGCTCGCCTTCGCCGACGTCGTGCGCGCCGGCAAGGCCCTGTACATCGGGGTCTCGGAGTGGCGGGCCGAGGAGATCCGGGCCGCCGCCGAGCTCGCCCGCGAGCTGCGGGTGCCGCTCGTGTCCAACCAGCCGCAGTACTCCATGCTCTGGCGGACGATCGAGGCCGAGGTGGTCCCGGCGTCCCGTGAGCTCGGCATCGGCCAGATCGTCTGGTCCCCGATCGCCCAGGGCGTGCTGACGGGCAAGTACCTCCCCGGGCAGCCGCCGCCGGCCGGCTCCCGTGCGACCGACCTCAACGGCGGCGCCGACAACGTCGGCCGGTGGCTCAGGGACGACGTGCTCGAGCGGGTCCAGCAGCTGCGCCCGATCGCGGACGCCGCCGGGCTCACGCTGGCCCAGCTCGCCGTCGCCTGGGTGCTGCAGAACGACAACGTGTCGGCGGCCATCATCGGCGCGAGCCGGCCCGAGCAGGTCACCGAGAACGTCAAGGCCGCCGGGGTGACGCTCGACATCCAGACGTTGACCGCGATCGACCGGGTCCTCGACGGCGTGGTGACGACGGACCCGTCCCTCACCCGGTCGCCGCGGCGCTCCGAGGTGCTGGGCTGATCAGGTCCCGAGCAGGAAGCAGTAGCGGCTGGTCGGGACCAGGTCGAGCCCGTCGGCGGCACCGAAGCGCGCGCAGCTGTCCATCAGCTCGGTGAACCGTCGCTGCAGCTCGGCATCGTCGCCGCCGCTGCCGTAGAACGCGTGCTGGTCGCCCAGGGCGGCCATCGGGAAGAGCTCCTCGACGATCCCCGCGACGTCGTGCCCGCCCGGCGTCAGGACCTCGAGCACCGGGTTCTGGACGTAGCCGAAGGTGCCCTGGGTGTCGATGGCCACCCGGGTGTGCCGGTCGAGCCAGTCGCTGCGCCACGCCGCGTGGTCCATCGCCTCGGGCCGGCGCAGGAACGCGTAGTTGGCCAGGGCGTCGGCGCGCTCGCCGTCGGCGACCGCGGGCGGCACGAGCGGCTCGCGCTCCTCCACCAGCCAGGCGTCGGCCGTCCCGTCCAGGTCGTGTACGACGCCCAGCGCGTCCCCCACGGACGCGGAGGTCCACACGGCGACGACCGCGGTGATCGGCGTCCCCGGCCCGAACCGCATCGCCGGGGCGACCGCCTCGTCGTCGACGTTGACCTGGAGCCGCGTCGCGCCCGCGGCAGCGAGCGCGTCCCGGAACGGGGCGTCCAGCAGGCGGGGAGCGGCGGCGGGATCGTGGAGGGCGGCGATCAGCTTCACGCCGCCCAACCTACCCAGAACGCGTTCTAGTTCTGGCTGGTTCTGGCTAGTTCCGGTCGTAGTCCTCGGGCAGGGCCTGCCCGATCTTGACCCGGGCCTTGGGCAGCCGCATGAACTTCATCTGCATCGACCGGGTCAGGGCGTAGTAGGTGGTGCCCTTGAGCGACTCGTCGGGGAACCGCGTCCGGAGCTCACGGCGGATCCGGAAGCGCAGCACGAACATGTCGGTCACCACGAAGAGCACGGTGGCGAGCAGGACCAGGCTGCTGGCCTGCATCAGCGCGGAGTTGCCGGTGTAGCCGAGCAGCAGGCCGACGATCATCAGCGGGATGACCATCTCGACGATCGAGAAGCGGCGGTCGACGTAGTCGCGGATGAACCGGCGGACCCGGCCCTTGTCGCGCGGGAGGAAGTACCTCTCGTCGCCGCTCTTCATGCCCTGGCGGATCTTGCGGCTCTCCTCGGCGCGGAACTCGCGCTGCTTGCGCGAGGCCTCCCGCTTGTCGCGCGGGGCGCGGGCGCGCGCCTTCGCGGCGGCCTCGGCCTCCTTGCGGGTCGGCGTGGGCCGGCCCTTGCCGCCCGGCTTGGCGGGGGTGGCCGTCTCCTCGACGGCGGGGGACTTGGTGCGCTTGAACACGCTCAGGCCTTCCTGACCACGCTGGACTTGAGTTGCATCGGCCCGAAGCCGTCGACCTTGCAGTCGATGTCGTGGTCGCCCACGCCGCTGACGAGGCGGATGCTGCGGACCTTCGTGCCGGACTTGATCGGCTTCGGCGCGCCCTTCACTGGCAGGTCCTTGACGACGATGACGTCGTCGCCGTCGGCCAGGGGGTTGCCGTTGGCGTCGCGGACGACGCCGGCGGCGGCCTCGGCGTCAGCCGCAGCCGCGGCCTCGGCGGGCGACCACTCGTGGGCGCACTCGGGGCAGACCATCAGGTCGCCCATCTCGTAGGTGTACTCGCTGGAGCACTCCGGGCAGGCGGGAAGGGTGTCAGTCACGGTGGGTCTTCCCGGGCAGGTCGAGCATGCGCTGCAGGGCGACGAGGGCCTCGGCCTCGGTCTGCGGGTCGACCTCGATCTGGTTGACCAGGTTGCCCTCGGCGAGGTTCTCCAGGGCCCACACGAGGTGCGGCAGGTCGATCCGGTTCATCGTCGAGCAGTAGCAGACGTTGCGGTCCAGGAACATGATGTTCTTATCCGGGTGGGCGTTCTTGAGGCGCTGCACGAGGTTGAGCTCGGTGCCGATGGCCCAGCTGGAGCCGGCCGGCGCCTCCTCGACCGTCTTGATGATGAACTCGGTCGAGCCGACCAGGTCTGCCTTCAGCACGACCTCGTGCTGGCACTCGGGGTGGACGAGGACGTTGAGGTCCGACACCTTCGCGCGCAGCTCGTCGATGACGTCCGCGGAGAAGCGGCCGTGCACCGAGCAGTGGCCCTTCCACAGGATGATCCGGGCCTTGGCGAGCTCCTCGGGGCTGACCCCGCCGTCGGGCTTGTGGGGATTCCACACGACGCACTCGTCGAGGGAGTAGCCGAGCTTGAGCACGGCGGTGTTGCGGCCGAGGTGCTGGTCGGGCAGGAACAGGACCTTGGTGTCCTCGCCCTTCTGCTGGAACGCCCAGTCGAGGGCCACCTCGGCGTTGGACGACGTGCACACGACGCCGCCGTTGCGGCCACAGAACGCCTTGATCGCGGCGCTGGAGTTCATGTACGTCACGGGTACGACGACGTCCTGGACCCCGGCGGCCGCGAGCGCCTCCCACGCCTTCTCGACCTGCGCGATGCGGGCCATGTCGGCCATCGAGCAGCCGGCGGCCAGGTCGGGCAGGACGACCTTCTGGTCGGGCCCGGTCAGGATGTCCGCGGACTCGGCCATGAAGTGCACGCCGCAGAACACGATGAACTCCGCGTCCGGGCGGGCCGCGGCGTCGCGGGCCAGCTTGAAGGAGTCGCCGGTGACGTCGGCGAACTGGATGACCTCGTCGCGCTGGTAGTGGTGACCGAGCACGAACAGCCGGTCGCCGAGCTTCTCCCTGGCGGCCCAGGCTCGGGCGACCAGGTCCGGGTCGGAGGCCGGCGGCAGGTCGCCGGGGCACTCGACACCCCGCTCCGAGAGCGGGTCGGAGCCACGGCCGAGCGGCAGCAGCGGGAGGTCAACGGTGGTCATGGCCCCATCCTAGTTTGGGGCGGGGGAGTCCCCGTGATCGCCGTCCGTTCGCGGTCGGCCGCGCGAGCGGCTACAGCAGCGCCCCGTCGTGCAGGTACGGCGCCGGGGGCGCCATGCCGCGCACACCGAGGTAGCCGCGGGTGCCGAGCTCGAGCCGGGCGGCGAGGCCCACGTCGACCGCCCAGGCGTTGGCCGCCGTGACGTGGGCGGCCTGGAACGACTCCCCGGAGCGGGCCAGGCACTCCCACAGGAGCCGGCGCGCGGTCTGCTCGTCACGCGCGGCCAGCACCGCCAGGCGGCTCTCGCTGGCGTACGCGTAGCCGCTGTGGTCGTCGGCGACCAGCAGCGTGCCGTCCGCGGCGAGTGCGGTGTGGTCGGGGCCGTGCGGTCCGCCGCGCAGCGTGCGGTCCAGGTCGTCCATCCAGCCGAGGTCGTCCCCGCTGCCCTCGCGCAGCCCGGTGACGACGGGCAGGGCGCGCCGGTCGACGGTCCCGGTGAGGCGCAGCTGGGGGTGCAGCGCGAAGCCGGCCGCGTGGTAGCGACGCGCAGCCAGCGGGTCGGCCGACGCGGACAGCATCGCCCGCGGGCAGCCGTCGGCGTGCCGCTGGGCGGCATCGAGCAGGCGCGCCCCGATGCCTCCGCCCTGCAGGCCGGGTCGCACGGCGAAGGTCACCAGGCACCAGACCCGCTCGCGCCTGATGCTGGTGACGATGCCGACCACCGTCCCGGCGTCCTCGGCGACCCAGCAGCCGCGACCGTCCGTGGCCACGAGGCGCTCGGTGCGGGCGATCCAGGCCTCCGAGCGACTCGGCGGGCGGCGAACCGGCTCGGGCTCGGCGGCCGCGCGCAGCCGCACGTCGAGTGCGTGGAAGGCGTCGGCGCTGATCTCCTCGGCAGCGGGCACGTCGGCGGGCGTCATCGGTCGGACCAGCACGTTCCCGACCCTAGTGATTCATGCGCCGGACGCCTCGTCCTCCTCCGGGGTTCCGTCGGCGCTGCCAGCGTGGGCCGACGCCCCGGTCCCGGGAGCGGACCCTCCTCGGAAAGGTGCCGTCATGGCAGAGTTCGACCGCCGTCGCTTCCTCCAGATCACCGGAGCGTCCTCGCTCGCCGGCCTCACTGCGAGCCTGCTGGGCAGCGTCGAGCGGGCCGCGGCCGTGGCGCCCGCGCGTCGTACCGGCACGATCCGCGACATCGAGCACGTCGTCGTGCTCATGCAGGAGAACCGCTCGTTCGACCACTACCTCGGTGCCCTGCGCGGGGTGCGCGGGTTCGGCGACCCGCACCCCGTCCAGCTGCCGTCCGGCAAGTCCGTGTGGCACCAGCCGAAGGGCGGCGGCGCGGGCGACCTGCTGCCCTTCCACCCGGACGTCGACGACCTCGGCGGCGCCTACCTGCAGGGTCTGCCGCACTCGTGGCCCGACGGCCAGCGGGCGGTCAACTCCGGGCACTACGACCAGTGGGTGCCGGCCAAGGGCGCGGCGACGATGGCCTACCTCGAGCGCCAGGACGCGCTCTTCCACTACGCCCTGGCCGACGCGTTCACGGTCTGCGACGCCTACCACTGCTCGTTCATCGGCAACACCGACCCGAACCGCTACTACCTGTGGACCGGCTGGACCGGCAACGACGGCAGGGGTGGCGGCCCGGTCCTCTACAACGACGAGGTCGGCTACGACTGGACGACCTACCCCGAGCGCCTCGAGGAGGCGGGGGTGTCGTGGAAGGTCTACCAGGACGAGGGCACCGGCCTCGACGCCGCCGGCTCCTGGGGCTGGACCTCGGACCCGTTCATCGGCAACTACGGCGACACCTCGCTGCTGTACTTCAACAGCTTCCGCAACGCCCGGCCCGGCGACGCCCTCCACGAGAAGGCCCGGGTCGGCACCCGCAACCGTGACGGCGAGGACTACTTCGCCCGCCTCGCCGCCGACGTCGCCGCCGACCGGCTGCCGCAGGTGTCGTGGATCTCGGCGCCCGAGGCGTTCTCGGAGCACTCGAACTGGCCGACCAACTTCGGCGCCTGGTACATCTCGAGGGTCCTCGACACCCTCACCTCCAACCCCGAGGTGTGGGCGAGGACCGCCCTGTTCATCACGTACGACGAGAACGACGGCTTCTTCGACCACCTGGTCCCGCCGCTGGCGAGCGGACCGTCCGTCCCCGGCGCGTCGACGGTCTCGACGGAGAACGAGCACTACGCCGGCGGCGACCCGCGGGCGAACCCCGGCCCCTACGGCATGGGTCCCCGCGTCCCGATGTTCGTCGTCTCCCCGTGGAGCACCGGGGGCTGGGTGTGCTCGGAGACCTTCGACCACACGTCCGTGCTGCGCTTCCTCGAGGAGCGCTTCGGCGTCCGCGAGCCGCAGATCACGCCCTGGCGTCGTACCGTGGCCGGCGACCTGACGTCCGCCTTCGACTTCTCCCGCCGGCAGACGGCCGTGCCGTCGCTGCCGTCGACGGCCGCGATGGCACCGACGGACCGCAGGCGTCACGCGACCTACTTCCCGGCCACCCCGGCGACCGGCACGATGCCGACGCAGGAGCCGGGGACCCGGCCCGCCCGGCCGATCGGCTACTCGCTCGACGTCGTCGAGAAGGGGTCCGCGCCGCTGCGGCTGCAGGTCGTCAACGACGGGGCGCTCGGCGTCCACCTGCAGGCCCGGCTGCTCCAGCCCACCGGTGTGCCGCACAGCTACACGGTGGAGGCGGGCAAGCGGCTCGACGTCGACCTGCCGGTCACGGGCGGCTACGACGTCCACCTGCACGGCCCCAACGGCTTCTTCCGCCGCTACGCCGGTGACACCGCCGCCGAGCGCGTGCTGGTCGCCCTCGAGCCGCTGGCGCGCGGGGCGGGCGTCGGTCCGGGCAAGGTGCGCCTGGTCGTCGAGGGCGATGCCGACGTGGTCGCCACGGACGCCTACGCCGGCGAGCTCAGGCTCCGCGGCGGCCGCGCCGAGATCGACACCCGCGACTCGGGCGGCTGGTACGACGTCACGGTCACCATCCCCGGGACGTCCTTCGTGCGCACCCTCGCCGGCCACCTCGAGTCGGGACGTCCGAGCACCAGCGACCCGCAGCTCGGCTGAGCCGGGGCTCGGCTGAGCCGGGGCTCGGCCGGCCCGGAGCCGGCGCCCGCGTGGCGGTCCCGGCACCCGGGCCGGGTTCTCCGACATGATGGCGCCATGCGCGTGCTCGTGGCCCCCGACAAGTTCGCGGGCACCCTCACCGCGGTCGAGGCCGCGGAGGCGATCGCCGCGGGCTGGCGCCGTCAGGCGCCGGACGACGAGGTCGTGCTCGCGCCGATGTCCGACGGTGGACCGGGCTTCGTCGACGTCCTCCACGCGAGCCTGGGCGGCGAGCTGCTGGCCGTGGTCGCCGAGGCGCCGCAGGGCCACGAGGTGCCCGCGACCATCCTCATGGTCGGCGACACGGCGTACGTCGAGAGCGCCCAGGCCTGCGGCGTCCACCTGACCGGCGGCAAGCTGGGCGAGTTCGGTACGACGGTCGGCGTGGGCCGGCTGCTGCTGGAGGCCGTCAACGCCGGCGCGACCCGGGTGGTCGTCGGCCTCGGCGGCTCCGGCACCAACGACGGGGGAGCCGGCCTGCTCGCGGCGCTCGGCGCCGACGCCGACGTGTCCCTCGACGTCGGCGGCATCTTCCTCGACGGCGTCACCACGGCCGACCTGAGCATCGCGCGCGGCATGGTCGACGGGATCGAGATCATCGCCGCGACCGACGTCGACAACCCGCTCACCGGCCTGTTCGGTGCCAGCAAGACCTTCGGCGCGCAGAAGGGCCTCGACGAGGAGATGCAGGTCCTGATGGACGGCTTCCTCGAGCAGTGGGCCGCGGCGACCGACCGGCGCCTCGCCCTCGAGCCGGGCGCGGGGGCTGCCGGTGGCGTCGGCTTCGCGCTGCTGCTCCTCGGCGGGCACCGGGTCTCCGGGATCGGGCTCGTTGCGGACGCCGTCGGTCTCGCCGCGCGGGCCCGCGAGGCGGACCTGGTGATCACCGGCGAGGGGGCGTTCGACTTCAGCAGCCGGGCCGGCAAGGTGCCGGCCGGGGTCGCCGCGGTCGCCGCGGAGGCGCTGCGGCCCTGTGTCGCGCTCGCCGGACAGGTCCTCGTCGGGTCGCGGGAGATGCGAGCCCTGGGCATGGATGCGGCGTACTCGCTGGTCGATGCGGTGGGGGAGGAGCGGGCCTTCCGTGACCCCGAGGGGGCGCTGACCGAGCTCGCGGCGCGGGTCGCCCGGACCTGGTCCGGCTGAGCTCACTTCCGCCTCACTTCTGCCCGGACCCGTGTCCCGAGACTGGAACATGTTCTAGATTGGCGGCGTGAGCGACATCAGGCAGCGCTTCGACGCGCTGCGGCAGGCCGACCCCGCCGATCCCGCCGAGCTCGACGCCCTCTGGGCCGACCTGGCGACCGCGGAGGTCGAGGAGATCCTCGGGCCGTGGCGGGGTGGCGACTTCGCCACCGGCCACGTCGCGAGCGCCGTCCTCGAGAAGGTGCGCTGGCACGGGAAGCGGTTCGACAGCCCGCTGGCGGCCGTGCCGCTCGTGTGCCGCGCCGACGACGGCCGGCTGTACTCCAACAAGGAGGCCGGCGGTGGTGGTGAGGCCTCGCTGTGGCCGGTCGGCTTCCGGGGCGAGGTCACCGCGACCATGGTCTACGACCGGCTGCCCGTCCTCGACCACTTCAAGAAGGTCGACGACGACACCCTGATGGGGATCATGAACGGCAAGCTCGAGGCGGCCTTCGGCGTGAAGGACCTCTACTACTTCTGGCTGGAGCGTGACTCGTGAGGACCACTGCCTATCTCGTCGAGGAGCCCGGCGGCGACTTCGTGCTCGCCGAGGTCGAGCTCGAGGAGCCCCGTGACGACGAGGTCCTGGTGCGGGTCGTCGCGACCGGCCTGTGCCACACCGACCTCACCGTGCCGACCATGCTTCCCCAGGAGATGCTGCCGACGGTCGTCGGCCACGAGGGCACCGGTGTCGTCGAGAAGGTCGGCGCCGCGGTGAGCGGCATCGAGGTCGGGGACCACGTCGTGATGAGCTTCCGGTCCTGCCGGGCGTGCGGCCCGTGCACCGCCGGCGACGTCGGCTACTGTGAGCAGTCGCTGCTGCTCAACTACATGGGCATGCGGGCCGACGGCTCCACGACCATGAGGCGCGCGTCGGCCGACGGCGACGGCCAGACCGTCTTCGGCAACTTCTTCGGCCAGTCCAGCTTCGCCCGCCACGCGATCGCGTACGCCGACAACTGCGTCGTCGTCGACAAGCGGCTCGACCTGACCCGGCTGGCCCCGTTCGCCTGCGGCTTCCAGACCGGCGCCGGCACCGTCCTCAACGTGCTCGACCCGAAGCCGGACGAGCCGATCGTGGTCTTCGGCGCCGGGGCGGTCGGGCTCGCCGCCGTCGCGGTGGCCCGGGGGCTGGGCGTGGAGACGGTCGTCGTCGTCGACCCGGTCGCCTCCCGGCGTGCCGTCGCCGAGGAGTACGGCGCCACGGCCCTCGACCCGACCGAGGCGGACGCCGCCCCGGTGGAGGAGCGGGTCAAGGCGCTGACCGGCGGAGGTGCGGCGTACGCGATCGACACGACGGCCATCGCCTCGGTCGTCCTGCAGGCGCAGCGGGCCCTGCGCTCGCGCGGCCTGCTCGTCGCCCTGGGCCTCGGGGCGCCGGAGTACACCATCGACGCGATCGACCTGCTGCAGTCGGGCAAGGTGGTCCGCTCGTCCATCGAGGGGGAGGCGGACCCGCTGGTGACGATCCCGCAGCTGATCGGGCTGCGCGAGGCCGGCAGGTTCGACGTCGACCACCTCGTCACGACGTACCCCTTCGAGAAGATCGCCGACGCCGTCGCCGACTCGAGGTCCGGCAGCGTGGTCAAGCCCGTTCTCGTCTGGGGGGAATAACCACGTCTGTGCGACCATTGGGTAGTCGAACACCCAATCGACCCCAGAACTGACACACCCTGGAGTGAGCATGAGTGACAGCTGCTGCGGAGGCGGCCACAGCCACGAGGCCCCCGGCGCGACCACGACGGTCGCGGCGCCGGTCGACTTCGAGCGCCGTGAGGACCAGATCAACCTGAGCCCGGTGGCGGCCACCAAGGTCAAGAGCCTGCTCGAGCAGGAGGGTCGCGACGACCTCTCGCTGCGGATCTCGGTGCAGCCCGGCGGCTGCTCGGGTCTGCGCTACCAGCTCTTCTTCGACGAGCGCACCCTCGACGGTGACGTCGTCACCGACTTCGACGGCGTGGGCGTCGTCGTCGACCGGATGAGCGTCCCCTACCTCAACGGGGCCGTGATCGACTTCGTCGACACCATCGAGAAGCAGGGCTTCACGATCGACAACCCGAACGCCACGGGTTCGTGCGCCTGCGGCGACTCGTTCCACTGAGCCACGCCAACGCGAAAGCCCCCGCCCCGGTTCGTCCGGGGGCGGGGGCTTTCGCGTTGGCGTACTTGTTGGCGTACTAGTCGAGGTGCAGGTGCAGCGCGTTGGCCAGGCGCTGCGCGGCCTCGGAGATCTGGATCTCCCGCTTGCCGGTCTCGCGGGGCTGCTCGTCGAAGTGGAGGCTGGGGGCGGGGCGGGTGGCCTTCACCGCGGCGTGCTCGAGGCGACGGCTGACCGCCTCGCAGTCGGCGTGCAGGTCGCGGGGTGCGGCGATCTCCTCGTAGGGCGTCATGTCTCGACGCTAGGCGTTACCGAGGGGTAGACCCAGTGGTACCGGCCAGTACGACTGCAACGGCTCGGTTAATGTTCCGTGTCGTGACTGCACCCACGGGCTCCCTCCTCATCGCCGGCTCGATCGCGACCGACCACCTGATGACCTTCGGTGGCAAGTTCGCCGACTCCCTCGTCGTCGACCAGCTCGACAAGCTCTCGGTCTCCTTCCTGGTGAACGACCTCGAGATCCGCAGGGGAGGCGTGGCCCCGAACATGTGCTTCGGCCTGGCCCGGCTCGGCCTCCGGCCGGTGCTCGTGGGTGCCGCGGGCGAGGACTTCACCGACTACCGCTCCTGGCTCGAGCGCCACGGCGTCGACTGCGACTCGGTCCACATCTCCGAGAGCAAGCACACCGCCCGCTTCGTCTGCACCACCGACACCACGATGGCGCAGTTCGCGTCCTTCTACCCCGGCGCGATGAGCGAGGCGAGCCTGATCGAGCTCGCCCCGATCGTGGAGCGCGTCGGTGCGCCGACCTACGTCCTGATCGGCGCGGACGACCCGGCCGCGATGAAGCGGCACACCGAGGAGTGCCGCCAGCGCGGCTACCCGTTCATCGCCGACTGCTCCCAGCAGCTCGCCTTCGCCGAGGGCGACCTGATCCGCGACCTCATCGACGGCGCCGCGATCCTGTTCTCCAACGAGTACGAGTCGCACGTCATCGAGAAGAAGACCGGCTGGAGCGCCGAGGAGGTCCTCGCCAAGGTCGGGATCCAGGTCACCACCCTCGGCAAGGACGGCGTCCGGGTCACCTCCCAGGACGGCACCTCGTTCGAGATCCCGGCCGCGCAGGGCGTCGAGGCCGTCGAGCCGACCGGCGTCGGCGACGCCTTCCGGGCCGGCTTCCTCGCCGCGCTCTCCTGGGGCACCTCGCTCGAGCGGGCCGCGCAGGTCGGCTGCGTCCTGGCGGCGTACGTCGTCGAGACGGTGGGCACCCAGGAGTACGACTTCACGGTCGAGCAGTTCGTCGAGCGCGTGCGGGTGTCGTACGGCGACGAGGCCGCCGCCGAGGTCCAGAAGAACCTGGTCTGAGCGGCTCGCTCAGCCCAGGCGCCTGACCACGTAGCGCGGCGCACCGTCGTCGGTGAGCTCCTCGCCGACGTACTCCTGCCCGCGCAGGCGACACCACGCCGGCACGTCGTGGCGGGCGGCCGGGTCGCGGGCGACGACCGCGAGCAGGCCGCCCACCGGCACGTCCGGCAGGGCCTTCGCCAGCTCGATGATCGGCCGCGGGCAGGGCAGGTCGCGGCAGTCGATCTCGACGTCGGCGCTCACAGTCCGGCCCTCTCGCGGATCGTGGCCACCGCGTCCGCCAGCGCGGAGCAGAAGCCGTCGACCTGCTCGTCGGTCGTGTCGCGTGCCAGCGAGACCCGCACGTTGCCGTGGGTGAGCGCGCCCATCGCGGCGAGGACGTGGCTGGGCTCCAGCGTGGACGCCGTGCACGCCGACCCGCTGGCGACGCCGTAGCCGCGACGGGCCAGCTCGCCCACGATCTCGTCGCCGCCGGCGTAGAGCACCGAGAAGGTCACCAGGTGGGGGAGCCGGGCCGTCGGGTGGCCGACGACCTCCACGTCCGGCAGGGCAGCCGCCGCGGACCGGATCCGCTCGACCTGGGCGAACTGCCGCGCAGCCACCTCCGCGCGCTCGGCCAGCACGGCCTGGAGCGCGGCCGCGGCCGCCAGCGCGGCCGGGACGTCGGGGAAGCCGCCCATGTCGTCGAGCCCGTCGTCGCCGGGGAAGGGGTTCGTCCAGCGGGTGCCCCTGCGCACGGCCAGGACCCCGACGCCCGCCGGACCGCCCCACTTGTGCGCGGACGCCGTCAGTGCGTCCCACCGGGTGGGCAGGTCGACGTGCCCGAGGGCGGCCGCCGCGTCCACCAGCAGGGGTACGACGCCCGGCAGGTCGACCTCGTCGACGGGCTGCAGTGTCCCGACCTCCTGGTTGGCGGCCTGCAGCGCCACGGCGCCGACCCCGTGGGCCCCCGCGGCGGCGGCGAGGGCGGCCAGGTCCACGACGCCGTACGCGTCGACCGGGACCGACGCGTGGACGGGGGAGTCGCGCCACTGGGCGGCATGCAGCACGGCGGAGTGCTCGACCGCACTGTGGACGATCCCGTCCCGACCCGTGGCCGCCGTCAGGCCCAGCAGGCCGCGGTGGACGGCGTCGGTCCCGGAGGCGGTGAAGCCGACCTCGTCCGGGCGCACGCCGAGGCACTCGGCGACGACCGCCCGGGCGTTGTCGAGGAGCAGCCGTGCGTCGCGTCCGGCCCCATGGAGGCGGCGCGGGTCGGCGTACCCGCGATCGAGGGCGGCGAGCAGGGTGTCGCGCGCGGCGGGGTGCAGCCGGGTCGAGGACGCGCTGTCGAGGTAGACCTCGGGTGTGCTGCTCACAACCCGACCATAGAACCACGCCCGGGCAAGCGCGGGACGAGGCCGCGATGGTCCGAAACCACCCACCCGGCGCGGCGATCGGGGTCGCACTCCGCTAGTGTTCGCAATTGTTCTGACCCTCGAGAGGAAGGCTCGTTCGTGGGCTGGTGGCACCCCGAGCGTTCACGGGCGCAGCGACGATTCCGTCGTGCGATCCCGATCGCCGGATTCGTCGTACTCGCGACCGCGTTGTCTGGTTGCTCCACCGACTCCCAGTGGGAGCGGGTCGGCATGCCCGAGATCGTCACCGTGCAGGGTGAGCACATCCTGCAGCTGTGGCAGGGCGCGTGGATCGCGGCCCTGGTCACCGGTGTGATCACGTGGGCGCTGATCATCGGTGTCCCGATCTGGTTCCGTCGTCGCAGCGACGACGAGGTGCCGGTCCAGACGCGCTACAACCTGCCGATCGAGATCTTCTACACGATCTTCCCGGTCATCATGGTGATCGCGTTCTTCTCGCACACGGTGCGGGTCCAGAACGTCGCGTTGGAGATGGTGGACGACCCCGACGTCGTGGTGGAGGTCGTCGGCCAGAAGTGGTCGTGGACGTTCAACTACCCCGACACCGAGGCCGCCGGCGGCAAGAACGTCTTCGTCTCCGGCACCGGTGAGGACATCCCGCAGCTGGTGATCCCGGTCGACAAGACGATCGAGTTCGACCTCTACAGCCCCGACGTGATCCACAACTTCGGCATCCCGGCCTTCGCGATGCGCATGGACGTGGTCCCGGGCAACGACAACGCGTACCAGGTCACCCCGACCGAGACCGGCGTCTTCGACGGCAAGTGCTACGAGCTCTGTGGCGCCTACCACTCGCGGATGCTGTTCACGGTCAAGGTCGTGACCGAGGCCGAGTACGAGGCGTACCTCGAGAAGCTCGCCGCCGACCCCGACCACGTCTCCGACGAGCCGGTCAAGGGTGGCGTCTACTCCGAGAACCTCATCAACCACGACGAGGAGGGCCACGAGTGACGGCCACGCTCGCCCGCAACGCTGACCTGACCGAGCGCAAGCCGCTCGGCAAGCAGCTCGTGCGGATCATGACGACGACCGATCACAAGCTGATCGGCAACCTCTACTTCGGCACCGCCATGGCCTGGTTCATCGCCGGCGGCATCATGGCGCTGCTCATCCGGTCCGAGCTGGCCTACCCGGGCAGCCAGATCGTCAACGAGGAGCTGTACAACCAGCTCTTCACCATGCACGGCACGATCATGCTGCTGCTGTTCGCGACGCCGCTGTTCTTCGGCTTCGGCAACGCGATCATGCCGCTGCAGATCGGTGCGCCCGACGTCGCGTTCCCGCGCCTGAACATGTTCAGCTACTGGCTGTACCTGTTCGGTGGGCTCATCGCCGGCGCCGGCTTCCTCACCCCGCAGGGTGCGGCCTCGTTCGGCTGGTTCGCCTACACGCCGCTGTCCGACTCGGTCAACAGCCCCGGCGTGGGTGGCGACCTGTGGATCATGGGCTTGTGGATGGGTGGTCTCGGCACCATCCTCGGCGCGGTCAACTTCATCACCACGATCATCTGCATGCGTGCGCCCGGCATGACCATGTTCCGGATGCCGATCTTCGTCTGGACCGTGCTGATCACCGCGATCCTCGTGCTGATCGCGTTCCCGATCCTGGCCGGCGCGCTGCTCTCGCTCGAGGCGGACCGCCAGCTCGGCGCCCACGTGTTCGACACCTCGCACGGTGGCGCGATCCTGTGGCAGCACCTGTTCTGGTTCTTCGGGCACCCCGAGGTCTACATCATCGCGCTGCCGTTCTTCGGCATCATCTCCGAGATCCTGCCGGTCTTCAGCCGCAAGCCGATCTTCGGCTACATCGGCCTGGTCGGCGCGACCCTCGGCATCGCGATCCTGTCGGTCGCCGTGTGGGCCCACCACATGTTCGTCACCGGAGCGGTCAACCTCGCGTTCTTCTCCGGCATGACCTTCCTCATCGCCGTCCCGACCGGCGTGAAGTTCTTCAACTGGATCGGGACGATGTGGGGCGGGTCAGTACGCATGGACACCCCCATGCTCTGGTCGATCGGCTTCCTCACCACCTTCCTCTTCGGTGGCCTGACCGGCATCATCCTGGCCAGCCCGCCGCTCGACTTCCACGTCTCCGACTCCTACTTCGTGGTGGCGCACTTCCACTACACGGTGTTCGGCACGGTCGTGTTCGCGATGTTCGCCGGCTTCTACTTCTGGTGGCCCAAGCTCACCGGACGGATGCTCGACGAGCGCCTCGGCAAGATCCACTTCTGGCTGCTGTTCATCGGCTTCCACACCACCTTCCTCATCCAGCACTGGCTGGGCATCGAGGGCATGCCGCGTCGCTACGCCGACTACCTGCCGGGTGACAACTGGGAGTTCATGAACCAGGTCTCGACGATCGGCGCCTTCGTGCTGGCCTCGTCGCTCCTGCCGTTCTTCTACAACGTCTACGTCTCCCGCAAGGGCCCGCTGGTCAACACCGACGACCCGTGGGGCTGGGGTCGGTCGCTGGAGTGGGCGACGAGCTGCCCGCCGCCGCGCCACAACTTCCACTCGATCCCGCGGATCCGCTCGGAGTCCCCGGCGTTCGACCTCCACCACCCGGAGATCGCCGCGATCGAGATGTACGACGACGAGCCGGCCGTCGCGCTGGACAAGAAGGGAGCTGACGCCTGATGAAGATCGAGGCATGGATCTTCGGCGTGACCACGGTCTTCCTGGTCCTGGTCAGCCCCGCCTACTGGTTCATCACCGACGCCGGCGACTCCGGCGCCGACTGGACCGGCACCTCGGCGCTGGTCATGACCACGCTGCTGTGCGCGATGGTCACGCTCTACCTCGGCTTCCACGCCGGCCGGATGGACGCCCGTCCGGAGGACCGCAAGGACGGCGAGATCGCGGAGGGTGCCGGCGAGCTCGGCTTCTTCCCGCCGTACTCCTGGTGGCCGCTGTGGTGCGCCGCCACCCTGGGCATCATCGTCTTCGCGACGGCGGTGCTCGCCTGGTGGCTGATGATCATCGGCTTCGTGCTCGGCGCCCTCGCCGTCAGCGGCTGGATCTTCGAGTACTACCGCGGCGACTACGCCCACTGATCGACCGGGGCCCGGCCCCGACCTTGCACTGTTGGCGGTGTCACACATCAGGTGTGACACCGCCAACGTGCTTTTGAAACCGGTTTCCGAGGGAGCGCCAGTTACGATTTGGCGGTGTTCACGACCCTTCGCCGCTCCCGCCCCGTGCGCGGCCTCGCTGTGCTCTCGGTCCTGGCGGTGGCGGCGTCCGGCTGCGACGGCTCCGGCTTCACGCCCGGGGGCGGGGGAGACGACAGCCCCGAGACCACCGCTGCGGCCGTCGTCGAGGCCAAGCTCACGACCAACGTCAAGCCCGGCGCCACTGCCGTCCCGGTCAGCACCGTCCTGCGGGTCTCCGCGGTCGACGGCACGCTGAGCTCGGTCACCGTCTCGTCCAAGGCGGGCAAGATCACCGGCAGGATCGTCGACGGCACCCGCTGGGTGGCCAGTGAGCGGCTCGAGCCGGGCGCCCGCTACCGCATCCGCGCGGTGGCGGAGAACAGCGACGGCTCGACGGTCGAGAGCATCACCCCCTTCGCGACCCAGGCCCTCGGCCTCGACCAGCAGACCTACCCGTCCGTCGCGCCCCTGCAGGGCGAGACCGTGGGCGTCGGCATGCCGGTCATCGTCACCTTCGACCTGCCCGTCACCGACAAGGCGGCCTTCGAGAAGCACATGACCGTCACGGCGACGCCGAAGCAGGCCGGCTCCTGGCGGTGGGTGAGCTCGACGGAGGCGCACTGGCGCCCCAGGACGTACTGGAAGGCGGGCTCCAAGGTCAGCGTCGACGTCGACATCAACGGTGTCTCCGCCGGCGGAGGCATCTACGGCCAGGAGGACCGCGACGTCGACTTCGAGGTCGGCGACGCCCACATCTACAAGGTCAACGCCAGGACCCACCAGATGAAGGTCTTCGAGAACGGCAAGCTGCTGCGCACGCTGCCGATCACCACCGGCAAGCCCGGCTTCACCACCCGCTCGGGCGTGAAGGTGATCATGGAGAAGTTCGAGACCCGCCGGATGAACTCCGAGACGGTGGGCATCCCCGCCGGATCGTCCGAGGCCTACGACATCGACGACGTGCGCTGGGCGATGCGCCTGACCAACTCCGGCGAGTTCATCCACGCCGCCCCGTGGTCGGTCGGGTCCCAGGGCTACGCCAACGTCTCCCACGGGTGCACCGGCATGAGCACCGAGAACGCCGGCTGGCTCTACTCCATCTCGCGCCGCGGCGACGTCGTCGAGTACGTCGGCACGGACCGCCCGATGGAGCCCGACAACGGCTACGGCGACTGGAACATCTCCTGGGCCAGCTACCAGGCGGACTCCGCGCTTGGCTGATCCCCCTGCCGCTCAGGCCGCAGGAGGGCCCCACAGCGCCGCTGACGTCACGTCAGCGGCGCTGAGTGCTCTCCGGGGTCGCCGAGCGGCCCTCTGCAAGCCTCTCCGCCCTTCCCCGGCACGGGAACGCATCGAGGCCCTCCCGGGCCCGTCAGCGGCCGAACAGGTGCCGGAAATGCCCGAAGGGCGCCGCTCCCGGTGGGGGAGCGGCGCCCTTTGGCGGTGAATCAGTGGCCCTCGGTGGGACCGTGCCGGTTCGGGCCGGCGGCGATCTGCGACTCCAGCTCGTGCAGCTCGTGCTCGGCGTGGTGTTGGGCGTCGTGCAGCTCCTCGGCCGTGGGCTTCTGCACGTTGTCGGCGAAGAACGCCGCCTGCAGCCTGGCCCGCAGCTTGCGGAGGCGCACCTGGCGGCCCGCCAGGCCCGACGCCTCGATCTCCTCGACCGTCTCCGGCGTCGGGTCGTCGTCCCGGGCCGTGAGCGTGTACGCCTTGGCCGCGGGGAGCGGCAGGTGCTTCTCGGCGTACGCACCCTCGGGGGAGCGGACCAGCACGCCCGACTCGTAGCCGTGGAGCAGCTTCTCCTCATCGTGGCGCTGCAGCGAGATGCACCAGCGCTTGGTGATGATGAAGGCGATGACCGGGCCGATGAAGACCGCTCCGCGCATGAAGTACGTGATCTGGTTGATGCTCAGGTGCATCTTGATCGCGATGATGTCGTTGCCGCCCGCGGCCCAGGACAGGCCGTAGAAGGTCATCAGCGCGACCATGATCGCGGTCCGCGTCGGGGCGTTGCGCGGGCGCTGCAGCAGGTGGTGCTCCCGCTTGTCGCCGGTGATCCACGACTCCAGGAACGGCAGCGCGATCAGGACCATCAGCATCAGCGGCGGCATCACGAGGATCGGCAGCATGACGTTCCACGAGATCGTCACGCCGAAGATGTGCGTCTCCCACGCGGGGATGATGCGCAGCAGGCCGTCGGGCCAGCCCATGTACCAGTCGGGCTGCGAGCCCGCGGTCACCTTCGACGGGTCGTAGGGGCCGAACTTCCAGACCGGGTTCAGCGAGAACAGGCCACCCAGCAGGGTGATCACGCCGAACACGATGAAGAAGAAGCCGCCGGCCTTGGCGGCGTACACGGGGAGCATCGGGTAGCCGACGACGTTCTCCTCGGTGCGGCCGGGACCAGGCCACTGCGTGTGCTTGTGGTAGACGAGCAGCAGCATGTGGGCGGCGACCAGGCCGAGCAGGATGCCCGGGATCAGCAGGATGTGCATGACGTAGAACCGCGGGATGATCGAGTCACCCGGGAACTCGCCTCCGAAGAGGAAGAACGACATGTAGCTGCCGACGACGGGGGAGGCCTTCATGAAGCCGTCCGCCGCCCGGACGCCGGTGCCCGAGAGCAGGTCGTCGGGGAGCGAGTAGCCGGTGAAGCCCTCGATCGTGCCGAGGAGCAGCAGCAGGCAGCCGATCACCCAGTTGAGCTCGCGCGGCTTGCGGAACGCGCCCGTGAAGTAGACGCGGAGCATGTGGATCATCATCGAGGCGATGAAGATCATCGCCGCCCAGTGGTGCATCTGCCGCATGAGCAGACCGCCGCGGACGTCGAACGAGATGTGCAGCGCGGAGTTCATCGCCGACGACATGTGCACGCCGCGCAGCGGGTCGTAGGCGCCGTCGTACTGGACCTCGGTCATGCTCGGGTCGAACCAGAGCGTCAGGAAGACGCCGGTCAGCAGCAGGACGACGAAGCTCCACAGCGCGATCTCGCCGAGCATGAAGGACCAGTGGTCCGGGAAGACCTTGCGCAGGTTCTTCTTCATCGCGGTGCCGAGGCCGAGGCGCTCGTCCGCCCAGGTGGCGATCGCTCCCGCGGCCTTCGGGCCCTTGCCGGCGGGGGCCGGCGTGGTGCCGTTGGTCGTGGCGACCTTGCTCATGTCACCAACGGTCATAGTAGTCACGCTCCCAGAAGCTCGGGCCGACCGGCTCGTCGAAGTCACTCTGTGCGACCAGGTAGCCCTCGTCGTCGATCGCGATCGGCAGCTGCGGCAGCGGCCGGCCGGCGGGGCCGAACACCACCTTGCCGGAGTCGGCGAGGTCGAAGGTGGACTGGTGGCAGGGGCAGAGCAGGTGGTGCGTCGTCCGCTCGTTCAGCGAGATCGGGCAACCCACGTGGGTGCAGATCTTGGAGTAGGCCACGATGCCCTGGACGTCCCAGTTCTCGCGGCTGTTGCCCTTGGCGTCCTTGCCCGGCTTGATGTCGTTGGGATCCATCCGGAGGAGGACCAGCGACGCCTTGGACTTGTGGACCTGGAGGTTGACGCCCTCGACCTCGATCGGGTCGATGTCGTAGCGCTCTGGGTTGTGGAGGGCGTCGGGCTGGCAGTTGACCAGGTCGCCGATCTCCAGGTCGGAGGCGAGGATCGGCGTCCAGATGCCGTCGCGCACGATGCGCATCGGCTTGTCCGCGGTGCCCTCGCCCCAGATCGTGTGGTACAGCTTCTTGCCCGGCAGCGGACCGAGGTCGCGCAGCAGGACGACGGCCGGGAGGCCGAGGAGGCCGACCGCGCCGAGCAGCGAGTTGCGGATCAGGGGCCGGCGCGCGATGCCCGACTCCTCGATGCCGACGGTCAGCGCGTTGACGGTGGCCTCGCGGTCCTCGTCGCTCGAGCGGGCCGGGTGGCGCAGCTCGGAGATCTCGTGGTCGCCCATGAGCTTGCGTGCCCAGTGGATGACCCCGACGCCGATCAGCAGGAGGGCCAGGCCGAGGGTCGCGCCCAGCGCCATCGTCGAGGCGCCGAAACCGGCGACGACGTGCCAGTTGTCACCGATGTCGAGGGTGAAGTACGAGACAAGGAACAGGATGACGCAGACGGCCGAGAGGCCGAACAGCGCCGCGACCTGGCGCTCGGCGCGCTTCTCCTTGGCCGGGTCGACGTCGGTCGGTCGCCACTGGTGCTCGGGCAGGCCCGGGTCGGCGATCGGGCCGACGGTCGCCAGCTCTCCGCCGTGCTCGTCGTTGTTGTGTGCGTCGCTCACGCTGCCGCCTCGTCCTTCTTCTTGCTCGAGCGGGTGGTGTGGGCCGCGATCCAGACCGCGAAGCCGACGAGGACGCCGATGCCGCCGAGCCACGCGATGATGCCCTCGCTCACGGGGCCGAGGCCGCCGAGGGTGAAGCCGCTGTAGCTCGGGGCGTCGTCGAGGGTCTCGAGGTAGGCGATGACGGCCTTCTTGTCCTCGGGCGGGATGTTGCCGTCGGAGAAGGTGTCCATCGACTGCGGGCCGGTCAGCATCGCCTCGTAGATGTGCTTCGAGTCGACGCCGCGGATCTTGGGGGCGAAGCCGCCGCGCGGCATGGCGCCGCCGGAGCCCTCGAAGTTGTGGCACGCGGTGCAGTTGGCCAGGAAGATCTGGCCGCCGCGGACCACGAGGAGCTCGCGGTCGGCGTCGTCCTGCTTGCCGTCGCCGTTGAGGTCGCCGGGGTTCTCGGTGTCGTAGAGGTCACCGTCCGGGATGGCCGGACCGGTGCCGAGCGAGGCGACGTACGCCGCCAGCGCGGCGATCTCCTCGTCGTTGTAGACGACCTCCTTGCGGGGCGCCTGGGCGCCCGGCTGGGCCATCGGCATGCGTCCGGTGCCGACCTGGAAGTCGACGGCGGCGGCACCGACGTCGGTCAGGGCCGGACCGTACTGGGAGCCGCCCTGGGTCAGGACGCCCTCACCGTTCTGGCCGTGGCAGAAGGCGCAGCCGACGAGGAAGAGCTCGCGGCCCTCCTTGACCAGCTCCTCCTGGTCGGCGTTCGAGTCGGCCTGGGCCGGCGCGAAGGCGGCGTACAGGCCACCGGTCAGCAGCAGGCCGAGCACCAGCACCACCAGGCCGGCGAGCGGGCCGCGGCGGTGTCGTGACAGACGTCCGGCGGATCGGTTCAGGAGTCGCACAATCAGTCCTTGAGGTCCAGGCATGCGTGGTTCGGAGCGGCGGGGTGGATCGGATGGGTCATCGCGGTCGCGAACCTCACTTGATCAGGTAGATCGTCGCGAACAGGCCGATCCAGACCACGTCGACGAAGTGCCAGTAGTACGAGACGACGATCGCGCTGACCGCCTGCTCGTGGGTGAACCGGCGGGCGACGTAGGTGCGGCCGAGCACGAAGAGGAAGGCGATCAGACCGCCGGTCACGTGGATCCCGTGGAAGCCGGTCGTGAGGTAGAACATCGTGCCGTAGCCGTCGTGCGGGATCGTGACGCCCTCGTGGATCAGCTCGGCGTACTCCAGCGCCTGGCCGCCGACGAAGATGGCGCCCATGACGTAGGTCAGGATGAACCACTCGCGCAGGCCCCACTTGCCGACCTGCAGCAGCGTGCCGGTCCGTCCGACCTGCCCGCGCTCGGCCGCGAAGACGCCGAACTGGCAGGTGAAGGACGACAGCACGAGGATCGTGGTGTTGATGCTCGCGAACGGCACGTTGAGCAGGTCGGTGTTCTCCGCCCACATCTCCGGCGAGACCGACCGGATCGTGAAGTACGACGCGAAGAGCGCCGCGAAGAACATGAGCTCGCTGGACAGCCAGATGATGGTTCCGACCGCCACCATGCTGGGTCGGTCGTGCTGGCCGTGCAGGCGCGAGGCAGGAAGAGATGCCGAAGCTGAGATCGCCACGGGCGCCATTATGGCGGTAACCGTCGGTGACGGCATCCCGACCCCCCGTTATGGGCGGTCACCACCGCCCGCCTACGCTCGATCGGGTTGCAAAACGCGCCCGGAGCCGGGTGTGGCAGGTCGAGGAGGTGGCTGGTGGGACTGGTGATGACCGTCGCCGCGGCCGCCGAGGACCTGCCGCGGTTCGACGCGGGGGCGCTCGTGTCCCAGTGGGGGCTCGCGCCGCTGCCGCTCGTGGTGACGGTCTGGGCGACCGGTCTCTACGTCCTCGGGGTGGTCACGCTGCACCGCCGCGGCGACTCGTGGCCGGTCGGGCGGTCCATCGCCTGGGGCATCGGCATGCTGGCGTTCTACGTCGCGACCTCGTCGGGCCTCGCGGCCTACGACACGGTCCTGATCAGCGTCCACATGGTCCAGCACATGGTGCTGTCGATGGTCGTGCCGCTCTCGCTCGCGCTCGGCGCGCCGGTGACGCTGGCCCTGCGCACGCTGCCCCGTCGGCCGCGCGGCTGGCTGCTCGCCGTACTCCACTCGCGGCTGGCCAAGGTGCTGGGCTTCCCGCCGCTGGCCTTCGGCCTCTACGTGATCTCGCCCTGGGCGCTCTACTTCTCCGGCTGGTACGAGGCGTCGCTGCGCTCGACCTACGTGCACGAGATGATGCACGTGCACCTCGTGGTGGTCGGCGCGCTCTTCTTCTGGCCGATCGTCGGGGCGGACCCGCTGCCCGGCCGGGTGCCGCACCTGTTCCGGCTGCTCCTCACCGTGATGACGCTGCCGTTCCACGCGTTCCTCGGAATCACGATCATGGGCCAGAAGACGCTGCTCGGCGGCGACTGGTACCCCTCCCTGCACGACGGGCCGATGGCCGCCTGGCTCCCGGACCCCCTCGAGGACCAGCACCTCGCCGGCGGCATCCTGTGGGCGGCCGGCGACCTGGTCGGCCTGTCCTTCTTCTTCGTGCTGTTCGCGCAGTGGGTGCGCGCCTCGATGAAGGAGGCCGAGCGCGAGGACCGGCGCCTGGACCGGCTCGAACGCCAGGAACGGCTCGCCGCGGCGCAGACCCGGCCACCGGGCAGCGCCGAGGCCGAGTAGCATCGCGCGGGTGAGCTCTCCGAAGTCTCTGAAGGTGCTCGTCTACAGCGACGACGTGCACACCCGCGAGCAGGTCATCCTGGCGCTGGGCCGTCGCCCGCACCCGGACCTGCCGGAGCTGGAGTACGTCGAGGTGGCGACCGAGCCGGTGGTGATCCAGCACATGGACGCCGGGTACCTCGCCCTGGCGATCCTCGACGGCGAGGCCGTCCCCGCGGGTGGCATGGGGATCGCCAAGCAGCTCAAGGACGAGATCTACGACTGCCCGCCGCTGCTGGTGCTCACCGGCCGGCCGCAGGACGCGTGGCTGGCGACCTGGTCGCGCGCCGACGCCGCGGTGCCGCACCCGATCGACCCGATCCAGCTGGCCGAGGCGGTCGTGTCGCTGCTGCGCGCCCGCGTGCCTGCCTGAGCGCCGCGATGACGTGGCCCGACGTCCTCGGCACACTCGTCGCCGGGGAGGACCTGACGCCTGCCCAGGCGACCTGGGCGATGGGGGAGATCCTCGCCGGCGAGGCCACCCCCGCGCAGATCGCCGGCTTCGTCGTCGCGCTGCGGGCCAAGGGCGAGACGATCGACGAGCTCACCGGTCTCGTCGACGCGATGTACGGCGTGATGACGCCGATCTCGGTGCCGGGCCGGCTCCTCGACGTCGTCGGCACGGGCGGTGACCGGTCCTTCTCCGTCAACATCTCGACGATGTCCGCGATCGTCGCGGCGGGCGCCGGCGCCCGCGTGGTCAAGCACGGCAACCGGTCCGCGTCCTCGCAGGCCGGCACCGCCGACGTGCTCGAGGCGCTCGGTGTCCGGCTCGACCTGCCGGCCGACCGGGTGGCCGAGGTCGCGACCGAGGCCGGCATCACCTTCTGCTTCGCGGCGGCCTTCCACCCGGCCATGCGGCACGCCGCCGTCCCGCGCCGCGAGCTCGGCATCGGCACCGCCTTCAACGTGCTGGGCCCCCTGGCCAACCCGACGAAGCCGGCCGCACAGGCCATCGGCTGCGCCGACCCGAGGCTCGCCCCCGTCATGGCCGGTGTCTTCGCCGCCCGCGGCGTCGACGCCTGGGTCTTCCGCGGCGACGACGGCCTCGACGAGCTGACGACCACCACGACGTCCTCGCTGTGGGTCGTCCACGAGGGCACCGTGACCACCGCGAAGGTCGACCCCGCGGCCTACGGCCTCGCCCCGGCGACCGCCGAGGACCTGAGGGGCGGCGACGCACAGCACAACGCCGGCGTCGTACGACGGTTGCTGGAGGGGGCGCCGGGCCCGGTGCGCGAGGCGGTCCTGCTCAACGCCGGCGCCGCGCTGGCCGTGTACGACGCCCCGGGCGGCGCCGTCGACGAGGCGCTGGCCGCGGGCATCCACCGCGCGGCCGAGGCGATCGACTCGGGAGCCGCTCAGGCGACGCTCGAGCGCTGGATCGCCGCCGCCTCGGCCTGATCCAGGCCTCCGGTCCGCGGCAGCCGCCTAGTCCCAAGTGACCAGAGGGAAGCGACCAATTCCGGTCCCGCGCTCGCCCGCGCTCGGCTAGCGTGCGAGTGCCGGCCCCGGGAGGACGTCCGACTGACGGGCGCGTGGTCGGCGTTCCGGGACCTTGGAGGGGATCGTGTCGATGCGTCGTGCCTGCCTGTCTGCGCTCATCTCGGCGGTGGGAGCATCCGCACTGGTGGCGCTGCCGCCGGCCGCCCCGGCCCGTGCCGACGTCGACACCTCGGCGGCTGCCCTCGCGCTCGACCTGCCCGCCGGCGTGACCGTGACCTCGCTGGCCGGCGCTCCCGCCAGCCGTGCGATCGCGGACACCGGTGTCGACCAGACCGTCGACTTCAACGACTTCCCGTCGCGCGGCTCGAGCTACCTGATGTTGTCGACCGGTGACGCCTCGAAGGTGTTCGAGGGCGTTCCGACGTCCCAGCTGAGCACCGACTTCGGTGATGACGGCGCGCCTGATGCGTCGAGCATCACGATCAAGGTCGCCGCTGGCACGCCCGGCGCGGGATGCCTCTTCGTCGACTTCGCCCTCGGCACCGAGGAGCCGACCGGCTACACGGCATCGACCCCGGACGACGCGCTCTCGATCGTCAAGGACGGCACCAACTACGCGTTGAACGCGGGCGACGGCTACTTCAGCCAGGACGACCCGGACACCACGGCGTCGCCTGACTGGCCGGAGTCCGGCAAGCCGCCGTACGAGGTCAACCAGGTCGACTACTGGCACCGCCCGGGCGACCCCCTGGACCCGATCCCCGGGACCGCCGAGGACCCGCGGCTCCCTGCCGTCACCGGGCTGAACCACGTGACGAGCCTGGACACGGCGCGCGTGCCACTGGACGTCAGCAGCGACCAGGAGGTCGTGGTCACGGTGACGGACGCGCCGACCGGGGCGAACGGCGACCTCGACTCGGTCGCCTTCGTCGACGACGTGCGTCTGGCGTCGAGCTGCGGCAACGGGATCGGCGTGGAGCCGAAGCCCGAGAACCAGGAGTCGCCCACCGCCTGCTGCGGCGTGATCCGCGGTGTCCGCGGCGTCGGCAACGCCCTCGTCTACGACCCGATCCCCTCGACCCCCGCGGTCGAGATGTACGACGCCCCGGGCGTCGAGGCGAACGGGTGGAGGTCGCCGTCCAACAAGCCGGTCGAGCTCCGCTTCCGCTGGTACCGGACCGCCTCGGGCTATCGCAACAACGGAAGCATGCGCGCGTGGACCGCGATCCCGAACGCGGACCGGCAGAGCTACGTGCCGACCTCGGTCGACAAGGGCAAGGTCCTCATCGTGCTGGTCACCGGCCTGGTCGACGGACGTCGTGCGGAGACCTTCCCGTCCACCAACGACGCCGCGACCTGGTACGTGACCCTGCAGATCGACCTCGGCACCTTCGTCGAGGGCGAGGCGCCCGTCATCAGCGGACCTGCGGACGGCTCGGCCGCGGTCGGGGAGACGCTGACGGCGCAGATCGGGGACACCGTCCCGCGACAGGACACCTACGACTGGCAGTGGTACGCCAAGGCGCCGGGCGCGTCCGGTCTCGGGTCCTCGATCTCGGGGGCGAACGGCCAGTCCATCACGCTCGGCGAGGCCCAGGCGGGCAAGGTGCTCACGGTCAGGGCAACCGCGAAGCGCGACCAGTTCGCCGACAAGACCTGGACCAGCCCCGAGTACGGCCCCATCGAGGCCCTGACGTGGGGAGCGACCGGGACGCCGTCGATCGTGGACGACGGCAGCCCGCAGGTCAACGACGTCGTGACCGTCGACCCCGGCGCCTGGGAGCCCACGCCCACGTCGTACAGCTATCAGTGGCGCCGCAACGGGCTGCCGATCAGCGGGGCCGTGTCCGGCAACTACACGCTGAAGGCTGCCGACGCCGGTGCGTCGATCACGGTCGACGTCTCGGGCGTGCGCACCGGATATGCCCAGGTGCCGAAGACCTCGGCCCCCATCACGCCCCAGGGCGCGACCATGGCGGGAGCCGTGCCGACCATCACCGGTACCCCGAAGGTGGGCGTGCGCCTGACCGGGGCCGTGAGCGGCTGGTCGCCCGTCGGGTCCTCCCTCACCTACCAGTGGTACGTGGGTGAGACCCAGGTCCAGAGCGGGACGAGCCGCTACTTCACGCCGCCGGCGAGCGCCGTCGGGCTACCCGTCACGCTGCGCGTGACCGGCACCAGGACGGGCTACGAGCCGCTGACCGTGCCGAGCGCGCCGACCGCTCCCGTGGCCAAGGGCGCGCTGGCGGTGGGCACCGTCCGGATGTCCGGGATCCTGCGCGTCGGCAACACCCTGCGCGCGTCGACTCCCTACTGGGGTCCGTCGCCGGTGAGCTTCAAGTACCGCTGGAAGATCGGCAGCGCCTACGTCGCGGCCCCGGCCGGCACCCGGTCCTACCTGAAGTTGCCCGCACGGGCCCGAGGCAAGCGCATCACCCTGGTCGTGACCGCGAGCAAGGCCGGCTACGGCTCGGTGACCAAGTCGGTCGTCAGCGCCGCCGTGCGCTGAGCCGGGCGTCGTCGCGCCGGGTCAGTCGAGGCCCAGCGAGAACGTCGCCTCGAGGTCGTGGCGCGAGTAGGCCCGGTAGGCGATGTGGGTCTCGGTGTCGACGACGCCGTCGACCTTGTTGAGGCGGTCGGAGACCACCGCGGCGATGTCGTCGTGGTTGCGGACGCGCACGAGCGCGATCAGGTCGATCTGGCCCGTGACGGAATAGACCTCGCTCACGCCGTCCAGCGCGGCGATGGCGGCGGCCACCTCGGGGATCCGCGCGGTCTCGGCCTGGACGAACACGATGGCGGTGATCATGGGGCCAGCGTAGTGAGCGCCACGTGGCGCGCGGCACCCTGGACCGGGCAGGTCCACTCGCCGACGACGTCCACCAGGCGCACGCCCGGCGCCTCGAGCCAACGCAGGATCCGCTCGGTCTCCTCCGCCGTGGCGGCGGGCGTCGGTCCGAGGGCGGGGAGCACCGTCTCGGCGGTGAGCCGCAGCGAGTCGACCCAGGTGAGCGCGTCGGCGCCGGACGGGATGACGCCGGCCGCTGCCAGTCGGCCGTGCCGCACGACGTGCACCGCCCAGCGGCCGTCGTCCTCGCGTCGCGCTGCGACGACCTCCGGACAGCCGGTCAGCGCGGCGAGTCGCTGCGTCCGGGCCGAGCCGCGGATGAAGTCGGCGAGCCGGTCGCGGTGGTGGGCCGCCTCCTCGAAGCGCTCCTGCTCGGCCAGCGCCGACATCCGGGCCTGCACGAGGTCGACCACGTCGTCGGGGCGGCGCAGGAGGGTGTCCTGCAGCTGGCGGACCACGGCGCCGTACGACTTCTCGTCGACGCTGCCGTCGCAGGGCGCCAGGCAACGGTCCATCTCGGCGAGCGCGCAGGGGGAGCGCGAGGGCTTCCTGCCGAACCGCTCGTTGCACTGACGGATCGGGAAGACCTCGTGCAGCGCGGCGAGCGAGCTCTCGGCGCTCGCGCGGGAGGAGAACGGCCCCACGTAGTCGGCGTCGTCGTCGAGCACCCGCTTGACGAGCGACAGCCGGGGCCACGGCTCGCGGGTGAGCTTGAGCCAGGTGACCTTCTCCGGGTGCCGCGAGCGACGGTTGTACGGCGGCTTGTGCTCCGCGATCAGCCGCAGCTCGCGCACCTCAGCCTCGAGCGGGGTCGCGCACTCGATCCCGGTCACGGAGGCCGCAAGCTGGACCATCTGCCCGATGCGGGTGCGCTTCTCCGAGGCCGTGAAGTAGGAGCGGACCCGGCGGCGCAGGTCGCGCGAGGTGCCGACGTAGAGGACCCGCTCGCGCTCGTCCCGGAAGAGGTAGACGCCCGGGGCGTGGGGGAGGGTGTCGGCGAGGTGGCGCTTGCGTCGCGACGCCGAGGCGACGCGCGCGTTGTAGCCCTGCAGCTCCTCGAGGGTGTGCACCCCGAGCCCACCGAGCCGCTCCATCAGCCCGTGCAGCACGTCGACGGTGGCGCGGGCGTCCTCGAGCGCTCGGTGGTTGGGCGTCGTCGACGCACGGAACACGCGCGCGAGCGACGACAGCTTGTGGTTGGGCGCCTCGTCGCGGCTGACGACGTGGCGGGCGAGCTTGACCGTGTCGAGGACCTCGAAGTCCGGCCACACCAGGTCCTGCTCCTGCGCGAAGTGGCGCAGGAAGCCGACGTCGAAACGGGCGTTGTGCGCGACCAGCACGCTGCCCGCGGCGAACTCGAGGAACGCCGGCAGGGCCGAGCGGATCGACGGCGCGTCGGCGACCATGCGGTTGGTGATGCCCGTCAGCACGGCGATGAACGCCGGGATCGCGGTGTGCGGGTTGACGAGGGTCTGGAACTCGCCGAGCACCTCGCCGCCGCGGACCTTGACGGCGCCGATCTCGGTGATCCGGTCACCGTCGCCGACCGATCCGCCGGTCGTCTCCAGGTCGACGACGCAGAAGGTGACGTCGCGCAGCGCTCGCCCGAGCTCGTCGAACGAGCGCTGCTCCTCCCACCGCGGGGCGGGGAGTGCAGCCGTCGAGGTCATGCCGATGACGGTAGGCGGTGGCACCGACGCAATCGCGCAGGCATCCCGGTCGCGGGTCGATTCCGGGGTTGTGTCGGCCCCTCCTGCCACGCTCGCCCCATGACGACGAGGATCGACTGCGACACCTGCGTGGTGCGGGGTCTCGCGTGCCATGACTGCGTGGTGACCGTGCTGCTGGGGCCGCCACCGGAGCTGATGATCGACGACGACGAGCTGCGCGCGCTCGACGTCCTGGCCGAGGGCGGCCTGGTGCCGCCGCTGCGGCTGGTCCGGCCGGTGTCGGCGCCGGAGGTGGAGTCCGCGTGACTCCCCATGTGGCTCGTGGTGCTGGTGGGGCCGTTGGGGCTGGTGTGAGCCGTGTCTCCCGTCTTCCCTCCCCAACACGCTCGGCAGGGTTTGGCCTCGGTGCGGGCCACGATTAGGCTGCTCGCTCAGGTGTCCGTGGAAGTGGGTCGACCGATCCGCGCGGGCACCGCGCTGAGTCCGGGGTCGTTCGCGGCACCGGAGCCGGGGAACCAACCACATCTGGGGTGAATCCCGCACGAGGGGCGACCTCGCCAGCCCGACCGGGCTGCGGGGGAGCAGGGAGTGCGGGTAGGGCGAGTCGTGTCCGAATCCGTCAGCTCACCCGGTAGGCGTACGACACCAAGAGGGGACCGCCAGCACGTGCTGAACGGCCGCAAACGCACCACCGCTTCGCTTGCCGCACTGGCCCTGACGGGGACGATCGCCCTGTCGGTGAGTGCCCCGACCAACCCGGCGCAGGCCGAGCCCGACATCGAGACGGTGCGCGACCGCGTCGACCGGCTGCTCCACCAGGCCGAGCAGGCCTCGGAGCGCTACAACGACGCGCGCCTCGAGCTCGCCGAGCTCAACCGCGACCTCGACTCGCTCGAGGCCGACCAGTCGCGCCAGGGCGACGTCCTCGACGGCGTCCGCGCCGACGTACGGGACGCGACCATCCAGCGCTACCAGAACGGCGGCCTCGGTGCGACCGGCGAGCTGCTCGCCTCCGACTCCGCCGGCTTCCTCGACGAGCTCGCGACCCTCTCGACCGTCGACGGCATCCAGGACTCGCTCCTGTCGGACTACGACAACGAGCTCGAGGCCTACAGCATCCGGCGCGACCAGACCGAGGAGCGCCGTGCCGACGTCAAGGCCCTGAAGAAGGACCTGGCGAAGGAGAAGAAGAGCGCCGACGACAAGCTCGCCGAGGCCAAGTCCCTCCTCTCGAAGCTCGAGGAGGAGGAGCGCGCCGAGATCCTGTCCCGCGGTGGCTACCGTGCCCCCGCGGCCGGCTCGATCCCCGCGTCCGGCCGTGCGAAGGCCGCCATCGCCTACGCGCTGGCCCAGGTCGGCGACGCCTACGTCTACGGTGCGGCGGGCCCCAACGCGTTCGACTGCTCGGGCCTGACGATGATGGCCTGGGCCCAGGCCGGCGTCAGCCTGCCGCACTCCTCGCGGGCGCAGATGGGCTCCGGCACGCCGGTGTCGCGCAGCGACCTGCAGCCCGGTGACCTGGTCTTCTACTACAGCCCGGTCAGCCACGTCGCCCTCTACCTCGGCAACGGCATGATCGTGCACGCGGCCAACCCCGGCGCGGGCGTGAAGGTGTCGAGCGTCGACGAGATGCCGTACGCCGGAGCGGTCCGGCCTGGGTGACCCACCGGGTCCTCTCACCCGTCCTGGCGGGCGCGCTGCTGGTCGCAGCCCTGCTCGCCGGCGGGTGCTCGGGCGACGAGTACGTCGCCCCGCCTCCCGTGGAGCGCAGCGACGTCGCCGATCCGGCCGTCGCCGCAGCGACCGTGGCGGCCCTGCAGGACGACCTCGACGACCCGACCGCCGCGGGCGAACTCGGCACTGACGGCCCCGCCGCCGACCTGCTCACGGCGATCGCCCGCAATGTCGCGGCGATGCGGCTGACCGACGTCACGCTGGCCTATGTCACCGAGACCGGCACGACCGCAGGCGACGACGCCTGGGACGGCCTGGTCGCGGTCACCTGGCGTGTCGCCGGCTTCGACCGCGCCTCCGCCCGTGCCGAGGTCCCGGTGTCCTTCGCCGACGGCGGCCGCACGATCGCCGCCATCGGTGCCGACGCGAAGCGGCTCCCGTTGTGGCTGACCGGCCCCGTCGTCGTACGACGGGTCCCGGGGGCGCTCGTCGTGGTCGCCGGCGAGGCCACCGACATCGAGCTCCTGGCCCGCCGCACCCGTCGTGCCGTCGCGGCGACCCGGCCGTTGCTCGGGCGTGGTGACGGCCTCGTCGTCGAGGTGCCGGCCGACAGCCAGCAGCTGCGCCGGGCGCTCGGTGCCGACCGCGGTGCCTACGACGCGATCGCCGCGGTGACGGCCCCGGTCGACGGCTCGACGGCGCCGCGCAGCCCGGTGCACGTCTTCATCAACCGGTCCGTGTACGACGGCCTCGACCCGGTCGCCGCGCAGGTGGTCATGACCCACGAGGCCGTCCACGCCGTGACGGGCGCAGCGCTCGTGCGGGGCGCGCCGCTGTGGCTGGTCGAGGGATTCGCCGACTACGTCGCCCTGCGGGACGTCGCGCTGCCGGTGGCGCGGACGGCGGCCCAGGTCATCCGCCAGGTCCGGCGTGACGGCCTGCCCGACGCGCTGCCAGCCGACAGCGACTTCGACCCGGGGGCGAGCCACCTCGGCACGCTCTACGAGGCGGCGTGGCAGGTGGCGGTGACGCTGGCCGAGCACGGCGGTGAGGACGCCCTGGTGGCGTTCTACCGCGACGTCCTCGACGGGACGGCCCTCGACGCGGCGCTGCGCCGCCACTTCGCGTGGAGCGAGGCCGACCTCACGGCGGCATGGCGCTCCCGGCTGGCCGCCCTTGCGGGCGTGCCAGAGTAGGGGAGTGGACACGGCACCAGCGGCCCGGAGGATCGCGCTCGGCACCGTCGTCATCGGGCTCGCGGCCTTCGTGCTCATCGCCGCCTCGCGGGTGCCGTGGGAGCCCTTTCCCGGCGGCATGCCCAAGCCGGTGAGCGACACGTCGGTGTTCACCTTCTCCGAGATCGAGCGGGCCGAGCACTACGCCCGGTGGGCGCGGACGTGGAGCTGGTCGTCGCTCGCGGTGTCGCTCGCGGTCGCGTGCTGGCTGGGCTTCAGCCGCCGCGGTCGGGAGTGGGCCGAGCGGGTGCCGGGCTGGTGGTGGGTCCGGATCGTCCTCGTCGTGGCGGCGCTGACCGTCGTGGGCCGGGTGGTGACCCTGCCGTTCGGGATCGCCCAGCGCACGCTGGCCCTCGACGAGGGGCTTGCGGCCGGCTCCTGGGCGGACTGGACCATCGACGTCGTCAAGGGCGAGCTGGTCTCCGTCGTGACGACCTCGCTGGCGGTGGTGGCGCTCGTGGGCTGCGTGCGTCGCTGGCCGCGCGCCTGGCCGGCCGTCGCCGGGGGCGTCGCCGCGGTCCTGGTGGTGCTGGGCTCGTTCGTCTACCCGGTGCTGGTCGAGCCGGTGTTCAACCACTTCGAGTCGCTGCCGGACGGGCCGCTGCGCACGGAGGTGCTGGCGCTGGCGAACCGTGAGGGGGTCGCAGTCGACGACGTGCTGGTCGCCGACGCGTCACGCCGTACGACGACCCTGAACGCCTATGTGTCGGGCTTCGGCCACACCCGGCGCGTGGTGCTCTACGACAACCTCGTCGACGGCACTCCACGCGACGAGGTGCTCTCGGTGGTGGCGCACGAGCTGGCCCACGCGAAGCACGGCGACGTGGTGACCGGAACCGCACTCGGGGCTGCCGGCGCGCTGCTGGGCGTGGGCCTGCTGGGCCTCGTGATGGTCGGCGACGGCCGCCGTGACCTGCGCAGCGCCGGTGCGGTGCCCTGCCTGCTCGCCGTGGTCGCGCTCGCGACGCTGGCCACGGCGCCGATTCAGAACGGGATCAGCCGGAAGCTCGAGGCCCGGGCAGACGAGACGGCGCTGGAGCAGACGAACGACCCGCAGGCCTTCGTCGCACTCCAGCGCCGTCTGGCGCTGCGCTCCCACGCCGACCCCACACCCCCGGCATGGTCGCAGTTCTGGTTCGGCTCCCACCCGACCGTCCTGCAAAGGATCGGCATGGCCCGGGCGACCCCGGTCAGGGAGTGAAGTCCACGTCGAACAACGCGGCGACCTGGGGTCCGAAGGCGAGGAGGCCGGCGACGATCGCGAGCGCGATCATCGCCACGAGCAAGGCGTACTCGACGGCGGAGGCGCCGCGGTCAGCACCCGTCATCGTCGTCGCCCCCATGTCGTCGTCGGTTCGCAATGGTCTGGATGTGCAGGTGGCCGCGGACCTCGCGGTCCGCGGCCACCAGCAGTGGTTCGTTGCGCTCGTGCTCAGGCGCCGTCGGGGTTCGCGACCTCGTCGGCCGCGCCGTTGAACAGGTCGCTGAGGTTGCCGCCCAGCAGGAACACCGCGCCGATGATCAGCATGGCGATGAGGGCGACGAGCAGGCCGTACTCGACGGCCGTGGCGCCGCGCTCGTCCATCTTGGCGAGGCGGGCGTTGAGCAGGATCTGGAGGTACTTGACCATCGGGGTTCTCCTAGTGCACTGGTGTTCTGTGTCCCCGGGGAGTGCTCCCCGATGACGAGAACTCTGCCGGAACCCGAGGCCCGTCGAATCGGGAGTTCGTCTTCTCGCTCGTAGTCAGTTCTGACTACGGGACCCCCTGTGAACGGAGCGCCGCGACAGAGCCTCAGCGCGCCGCGGCCTGCACGGTGGACAGCAGCCCGATCCGCATGGCCGTGACCAGTGCCTGGGCGCGATTGGCGGCCCCCAGCTTCTGGTAGATCCGGGCGATGTGCGACTTGGTGGTCGACTCCGAGAGGTACAGCTTCTGCCCGATCGCCGCGGCGTTCAGGCCTTCCGCGAGGAGGAGCAGGACGTCGTGCTCGCGCTCGGTCAGGGCGGTCGACTCCGCCGACTGGCGGCGCATCATGGCCCCCACCAGGCCGGCGCACACGAAGGCCTTGGGGGAGACCGCTGCGTGCCGCGCCGCCTTGATGACCTCGGTGGACGGAGCGTCCTTGCCGACGAAGCCCGAGGCGCCGGCCTGCATGGCGGCGAAGATCTGCTCGTCGCCGGAGTGCATCGTCAGCACGATCAGGCCGACCTTGTCGTTCTCCTTGCGCAGGGTCCGTACGACGTCGAGGCCGGTCCCGTCCTGCATCTGGAGGTCGGTGACGACGACGTCCGGCTTGACCTCGTGGTAGCGCTGGATGCCCTCGGCCACCGAGCCGGCCGTGGCGATGACCTGGAGGTCGGGCTCGAGGTCGAGGACGGCCCCCAGACCGTTCCGGATCAGCTCGTGGTCGTCGATCAGCAGCACCGTGATCTTGTCGCTCATGGCATCTCCTAGGGAGCCGGGACGGCCGGATGTGACCCGACCGAGTGACGGGGGATCTTCAGGGACACCGACACCGTCAGGCCCCTGCTGGCATTGTCGCGAACCACGAGTTCCGCACCGACCAGTCTCGCACGTTCGCGCATGATCTTCAGGCCGTGCGAGTCGCTGCGCGCGCTCTGCAGGCCCACGCCGTCGTCGGTCACCGTGATGATCGCCTCGGGGGCGTACACCTGGCACCGGACGTCGATCGACGTCGCCCTCGCGTGCTTGACGGCGTTGTTCATGGCTTCCTGCGCGATCCGGAAGAGCTCGGCCTCCACCTCGGGGCGCAGGCGCTGCGGTTGCTCGTCGAGGCGCACCCGGATCGGTATCCCGGAGGACTCCGACAGGTGCCGGGCGACATTGCTGATCGCGGCCCCCAGGCTCTCGGCCTCGCCGATGGACGTACGAAGGTTCATCACCGACCGCCGTACCTCGGAGACGACGACCGATACCCGTTCGCGCAGCATGCCGAGGACCTTCGCCTGCTGCTCGTCCGCGGGGCGCGCGGCGAGCGCGTCGACCAGGTAGCCGAGCGAGGCGATGTCCTGGGCGACGCCGTCGTGCATCTCGCGGGCCAGGCGGTTGCGCTCGTCAGCCGTGGCAGCGTCGCGGAACTGGGCGAACAGCAGGGCGGCGTCGAGCTTGACCGCGTTGTCGCCCAGGCTGCTGGCGACCTCCGTGAGCGAGACCGCGCTCGGCTCGCTGTCGACCGGGCGCAGTCCGGCGACGATGGCCTGGTCGCTGACGCGGAAGGCGAAGCCGTGGCCGATCTCGACGGTCGCGCGCCGGTCCTTCGCCCCGTGGCGCACGTCGCCGGCCAGGGTCTCGCAGGCAGCGAGGTCCCCGGGGTCGAGGTCGCTGGTGGACGCGACGGGCGTCAGCGCCTCCCCGCGCGGCACGTAGAGGACAAGGCCCCGGTTGGGGATCCGGTCGCTGACCTCGCTGAGCAGCTCGCCACCGAGTGCACCCACGTCGAGGCCCGAGCTCAGGCTGCCGGCCAGCGCGAGCAGCTGCTTGAGGTGCTCCTGCGCGTCCCGGTACGGCGCCAGGGGGTCCGGTTGGCGGTCCGAGGAGAAGGTGACGCTGGCGATCAGGCTGAGGCCCAGGCCGGTCATCACCCAGGTGAAGATCGCGACCGCCTGCTCCGAGGTGACCCGCTCCCACCACATCAGGGCGAGGGCGACGACTGCGATCAGCTCGACGAGGACCGTGCGCATCATCGTGCGGGTGCCTGCGATCGCCGTCGCGTACAGCGGCGGTACGACGAGTGCAGCGAGGATCGCCGGCCCGTAGTTCATGCTGATCGCGCAGATGATGCCGATCGTCGCGGCCTCGGTCGTCGGGCTGAGGGACAGTTCGAGCTCGCGTCGGGTCGCGGTGATCCCCTGGTACACCCAGACGGCCGCGATGAGCAGCAACGCCACGACGCCCTCACTCTGGCGCAACCAGAGGATCGGGCCGCCGATGGCGAGCAGCGCGAACAGCCGGGCGGCAGCGACCACCGCGAAGGTCTGGCTACTCGGCATGGCCTGCGTTACCCCGTCTGGCTGAAGGCATCCATGGCGTTGAGCACCGCCGGCGCCATCACCACGATGAACAGGCACGGAAGGATGAAGAGGATCAGCGGCATCATGATCTTGACCGGGACCTTCTGCGCCTTCTCCTCGGCGTACTGCCGCCGCTTCAGCCGGATCTCCGCCGACTGGACGCGCAGCACCTGACCGATGGCGATGCCGAAGGCATCGGCCTGGACCATGGCCCCTGCGAATGTCTTGAGGTCGTCCACGTTGCTCCGCTCGCCGAGCGCTCGCAGGGCCTCCGAGCGCCCCATGCCGAGCTGCATCTCCCGCAGGACGCGGGAGAACTCCTCCGCCAGGGGTCCGTCGGTGTTGCGGGCCACCTGCTGGAGCGCCGCGTCGAAGCCGAGCCCGGCCTCGACGCTGATCGTCAGGAGGTCGACCGCGTCGGCGAGGGTGCGCTTGATCTTGTCCGCGCGGTGCTGGGCGAGGTTGTAGACGTAGAGGTCCGGCCCGAAGAAGCCGATGAGCACTCCGGCGATCACCACGATCAGGATCCAGGTCAGCGGGAGCCCGATCAGGACGGCGTACACGAGCAGGATCCCCGGCAGCGCGGCTGCGGCGATGACCTTCAGCGCGATGATCCGGTCGACGGTCCAGTCGCGGGGGTTGCCGGCGAGGTCGAGGCGGTGGCGCAGGCGCTCGGCCGCGTCCGCGCCACTGATGCGGCGACCGATGCCCACGGCACGGTGCTGCAGCGGTTCGATCACCCTCTCCCCGAACGACCGGTTGGCGTCCTCGGCGAGGTCGCGGGCGGAGTCGCCGTGCTGTTCGAGGGCACGCAGGGCGCGAGCGAGGCCGTCGGAGTTCTCGTCGCGGGCCAGCGCGGCGTTGATGGCCACCGCGGCAGCCACCAGGAGCAGAAAGGCTAGGAAGAGAAGCATCAGACGTCGACCTTCACGATCCGCGACATTGCGAACACCCCGATGGACAACCACACCACGCCGAACACCGAGACCGCAATGCCGCGCGCGTCGGCGTACAGCGGGCGGAGGAAGTCCGGGTTGGTCGTGATGAGGAACAGGGCGAACAGCGGCGGCAGGCCGCAGAGGATCACAGCGGACAGCCGCCCCTCGGCGGACAGCGTGCGGACCTGACGCCGAAGGTACGCGCGCTCACGCATGGTCGATGCCACGGTGGTGAGCAGCTCGGCGAGGTTGCCGCCGACCTGGCGCTGGATCCGGATGGCCATGACCGACCACGCGAAGTCCTTGCTCTGGAAGCGCTCGGCGACGCCGTCGAAGGCGTCCTCGAGTGGCATGCCGATCCGCGCCTCGACGAGCACTCGCTTGAACTCGGACGCGATCGGCTCCGGACCTTCACGGACCACCGTGTCGACGGCCTGTGCGAGCGAGAGCCCTGCGCTCAGCGCTCCGGAGATCAGCTGGAGCACCTCCGGAAGGGCGTCGTCGAACGCGCGTCGCCGTCGGGCGGCCTTCAGGCGGAGGTAGAACGGTGGAAGGGCGGCACCGATGGCCACGAAGATGAGGCCCACGACGATGCTGCCGCGACCGACGAGCAGCCCGAGGATCCCAGCCGCGATCACGACGCCGACGTGGAGGAGCAGCCACTCGGACGGCTTGAAGGCGCTGCCCGCGGCGGTCAGGCGCCGGGTCAGGTTGTCGTTGAGGCCCCGGTTGCGCTCCAGGACGCCGGCCGCGGCCGCCTTGGCCTGTTCGAGGACCGGCTCGGAGGGCGACTTCTCCGGCTTGTCCAGCCTGCTGACCTGGGTGCTGTAGGCCTCGACGCGCTCGGCGATGCTCATCGGTCCCGGCCGCCCGGGGACGAGGAGCATCGCGACGGCCACGAGACCGACGCCGAGGACGCCGACGCCGGCGTAGAGCAGCCACTCGGGGGCATCCCAGCCGCCGGGCCGCTCCAGCTGTGCCGTCGGATCGGACGGCGCTGGACCGTCGCTGCCCGACGCCGCCTGGATCGGTGCGAGTGCGCGCGCGATGACCGGCTCGTCGCTGGTGGGGAGGACGACCTCCACCGTCGCCTGGGTCGCATCGAAGCCACTCGGCAGGGGGGCGGTCACCAACACCTGGCTGGCCAGCACGTCCGCCTCGGCGCGGAAGTCCTCAGCGAGGGCAGCACCGCTGCTCTCGATGACGCGGCCGTTGCCCGCCTTCGCCATGGCCGACAGGGGCTCCAGGGCCTTGCCGGACTGGCCGAGGCTCACGACATCGACGAGCGTCCTCGTGACGGTGACGACATCGGTGACGTCGTCGATGGCCGCCGAGCTGCCGGTGTCCGCGCCGTCGGACAGCACCAGGATCGTGCGCTGGCCCTCGGTGCCGGCGGCGTCGATGGCCGCGACCACACCGTCGTACAGCAGCGTGTCCTTCGCCAGTCGCAGGCCGTCGACCACGGTGCGCGCGGCGTCGCGGTCGGTCGTCGGCTCGAGCGCGACGGCCACGTCGTTGTCGAAGGTCACGATGCCGACCTCGACGTCGGCCGGGACGGTGTCGAGGTACGTCGCAGCAGCCTCCTTGGCCGCGGCGAAGCGTCCCTGGCGGGCCATCGACTGACTGGTGTCGATCGCGAGGACCGTCGTGCGCTTGACGTCGGTGCCACTGCTCGCGGTGACCGCCGTCGCGGCGAGGTCCTCGCCGTCGAGTGTCGCCTCCACGCCGGACAGGTCGACCTGGGCGCCTTCGGGCAAGTTGACGAGGACTCGCAGTCCTTCGCCGGTCGACTCGACGTGCGCGATCGTGCCGTCCTCCGCCGAGGCCGCGCCCATCGGAAGCGTGAGCGCGGCAAAGGTGGCCGCGAGGAGGAGGAGGGGCCGTCGGGCGGCCATCAGATCCGCTCCGTCCGGAAGATCGTCGGGTCGACCGCGACGTTGGCGTAGGCGAGCTTCTCCAGGAACTTCGGACGGAGCCCGGTCGTGCGCAGCCGGCCGAGGATCCGGCCGTTCTCGTCGAACCCGGCGCTGTTGTCGAAGACGAAGACGTCCTGGAGGGTGATGATGTCGCCCTCCATCCGCTCCACCTCGGTGATGTGCGTGATGCGTCGTGACCCGTCCTTGAACCGGGTCTGGTGCACGATCAGGTCGACGGCAGAGGCGACCTGCTCCCGGATGGCGCGGATCGGCAGGTCCATGCCGGCCATCAGCACCATCGTCTCCATGCGGGCGAGCGTGTCGCGCGGGCCGTTGGAGTGCAGGGTGCAGATGGAGCCGTCGTGGCCGGTGTTCATCGCCTGCAGCATGTCGAGCGCGGAGGCGTCGCGGACCTCGCCGACGACGATGCGGTCGGGCCGCATGCGCAGGCTGTTGCGCACGAGGTCGCGGATCGTGACCGCGCCCTTGCCCTCGATGTTGGCCGGACGCGACTCGAGCCGGACGACGTGGTCCTGCTTGAGCTGCAGCTCGGCAGCGTCCTCGATCGTGACGATCCGCTCGTCGCTGGGGATGAACGACGACAGGACGTTCAGCGTCGTCGTCTTCCCCGCGCCGGTACCGCCGGACACGATCACGTTGAGGCGGCCACGGACGCAGGCGTCGAGGAAGTCCGCGGTCTGCGGGGTGAGGGACCCGAAGTTGATCAGGTCCTGCACGGTCAGCGGGTCGGTGGAGAACTTCCGGATCGTGAGCGCCGAGCCGTCGATCGCGAGCGGCGGCACGATGGCGTTGACGCGGCTGCCGTCGGGGAGGCGGGCGTCGACCATCGGCGACGACTCGTCGACCCGGCGTCCGATGCGCGACACGATCTTGTCGATGGTGCGTCGAAGGTGCGACTCGTCGGCGAAGTGCGCGTCCGCCTTCATCAGTCGGCCGTCACGCTCCAGCCAGACGTCGTCGTGCCCGTTGACCATGACCTCCGAGACCTCGGGATCGCGCAGGAACGGGTCGATCGGGCCGTAGCCGAGGATGTCGTCGGTGATCTCCTGGGTGACACGGGCGCGGTCGGCCGCGCTGAGCGGCCGGTCCTGTGCCCCGAGCACCTCGGAGAGCACGCTCCGCACGGTCTGGTCCAGCTCATCCTGGTCCATCTCCGCGTCGTACAGGTGGGGGCCGAGCTGCTTGAGCAGCTCGGCGTGGACACTCGCCTTGAGGTCCTCGATGCGGTCGATCTCCTGACCCGCGAGGGTACGACGGGAGGCCGGGCGACCTTCGGCGCCGGCTGCCGCGGCGCGGGCGGAGAGGGGCCCGGTGCTCGCCGCCGGGCCCGTGCCGGGCTGTGCCTTGTCGAGGCTCGGCGGCGCGGGGGCGTCCGGTGACGGCGAGGAGACGACCGTCGTCTCCTCCACCGCGTCGGCGGCGTGCTTGCCCTGTTGCGTCGCAGCCTCGGCGCGGGCTGCGGCGAGGCGCTCGGACAGGCTGCTCATGAGTTCCTCCCGCGCCGGAAGAGGCCGCGTGAGCGGGTGGGTTCGGGGGCCCCGGCGTGTGCGGCGGAGCCCGGAGCGACCACCGGCTCGCCGGTGACGGCCGACGCGAGGTGGAAGTAGGCCTGGCTCGCCGCGTGGTGCGGCTTGTGGGACACGATCGGCGTGCCCGAGTTGGTCGAGGCGGCGATGTCGACGGCCGTCGCGACCTGGGAGGAGACCGGCATGCCGAGGATGCTCTCCACCTTCTCCACGCTGATGCCGACCTCGTCGTCGGCGCGGTTGAGGAGGAGGTGGCGATGGCCGCGCGCGATGCTCAGCATGTCCATGGTCTCGAGCGCGACCTTGACGTTCTTCAGGGTCGGCACGTCGAGCGTCGCCACGATCACGCACTCGTCGGTCTCGTCGAGGGCGGTCAGCGTCGCGTCGTCGAAGGACGGCGAGGTGTCGACGACGATGTAGTCGAAGCCGTCGCGCAGTGCTCGGAGGATCCTCGAGATCAGCAGGGGAGTGATCCGCTCCCGGACGTCGGGGTGCGCCGGTGCTGCCAGCACGGTGAGCGAGTCCTCGTGCCGGGTGAGCAGGCCCTCGAGCATGGCCAGGTCGACCGAGTCCTCGGAGCCGACGGCCTGCTCGATCGAGTGGGTCGGGAAGAGCTGCATGGTGATCGCGACGTCGCCGAAGGCGAGGTCGAGGTCGACGAGGCAGACCTTCCGGGCACCGCGGTCGGTGAGCGCCAGGGCCAGGTTGACCGAGGACGTCGTCTTGCCGACACCGCCCTTGGGCGAGAACACCGTGACGACCCGTCCGAGCTGGCGCACACCGCCGGGGCCGCGCAGCGCCTGGTAGAGCTGGTGGGCGCGTTCGACCGCGCGGGTCAGCGCCTTGTCGTCGTTGCCGGCGACCACGACGTCGCGCACGCCGGCATGCATCGAACGCGCGAGGACGTCGGTGTCGAAGTGCTCGCGGACCAGGACGACGCTGACGGTGGGTCGCTTGATCCGGAGGTCCTCGGCACACTCCAGCGCGGTGGCCAGGCCGACGCCCGGGCCGAGCACGACGACGTACTCGTCAGCGTGCTGGTCGAGCCAGGCGTGCATCCGGTCGATCGAGGCGACCGAGTGGGACCCCGTCGGCATCTGGCCGAGCAGGGGAGCGATGGAGGCGGAATCCGCCTCGACGATGACGGGCATCTCGCTCAGCTCACTTGAAGAGGTTGTCGTTGTTGACGCCGTCGTCCCGCTTGACGTCGCTGCCGTCGTTCAGCAGTCCGATCGACAGGTCTCCGGCCTTCTCCGCGAAGCGGACCTTCTCGGCCTCGCGCTGGCTGACGGCGACCGTGATCAGGCGCCGGATCTCGTCGTCCGCGTTCTCGGTGGTGGTGTCCTCACCCTTGAGCGAGGTCTTCACGCCGTCCGCGAGGACCGTCACCCGCTCGAGCAGCACGCGGCTGTCGATCGGCGACGAGCTGCCCTTCGGGCGGGTGAGGATGATCGCCACCTGCGCACCGGCCCGGATGAACTCACCCACGCGGGCGTCGTCCTCGACCTCGATCGAGATGGCGAGCTTGCCCTCCGGGATCGGCAGCACCGCGGCGGCCTTCACGTCCTCGACGGCACCGAACTTGGCGGGGATCAGCTGCTCGCCGGCGTAGATGGTGGTGAGTGCGACCTTGTCGCGCAGCGGGTCCGAGTCCTCACTGGCTCCCTCGAGGAGCTGGGCCTTCGCGATGTGCGTCAGCTGGACCTTCCCGTTCTCGAGGGCGTCGTCCAGGCTCTCGCCCGGCTTGATCTCCTGCGAGGCGGTCAGCACCTCGACGGTGTCGTACTTGTCCGCGGCACGCGTGTCGGCGCCGCGCGCGTAGACGAACACCAAGGCAACGCCGAGCGCGGCGATCACCGCTGCGACGACGAGCAACAACCTGCGACGATCCACTTTCAGAGCCCTCCCGCTCCCCATGTGATGAGGCAACTGCTCCCCGGATGCAGCGCAGGCTGAGGCTAGCGAGACGAAGGCCACAGAGGGAGGGAAAAAGGCCGGAGCAGGCGATTGATGCCCGATCGAGATCTGGGACATGGCCCGTTGGGACTATGGACCCAGGACGGGAGGGACTTGCCCCGTCACTCGTACAGCGCGGCGATCTCCTCGCGGCTCTCCCGCATCACCACGTTGCGCTTCAGCTTGAGGCTCGGCGTCACCTGCCCGCCCTCCTCGGTCCAGTCGGTCGGGAGGATCGTGAACTTGCGGATCGACTCCGCCTTCGACACCGCCTTGTTGGCCTCGTCGATCGCCGCCTGGACCTCGGCCCGGAGGTCCTCGTCGTCGACGAGGTCGGCCACCTTGCCGGACTTGCCGTGCTGCTCGGCCCAGGCGGGGAAGGCCTCCTCGTCGATGGTGACGAGGGCGCCGATGAAGGGCTGGCCGTCACCGACCACCAGGCACTGGCTGACCAGCGCCGAGGCGCGCACCCGGTCCTCGAGGACCGCCGGGGCGACGTTCTTGCCGCCGGCCGTCACGAGGATCTCCTTCTTGCGCCCCGTGATCCGGACGAACCCCTCGTCGTCGACCTCGCCGACGTCGCCCGTGTGGAACCAGCCGTCCTGCAGCGCCTCGGCGGTCGCCTCCGGGTTGTTCCAGTAGCCCGTGAAGACCTGGCCGCCCTTGAAGAGGAGCTCGCCGTCGTCCGCGATCCGTACGGCGGTCCCGGGGATCGGGCGCCCGACGGTGCCGACCTTCTGGGCCTCGGGGAGGTTCACGGTGAGGGCGGCGGTGGTCTCCGTCAGGCCGTAGCCCTCCAGGACGGTGACCCCGATCCCGCGGTAGAAGTGGCCGAGCCGGTCGCCCAGCGGCGCGCCACCGGACACGGCGAACTCGCACCGGCCGCCCAGCGCGCCGCGGAGCCGGCCGTAGACCAGCCGCGAGAAGAGGGCGTGCTGCGCCCGCACGCGGACCGGCACCCGGCCGGCGTCCAGGGCGCGGGAGTACGCGATGGCTGCCTCGGCGGCGCGGTCGAAGATCTTGCCCTTGCCGTCGGCGGTCGCGCGCTGGGAGGCGGTGTTGAAGACCTTCTCGAAGACCCGGGGCACGGCGAGGATGAACGTGGGCCGGAAGGTCGCCAGCTGGGGGAGGAGGTTCTTGATGTCGGCGCTGTGCCCGAGGCGGGTGCGGGCCTTGATGCAGCCGACCTGGATGATCCGCGCGAACACGTGGGCGAGTGGCAGGAAGAGCAGCGTCGAGGCGCCGTCGGTGTCGAAGAGCCGCTCCAGCTCGGCCACCGCGACGCACAGCTCGTTCTGGAAGTTGTCATGGGAGAGCATGCAGCCCTTGGGCCGCCCGGTCGTGCCGGAGGTGTAGATCAGGGTCGCCAGGTCGGCGGGCCCGGCCGTCGTACGGCGGGCCTCGAGGTCGGCGTCGTCGACGCCCGTGCCGAGCCTGCGGATCTCCTCGACCGCCCCGCTGTCGATCGACCAGACGTGCGCCAGCTCCGGGAGGTCGCCGCGCACGGACCCGACGCGCGCGAGGTGCGTGGCGTCCTCGACGACGATCGCCCGGGCGCCCGAGTCGGACAGGATCCAGTGGATCTGCTCCTCCGATGACGACTCGTAGATCGGCACGGTTGCGGCTCCCGCAAACCAGATGGCGTAGTCGAGCAGGGTCCACTCGTAGCGGGTGCGCGAGATCAGGGCGACCCGGTCACCGGGCTCGATCCCCGCCGCCATCAGGCCCTTCGCGACCGCGGACACCTCGGCGAGGAAGGTCGCACAGGTGACGTCCGCCCAGCCGCCCTCGCCGTCCGGTCGGCTGAACTGGACCGCGTCCGGCGCCTCCGCGGCATTGCGGACGACGTCGTCGGTGAGGTTGCCGCTCGTGGGCACGGTCACGGTCTGCGGGGTCGAGTACTCGCGCACGATCGCAGGCTACCGCTCGTCGTACCGGCGAGTTCTGCGTCACGTCGGCCGCGCCCCCGGCCAGGCAGGCGGTCCGGTAGCCTTCCGGCATGGCCGAACAGACGTCTTCGTCGATCGTTGTCGACGCCCCCGCCGCGGACGTGATGGCCGTCATCGCGGACTTCCCGGCCTACCCCTCGTGGGCCAAGGGCGTCACGGTCGCCGACGTGCGCTCGTCGTACGACGCCGCCGACCCCAAGCAGGCCGGCCGCGCGCGCGAGGTGTTCTTCGCCCTCGACGTCTCGCCGATCAAGGACGAGTACACCCTCGCCTACGACTGGAGCGGTGACGACCAGGTCACCTGGACGCTCGTCGAGGGCAAGATGCTCAAGGCCCTCGAGGGCGCCTACGTCCTGCGTGCGACCGGTCCGACGACCACCGAGGTGACCTACCGCCTCGCCCTCGACGTCTCCATCCCGCTGATCGGCATGCTGAAGCGCAAGGGCGAGAAGATCCTGATCGACACCGCGCTCAAGGGGCTGAAGAAGCGCGTCGAGTCCGGCGCCTGAGCGCGGACACGGACCAGCCTGTGCGGATCGTTCTCTTCACCGGCAAGGGCGGCGTCGGCAAGTCGACCGTCGCCGCCGGCACGGCTGCGCTCGCGGCTGCGCGCGGCCTGCGCACGCTCGTCATCTCGACGGACGCGGCGCACTCCCTGGCCGATGCGTACGGCGCCGCCGCAACCGGGGCCCGGCACGGGGGAGCCGAGCCCACCGAGGTGGCGCCCGGCCTCTTCCTGCAGCAGGTCGACGCCCAGCTGCGCTTCGAGCAGTCGTGGGCCGACATCCAGCGCTACCTGCTCTCCGTCCTCGACGCGGCGGGGATGGACCCGGTCGCCGCGGAGGAGATGACCGTCATCCCCGGCGCGGAGGAGGTGCTGGCCCTCCTCGAGCTGCGCCAGCACGCCCGCTCCGGGAAGTGGGACGTGATCGTCGTCGACTGCGCGCCGACGGCCGAGACCCTGCGCCTGCTGGCCCTGCCGGAGGCACTCGGCTGGTACATCGAGCGGTTGCTCCCCATCCAGCGCCGGCTGGTCAAGGCGCTGCGTCCGGTGCTCAACCGCGCCGCCGGCGTACCGATGCCCGGCGACGCCGTCTTCGACGCGATCACCCGGCTGCACGCCGAGCTGGACGACGTCCACGAGCTGCTCTCGGGACCGGACGCCAGCGTCCGCCTGGTGCTGACCCCCGAGCGGGTCGTCCTCGCCGAGGCTCGCCGGGCGTTCACCAGCCTTTGCCTGTTCGGCTACCGCGTCGACGGTGTGGTCGCCAACCGGATCTTCCCCGCCGACGACGCCGACCGGTGGCGGGCGGCCTGGGTCGAGGCGCAGGCGGGCGTGCTCGCCGAGGTCGCCCAGTCGTTCAACGGGCTCCCGGTCTTCACCTCGGAGTACCAGCCGAGCGAGCCGGTCGGGGTCGCGGCCCTCGCCGACCTCGCCACCACCCTGTACGGCGACGCCGACCCGCTCGCCGCGCCCGTCGGCGACGGCCCCTTCCGGGTGACCCGGACCGACAGCGGCGGAGCGGTCGTGCACCTCGCACTCCCGTTCGTCACCCGCTCGGAGGTCGACCTCGCCCGCAACGGCGACGAGCTGGTGATGACCGTCGGCTCCTACCGCCGCCTGCTGACGCTCCCGCCGGGCCTGGCCCGGTTGCGGGTCGCGGGCGCGCGCGTCGACGACGGCGAGCTGCGGGTCCGGTTCGCCGAGCCCGTCCTGGAGGCACGATGAGCGACGACCAGCAGCCCGGACCCGAGCACCCGCACCACGACGTCGGCAGCGTGGGCGAGGAGGCGATGAAGCTCTTCGGCGCGCTCGCCGACCTGGCGAAGCAGCAGACCGGTGACGCCGCGGGCGGCCTGGGCGACCTCGCCGGCCAGGCGGCCGCGATGGCGCACGAGGTCAACGAGCACATCGCGACCGGCAGCGCCGAGTGCCGCTACTGCCCGGTGTGCCGGGTGGTGCACGCCGTCCGGCAGACCTCGCCCGAGGTGAAGGCCCACCTCGCCGTTGCTGCGTCGTCGCTGTTGCAGGCCGCGGCCGGTCTCATGGAGACGCTCCCGGCAGCGCAGGGGACCCCGGGTCAGGCTCGCGGACCGGAGGTCGAGAAGATCGACCTCGACGCCGACGAACCGGAAGCCGGAGACACACCGTGAGCAGTGCACTGACCTGTGGCATCGACATCGGCGGCACCAAGATCGCCGGTGCCGTCGTCGACGGCGAGGGCACCATCGTCGCCGAGGCGCGGGTCGAGTCGCCCGCGACCGATCCGTCCGCGATGGAGACCGCTGCCGCAGGGCTGGTGGCCGAGTTCGCCGCGGCGCACGGCATCGCCGCCGTCGGCGTCGGGGCCGCGGGCTATGTCGCCTCCGACCGGTCCACGGTGCTCTTCGCGCCCAACATCGCGTGGCGCAACGAGCCGCTGGGCGCCGACCTCGCCCGGCTCACCGGGCTGCCGGTCGTCGTCGAGAACGATGCCAACGCCGCTGCCTGGGGCGAGTTCCGGTACGGCGCCGGGCGCGACGTCGACGACCAGCTGATGGTCACGGTCGGCACCGGCGTGGGTGGCGGCATCGTCGTCGACGGCGCCCTGCTGCGCGGCGCGCACGGTGTCGGCGCCGAGATCGGCCACCTCAACGTCGTACCCGACGGGCGGCTGTGCGGCTGCGGCAACCGCGGCTGCCTCGAGCAGTACGGCAGCGGCACCGCGCTCGTGCGCTCGGCCCGTGAGGCGGTCGCCGCCAGCTCGCTGCTGGCCCGCGACCTGGTCGACCGCGCCGGCGGTGACCCCGCGGCCATCACCGGCCCGATGATCACGGCGGCCGCCCAGGAGGGCGACCGCTTCGCGATCGAGCAGTTCGAGCAGCTCGGCCACTGGCTCGGCCACGGCATCGCGTCGCTGGTCGCGGTGCTCGATCCGGCCGTGATCGTCATCGGCGGCGGCGTCAGCGAGGCGGGCGACCTGCTGGTGGCTCCGCTCCGGGCCACCTTCGAGCACGAGCTGAGCGGCCGCGGCTACCGCCCGACTCCGGAGATCCGCCTGGCCGAGCTCGGCAACCGCGCGGGCGTCATCGGCGCCGCCGACCTGGCCCGCATCTGACGGTCGCGACCGCGACGACCCCGCCATGGCCCCGGATCACTGGATCGGCGTCGACGTCGGCGGCACCAAGGTGCTCGCCGTGCGGATCGCGGCGTCCGGCGACGTCGAGCAGGTCGCGACCCGGCCGATGCCGGGGCGCGCCGCGCCGGAGTCGGCCGTCGAGCAGGCGATCGCCGACGCCGCGGCTGACGTCTCCCTGGCCCGGCCGCCCGTCGCCCTCGGGATCTCCGCCGCCGGGCTGGTCGACGCCGCGGGCGAGAACTACCTCTTCGGCGCCCACCTGCCGTGGCGGGACGCCCCCGTGCGCAAGCGACTCGAGGAGCTCACCGGCCTTCCCGTCGTGCTCGACAACGACGCCAACTGCGCGGCCTGGGCCGAGCTCACCGCCGGTGCCGCGCGCGGCTTCGACTCCGCGGTGATGGTCACCATCGGGACCGGCATCGGAGGCGCCCTCGTGCTCGGCGGACGACTGGTCCGCGGCGCCCACGGCCTCGCGGGCGAGTTCGGCCACATGCAGGCCGTCCCCGGCGGACTGGCCTGCGAGTGCGGCCTCCACGGCTGCTGGGAGCAGTACTGCAGCGGGCGCGCCCTCGAGCGGGTCACCCGGGTCGCGCTCGGGCGCCACCTCGACGGCCCCGAGGTCACCGCGATGGCGCTCGCCGGCAACGAGGTCGCCCGCCAGGCCTTCGCCTCGATCGGCCTCTGGCTCGGCGTCGGTACGGCGGCCCTGGTGTCGGCCTTCGACCCCCAGGTCGTCGTGGTCGGCGGTGGGGTCTCGGCGGTGGGCGACCTGCTGCTGGCCCCGGCCCGCGCGGGCCTGCGCGAGTCGTTGCAGGGCACGGACCACCGACCGGTGCCGGAGATCGTGCCGGCGTCGCTGGGCCCGGAGGCGGGCGCCATCGGGGCGGCGCTGCTGGCCCGCGACGGGCGCCCCTGAGCCACTCCTGTCACGCGGTCGGTCGGCGTGGCCGAGCGCGTGGTCGACCGGTCCTCGGCGCGGCCGCTTGGCCGTTCCCCTGGGTCGCCGGCGACGACCGTCATACGAAGCGAGCGTCATCGGGCGCGGTTCGTATGACGTCCCGCGCCTGAGGCGGCGCCCCGCTTCAGAGCACCGCGCCGTCGTCCCAGGGGTCGGGCGGGTCGCTCGGCATCCGCATCACGAGATAGCCGAAGCCGACCAGGAAGGCGCCGACGAGGGCCCAGCCGATCAGCTGCGGCATCCCCAACCCGGTGACCACGAAGAACAGCAGCACCGCGGGGGAGCCGAAGACGCCGACCCAGGCGAGCAGCCGGTCGGGGGCCGGGCGCGGCAGCGGCGGGGGAGCCGGCGGCACGAAGGACTCCTCGGCGTCGTACCGCAGCTCGTCGGGCTCCTCGTCGCGCAGGCGCGCGGGGAGCTCCGGCTCGGGGGTCGGCTCGGGGGTCGGCTCGGGGGTCGGCTCGGCCTCCGGTTCCAGCACCCGCTCGCCGTAGTTGTCGACGATGGCCTGCCAGGCGGCGTCCTCGTCAGGCTGCTCCCGCTGCACGTCGCCAGCCTACGCCGGGACCGGGCACCTCAGGAGGTGGTCACCCGGGCGATGAACGCGGCGGACTCCTCGAAGATCGTCGGGGCGTCGTTGTCGAGCGTCGCGACGTGGTAGCTCTCCGGCAGCTCGACCCGCGTGACGTCCGTCGAGGAGACGCCGTCGAGGATGATCGGCTCGGACTTCCCGTCGACGACGTGGTCCTCGGGGGAGCGGAGGTAGAGCAGCGGGGCCTTGATCCGCGGCAGGTCCGCGATCAGCGCCGGCCAGCTGCCGATGAAGGAGTGGATCGCCTTCAGCGGGGTGCGGCTGTAGCCCGACTCGTCGACGCCCGGCTTCTTGATGTCGTTGGCGATCGCCGGGAACGACGGCACGAGGTGCTTGAGGACCGGCAGCAGCTTCACGTCGAGCCGCTTCGTGGCGAGGGCCGGGTTGACGACCATGACGCCCGCGACCTGGTCGCCCCGGTCGGCGGCGAGGCGCAGCACGAGGGCCCCGCCCATCGACAGGCCGCCCACGACGACCTCGTCGTGCTCGGCGCGCAGAGCGTCGAAGGCCGTCGCGATCTCGCCGTACCAGTCGGCGAAGCGGTGGGTGTTGAGGTCCTGCCAGGTCGTGCCGTGCCCCGGGAGGCGGGGTACGACGACGCCGTACCCGAGCGCGCCGAGGTGCTCCCCCCACGGCCGCATCGACGCGGGCGAGCCGGTGAAGCCGTGGCTCAGCAGGACGCCGATCCGGCGGCCGCCGGTCAGCTCGGGGCGGGCGGCGACGGTCAGGGGCTCGGTCTGCGGCGCGGGGCTCGTGGACATGGCGCGATTGTGCCGCACGCCGGGTGTCCCTGCGGACACTGCCGGATACGTCCCGGACACGTGGAGGGACTACGCTGCGACGCAGGCGGTGCTCGATCGGGCGGGCGCCAGGTTGCAACGGGAAAGGTGCGGTCAGGGTGTTCTACTGGTTCCTGAAGTTCGTCGCACTCGGGCCGCTCCTGAAGGTCGTCTTCAGGCCGCGCGCCGAAGGTGTCGAGAACGTCCCGGCGACGGGTCCGGCGATCCTCGCCAGCAACCACCTCTCCTACGCCGACTGGCTGTTCATGCCGCTGGTGATCCCGCGGATGGTGCGCTTCGTCGCGAAGGCCGAGTACTTCACCTCGCCCGGCATCAAGGGCTGGCTGCAGAAGAACTTCTTCAGCGGCACGGGCAACATCCCGATCGACCGCACCAGCGGCGACGCCGCGTCCGGCGCGCTCGTGTCCGCGAAGCGGGTCCTGGCCGAGGGCGAGCTCTTCGGCATCTACCCCGAGGGCACCCGCTCCCACGACGGCCGCCTCTACCGCGGCAAGACCGGCATCGCGCGGCTGACCCTCGAGACCGGCGTCCCGGTCATCCCGGTCGCCGTCGTCGGCACCGACGTGGTGGCGCCCCCGGGCAAGAAGTTCGGCCGGATCACCCGCCCGACGGTGCGCTTCGGCAAGCCGATGGACTTCTCGCGCTACGCCGGCATGGAGAACGACCGCTTCATCCTGCGCTCGATCACCGACGAGATCATGTACGAGATCATGCGGCTCTCCCAGCAGGAGTACGTCGACATGTACGCCAGCCGCGCGAAGGCCGAGTCGAAGAAGGCCGACCACGGCGACGAGCGGAAGATCGCCTCCTGACCCCCACCCGTGCGGCCCTCGCGGTCGAGGACCGCATGTTCCGCGCACTCGCGGTCCTGCGGGTCGTGGTGCTCGCCTACGCGGTGGTCATCAACGCCTACCGCAACAACTACGACCGCCCGGTCCTCGGCTGGACCTGCGTCGCGGTGATGGTCGTGGCGACCATCGTCTCGATCCCCGTGTACGCCGCCCCCGAGCGCCGCGGCCCGGTGCTGCTGGGCGTCGACCTCGCCCTCGCGGTCGCGCTGCTGCTGGCGACGCCCGTCGCCAAGGGCCCGTGGTTCCACGCGACCATCCCGAGCTACTGGATCGTCGGCGCGCTCCTGGCGTGGGGGATCCGCTGGGGCTGGCGGGGCGGCACGGTCGCGGCGGTCGTCCTCGGCGCGGTCGACCTGCTCAGCCGGTCACAGGTCGCCCAGAAGGACTGGGGCAACGTCTTCCTGCTGCTGCTCGGTGGCTCGATGGTCGGCTTCGTCTGCGAGTCGCTCAAGGCGATGGCCGCCGAGCGGGACGAGGCGCAGCGCGAGGCCGCTGCCGCCGCCGAGCGGGCGCGCCTGGCGCGGGTCGTCCACGACGGCGTGCTCCAGGTCCTCGCCCTGGTCCAGCGCCGCGGCGGCGAGCTGGGCGGCGAGGCCGCCGAGCTCGGCCGGCTGGCCGGTCAGCAGGAGCAGGCGCTGCGCACGCTGATCCGTTCCCAGGACGCCGTCGCGGCGACCGGCCGGGCCTCCGAGCGGGCCGACCTGGCCGCCGCGCTGGGGCGGCTGGGCACACGTCCCGCGACGGAGGTCGCGTTGCCCGCGGGAGCGGTCGAGCTGCCCTCGCCCGTCGTCGACGAGCTCGTGGCCGTCGTACGGGCGTGCCTGGACAACGTCGACCGCCACGTCGGCGAGGGCGCCCCGGCCTGGGTGCTGGTCGAGGACCTGGGCGACCGGGTCGAGGTGTCGGTGCGCGACGACGGCCCGGGGATCCCTGCCGGTCGGCTGGAGGCGGCCTCGCGGGAGGGCAGGATGGGCGTGGCCGAGTCGATCCGCGGCCGGGTCCGCGACCTCGGCGGCACGGCCGAGCTCGAGTCCGGCGGCTACGGCACGGAGTGGACCTTCAGCATCCCCCGAGGACAGGCGGCACCGTGACCATCCACAGCACGCACCCGTTCGCCGACGACCGCCCCGACCCGGTACGACGCCTGCGTGGCCGGCTGGGCGGAGCGGTCACGCTCTGGACGGCCGGCGAGGGGTCCGGCCGCGCCGGGCTGACCGTCACGTCGCTCATGGTCGCGCTCGGCGAGGAGGCGCGGCTGCTCGCGCTGCTCGACCCGGACTCCGACCTGCTGGAGGCGCTCCGCGACACCGGGACCGCCGTCGTTCAGCTGCTGTCGTGGCCGGACCGCCAGCTGGCGGAGGCGTTCGCGGGCACCGCGCCCGCTCCCGGTGGCCCGTTCCGGCAGTCGGAGTTCCTCAGCACCCCGCACGGGCCCCGGCTCGCGTCGGCGGTGACCTGGGCCGACGTCCGCCTCGACGGCGAGCGCGAGGTCGGCTGGTCGGTGGAGGTGTCGGTGGTGGTGGAGCACGCGGAGGTCGGCGAGGACGAGGACCCGCTGCTCCACCGGCGCGGCCGGTTCCACCGGCTCTGAGGGGTGAGCGGGCGCTAGGGTCCTGACCATGACGGACCGGATCCGGGTGATGGTCGTCGACGACCACCCGATGTGGCGTGACGCCGTGGAGCGCGACCTGCAGGCCGACGGCTTCGAGGTCGTGGCGGTCGCCGCCACCGGCACCGAGGCGATCAACCGCTTCCGGGCGACCCGGCCGCAGGTCGTCGTCCTCGACCTGCAGATCCCGGAGCCCAGCGGTGTCGAGGTGACCGCGACGGTCCTGGCCGACGACCCGTCCTCGCGGGTGCTGATCCTGTCGGCGTCGGGGGAGCAGGACGACGTGCTGGCGGCGGTGAAGGCCGGCGCGACCGGCTACCTGGTGAAGTCGGCGTCGCGCGAGGAGCTGCTCGCCGCCGTACGCCGGGTCGCCGCGGGGGACAGCGTGTTCACGCCCGGGCTGGCGGCGCTGGTCCTCGGGGAGTTCCGGCGGATGAACGAGCCGGAGGTGCCGCCGGGGGAGAGGCTCACCGACCGCGAGACCGAGATCCTCAAGATGGTCGCGAAGGGCATGTCGTACAAGCAGATCGCCGAGCGGCTGGTGCTCTCGCACCGCACGGTGCAGAACCACGTGCAGAACACGCTGCGCAAGCTGCAGATGCACAACCGCGTCCAGCTGACCCGCTACGCCATCGAGCAGGGCCTCGACAGCGACGACGAGGACTGACGCCCTGACGCGGGCTCAGTCGCCCCGGGCGGGGTGCGGGCGCCCGCCGGACGGCGACGCGTCGACCAGGTCGTGCTGGACGTTCCAGTCCCGCCGCAGCCGCTGCTCCTGCTCCACCTCGTAGGCCTTGCCCCGGCGGGTGCGCCGCGGCAGCGACGTCGCGCGCAGGTCGCGGCGGTGGTTGACCGCCGACAGGAGCGGGCCGGTCCGGGCGATCACCCCGGTCAGGCGCGTGTGCGGGATGGCGAGGTCGTCGGCGATCTCGTCGCCGAGGAAGAGCCGCTCCAGGGCGTGCACGACCTGCGGCGCGCGCCTCGCGAGGCGACGCGGCAGCACGCCCTCGATCTCGGGCACGAGGAAGTCCCGGTTGATGCTCGCGACCAGCGCGCGGCAGTAGTCGTCGACGACCGGCCGGGTCAGCAGGTAGATCTCCTCGAGCCGCTCCTGCTCGGCCGCGTCGCGCGGGAGCAGCGCCTCGTCGATGCCGAGCAGGTGGCCGAGATAGCGCCAGCGGGCGTAGGCGGCGTCCTCCTCGTGCGGGAGGTACGGCGCCCCGATGCGCCGCATCGCGCGCAGCGGGATCAACGTGAACTCGACGAGGGTGTAGGCGAGATAGGCCTGGCAGATCGGTACGCCCCACGCGGCGCCGTCCCAGTCCGGACGGCGCGCCAGGTCGGCGCGGACCAGGGCGTGGATGACCCGGACCCGGAGCGTGAGCTCGAAGCCGTCGGAGAACCGGTCCAGCCCGCCCGGCTGGTTGACGGCGAGCAGCCAGGAGCCGACCTCGATCGTCCGGGCGCCGGCGTTCTCGACGTACCGGCCGGTCAGCTCCAACGGCCGGGAGGCCGCCGAGTTGGCGTAGCCACTGACCAGGGAGGCGGCGCCGAGCACGATGCCGGAGGCGCGGGAGTAGCGCGAGGTGTACTGGCTGTCGCGGTAGATCCGCTCCGCGTCCAGCCACGCCGGCACGTCGTCGAGCGCCGCGAAGAGCGCCCTGAGCGAGGCCGGAGCGTCGGCGACCGCGTCGATGCCCTCGCGGCAGGCCTGCCGCAGCATCCTCATCGCCCTGCCGTGCCCCACGTCCGGGAAGTCCGCCACGAAGGCGTCCGCGAGCGGGTCGCCCGCCCACATCGCCGCGAGGTAGGTGTCGGTGAAGGCGCCGAACCTGCGGTGCGCCTCGTCGACGCGGCGCAGGCTGGTCGGGACGGCCGTGGGCAGCTGCTCGGTCACCATGGACCGAGGCTAAAGTGAGGAAGTCTCATCTTCCATTCACTTCTTCCACGGGAGGCCGCGTGGTGCAGAAGCAGCGGGCCCGCCCGCGCCAGGACCGAGCGGTCCAGACCCGCCGGCTGCTGCTCGACACGGCCGTGCGGATCCTCGACCAGCGTGGCGCCGCCGGACTGACGACGACGGCCGTCGTCGAGCGGGCCCATGTCAGCAGCGGCACCTTCTACCGCTACTTCAACGACCGCAACGAGCTCGTCGAGGTGCTCCGTGACGAGGCGGTCCGCTCGATCAGCGACGACCTGATGGTGAGCGTGGTCGACGCGCTCGAGATGAGCCTCGACGACGCGCTCCGCCTGGTCGTCGTCACCCTGGTCGACGGGTTCGAGCGGCACCGCGGCGTGATCACCGCGATGGTCGACCAGCTGCCCGCCGGCAACAACGCCAACGTGCTGCCGGAGATCGAGGCCGACCTGCACCGGCTGGCCTCCCTGCTGCCACGCCGGCACCGGCCCGACCTGCCGCCCGAGCAGCTCGAGGGCGTCGTCTACATGCTGATGGGCGTGCTCGTCTCGACCTGCCTGCGGATCGCGCTGGGCCGCCCCGACGGCGTCGACCGCGAGCAGCTGGTCGACCTCACCGTGGCGATGATCGGGGCGGGCATCCGCGACCTTCCCGGCAGCTCCTGACAGGATCAGGGCTGTGGCCGACCTGCTGGAGATCGCCGACGAGCTCTACGCGCTGCCGCTCGCCGAGTTCACACCGGCGCGCGACGCGCGGGCCAAGGAGCTCAAGGGCACGCCGCTCGCCGCCCGGGTCAAGGCGCTGCGCAAGCCCAGCACCGCCGCATGGGTCGTCAACCTGCTGGTACGACGCGAGGCGGCCCAGGTCGACCAGGTGCTCAACGTCGGCGCGGCCCTGCGCGAGGCCCAGCAGGCGATGTCGGCGGGCGAGCTACGGGCCCTGACGAAGCAGCGTCGCCAGGTCACGGCCGCGGTGACCACCCAGGCCCGCCGCCTGGCGGCCGACGAGGGGCTCCGGGTGACCGAGGCCGTCGCCGAGCAGGTCGAGGCGACCCTGACGGCCGCCATGGTCGACGAGGGCTGTGGCCGGGCGGTGCGCAGCGGGCTGCTCGTCTCCGTGCTGTCCACGACCGGCGTGGAGGCGATGGACGAGGCCGACCTCGCCGCGGCCCTCGCCGTGCCGGAGGCGCTGGGGTTCAGTGCGACCCCGCGCGAGGCGCCGGTGCCGGGGCCGCCCGACCTGCACGTCGTACCGGACCCGGACAGGGCGGCGAAGGCGCGCGCCGCCGCCGAGGAGCGGTTGGCCGCGGCGGTCGAGGAGCACGAGGCCGCCCAGGCCACGCACGACGAGGCCGCGGAGGAGATCGCCCGGCTGGAGGCCCAGCAGCTGCAGGTGCAGGCGGGGATCGACGAGCTGCGCCGCAAGCTGGCCGACCTGGAGGACGAGGCCGAGGGGCTCGAGGAGGAGCTGGCCGAGGCCGAGGAGGTCCGCGACGGGGCGGCCGCGGAGCTGCGCACGGCCACGGCCGAGCGCGACGCCGCGCAGCGGGCGCTCGACCGGCTCGGCTGACGCCGGGACCTCAGAGGACCGTGAGCGGTCTCGCGGGAGGGCGGCCGGTGGCGGCCAGCAGCAGGGCGCCCGCGGTGCCACCCTCGATCGCGAGCTCGCCGGCGATGGCGAGCGCCTCCCGGGCCGCTCCCGCAGGGACGTCCAGCGGCGCGCCGATCGCCGCGGCGATGTCGGCCGTGTGCACCGCCAGCTCGAACGTCCGGGTCGGCAGGTAGTCGACCAGTCGCATGCCGCCGACGATCGTGGTCACCCGTTGCTCCGGGTCGAGCCCCCGGACCAGGGCCACGACCCGCGCCGCGGTCGCGGCCACCTCGGCGGCCGGGTCGGTGCCCAGCGCGCGGCCCGCGGCACGCCCGCGCTCCGCCACGTCCGGGCCGTTGGCGAAGACCCGCGCCGCCCGGAAGTACGACGCCGGGGAGTCCGCCACGACGTCGTCGGCCGGGCGGGCGGCGTACTCCTCGACCGTGAGCAGGGCCCGGCTGGTGTGGCCGACGAGCGCGCGGAGGTCCCAGTCGCCGAGTCCGGGCCCGTCCCAGCGGTCGCCGACCTCTGCACAGGTCGCGACGAACCAGTCGGCCGCCTCGGCGAAGGCGGCGCAGCGGTCGGCCCAGTCGGTCATGCGTCGCCCCGCACGACCGCCAGGATCCGCCGGTCGATCCACGCCAGGTCCGGCGCGACCCGCATCTCGTAGTTCTCCGTGCCGACCCAGGTGAGGAAGTCGCGGTGCCCGGCGGCCGCGGCGAACTGGTCCAGCTCGGTGCGCAGGGCGGCGTCGACGACCACCTTCTCGTCCTCGGTGGAGGCGGTCAGGTAGAGCTCGTGGAGGTCGAGCAGCCGCTGCAGCTCGCCGATCGGCGCCTCGTGGTCGTCGACGCGCAGGTCGACCGCGACGTCGTCGAGGCCGCCGTAGCCGGCCTCGTCGCGGACGACGAGGATCGCCGCCGACTGCCGCCCCCGGCGGTCCCCGCCCGCGTCGTCGCCGGCCGAGAGGGCCGCCATCAGGCGGTCCTGCAGGGGAGCGGTGGCGTCGCTCTCCAGCCAGGCGCGCTCCATCTCGTCGACGACCTCCTCGCCGGCGAGGCAGTTGCCCTGGATCGCGTAGCCCTCGCCGGTCCGGCCGCCGGCCCACGGGATGCACTCGGTCCCGGTGTGCGAGGCGGCGTTGCCGTCGAGGTCGACGATGCCCACCTGCCGGTGCGGGTAGCCGGGGTCCTCCTCGATCAGCCGCTGCAGCGCGACCGGCGCCGTGGCGCCCTCGTCGAGGTGGGACAGGGCCAGGCCCTTGTAGGCGACATTGGCGTCGGCCTGGGTCGCGAGCGCGCCGACGCCGGCGACCGCGGCGGGCACGGCCGAGCCGACCGCGAGGAACTTCGAGGCGACGGCGACACCCCACGACTCTCCGTCGGTGGAGCGGGCAACGATCGAGAAGGTCATGCGGGAAGCCTAGGAGCCCCCGGGGGTCAGGCGGAGTCGCGGCGCACCAGGGACGGCGGGAAGATCACGCGGATCGGGCGGGGACCGCGCTGGTCGTCGATCTGCTCGAGGAGCAGCCGGACCGCCTGCTCGGCCATCTCGCCGATCGGGTTGCGGACGGTGGTGAGTGTGGGGGTGGTGCGCTCCGGGACGCCCACGTCGTCGTACCCGACCACGGCGACGTCGTCGGGCACCCTGCGCCCCGCCTCGGCGAGGACCCGGAGCGCTCCGGCAGCCATCAGGTCGGAGGCGGCGACGATGCCGTCGAGGTCGGGCGCGCGCGCCAGGAGCAGCCGGGCCGCGGCCTCGCCGCCGACCTCGGTGAAGTCACCGTGCTCGACGAGGTCGTCGGGGAGCCCGGCGGCGCGCATCGTGGCCCGCCAGCCCTCCAGCCGGTCGATGCCGGCCGCCATGTCACCCGGACCGGCGATGGTCGCGATCCGGTGGCAGCCGCGCTCGACGAGCAGCTCGGTGGCGGCCCTCCCCCCGGCGAGGTTGTCGGTGTCGACGTAGGCGACCTTGTCGGCGCTGGTCCACGGCCGGCCCACGAAGGCGCAGGGCAGCGAGAGCGCCGCGAGGTGGTCGGCGAGCCGATCGTTGCGGTGGTGGGACACCACGATGGCGCCGTCGATGTGGCGGCTCCCGAGGTAGCGCAGCAGCCGACGCTCCTCCTCGCCCGGTCGGGCCAGGAGGAGGACCAGCTGCAGGTCCCGGGTGGCCAGCATCCGGTTGACGCCGCGCAGGGTGTGCACGAAGAAGGGGTCCGAGAACACCCGCTCGTCGGGCTCGGGTACGACGAGCGCGACCGAGTCCGTGCGCCGGGTGACCAAGCTGCGCGCCGCGGGGTTCGGCGTGTAGCCGAGCTCGCTGACCGCGGCCTCGACGGCGGCCAGGGCCGAGGGCGAGACGCGGTTGCCGCCGTTGATCGCCCGCGACGCGGTCGCGCGCGAGACGCCGGCCCGTGCGGCGACCTCGTCCAGCGTCGGCGCCGCGCCCTGGCCGGAGGAGTCGCTCGACGGTCGGTTCACCCGGGGCACGTTAACCGACTTCCGGCAGGCGCCCGGTGCGGGCGACCTCGGCGAGATGGAGCGCGCTCGCCTTGGGGGTCCGCCGCTGCGTCGGGAAGTCGCAGTGGACGATGCCGAAGCGCTGCTCGTAGCCGTAGGCCCACTCGAAGTTGTCGAGCAGCGACCACGCGAAGTAGCCGCGGACGTCGACGCCGGCGGACATCGCGGCGTGCAGCGCCCGCAGGTGGCTGTCGATGTACGCCAGCCGCTCGGGGTCGGTCACGCTGCCGTCGGCTGCGACCTCGTCCGGGTAGGCCGCGCCGTTCTCCGTGATGTAGACCGGCGGCAGGTCGTACTCGCGGTCCAGGCCGACGAGCAGCTCGGTGAGTCCCTCGGGCTGCACCTCCCAGTCGATCCCGGTGACCGGCAGCCCACGCCGGGGGAACACGATGCCCTCCCCGCCCGGGAAGGGGCTGCTGTTCGGCCGGGTCGGGTGGGGGATCAGGGAGCCGAGCAGCTCGGCAGCGGGGCGGGCCCGGCCGGAGGCCGCGTCGCCGTGGTAGTAGTTCACGCCCAGGAAGTCGAGCGGGGCGCTGATCGTGGCCAGGTCGCCGTCGCGGACGAAGTCCTGCCAGGCCTTCCCGCGCCAGGTCATGCCCTCGGTGTGCGCGGCGAGCCCGTCGTCGTACCTGCCGCGGAGGAGGGGGTCGAGGAAGACGCGGTTCCACAGCTGGTCGACCCGTTCGGCAGCCGCGACGTCGGCGGGCTCGCTGGCGTCGTACGGCTCGGCGACGGTGAGGTTGAGCGTGATGCCCAGCTGGTCCTCCGGCGCGCGCCGGCGCAGCTCGGCGACGGTCCGGCCGTGCGCGAGCAGCAGGTGGTGCGCGGCAACCACGCCGGCGACGCCCTCCTGCCGGCCCGGCGCGTGCTGGCCGCCGGTGTAGCCGAGGAAGGCGCTGCACCACGGCTCGTTGAGGGTCGTCCAGTGGTGCACACGGTCGCCGAGTGCCTCGTGGACGGTGAGGGCGTACTCGGTGAACCGGTCGACGGTGCCGCGGTCCAGCCAGCCGCCGGCGTCCTCCAGCGCCTGCGGCAGGTCCCAGTGGTAGAGGGTCGCCCACGGCAGCAGGCCGTGGCCGAGGAGCTCGTCGACGAGGCGGTCGTAGAAGGCGATGCCGGCCGGGTTGGCAGCGCCGCCGTCGGGACGCACCCGGGGCCAGGCGATCGAGAAGCGGTAGGAGCCCAGGCCGAGCTCGCGCATCAGGGCGACGTCCTCCGGCATCCGGTGGTAGTGGTCGCACGCCACGTCGCCGGTGTCGCCGTTGCGCACGGCGCCGGGCAGGCGGCTGAACGTGTCCCAGATCGACGGCGTGCGTCCGTCGGCGGCCACCGCGCCCTCGATCTGGTACGACGCCGTGGCTGCGCCCCACAGGAAGTCGGCCGGGAACCGACACTCGTCGGTGGGGACGGGGGCCGGGACAGCGAGGGGGGAGGTCATCCCTTGACAGCTCCTTGCATGATGCCGGTCACGAGCTGGCGACCGGCGAGGACGAAGAGCAGGAGCAGGGGGAGCGTGGCCATCCCGGCGCCTGCGAGGACGAGTGCGTAGTCGGTGGTCTGTCCCTGGCCGGTCAGTGCGAGCCGGTCGAGGGCGATCTGGAGGGTCTCGGTCTTCTGCAGCGCGACGAGCGGCCACATGTAGTCGGTCCAGACCTGCATGAAGGTGAAGAGGAACAGGATGGCCATCGCGGGCCGGGCTGCCGGGACCGCGACCGTCCAGAACGTCCGCAGCATGGTGCAGCCGTCCATTCGGGCAGCCTCGATCAGCTCGGTCGGAACGGCGTCGACGAGGTACTGCCTCATGAAGAAGACGCCGAACGCCGTGACCAGGGTGGGCAGTGCGACCGCCGCCAGGGTGTCGAGCAGCCGGTAGTCCCGCATCAGGATGAACAGCGGCACGATCGCGAGCTGGGTCGGCACCGCCATGGTCATCACGACGAAGCCCATCAAAGCGTTGCTGCCGCGGAAGGAGAGCTTGGCGAACGCATAGCCGGCCAGGGTCGAGAAGAACACCACGGCGACCCCGCAGGCGGTCGACACCAGCAGGCTGTTCAGCATCGCCTGCCAGAAGTCCACGGTGTCGAGCACACGGCGTGCGTTCTCGAGGAAGTGGCCGCCGGGCAGCAGGGGCGGCGGGAAGTCGTTGGCGTCGCCCTTGGTGTGCGAGCCGATGACGAAGGACCAGTAGAGGGGCAGCGCCGAGCCCAGCACGAAGGCGCCGAGGAGGCCGTAGACCACGAATCCGGGGCGGTTCCTCATGAGACGCTCCGGCGGGTCAGGAAGCGGGTGACGCCGAAGTTGAGCAGCGCGATCCCGACGATGATGAGGAAGAGGATCCACGCCGCGGCGGACGCCCGGCCGTAGAACTGGTCCTCGATGCCCTTGACGTAGATGTAGAGCGTCGAGGTCATGTACTGGTGGTCGGGCCCGCCCTCGCGGTTCGGCGTGTCGTCGAAGAGCCGGGGCTCGGTGAAGATCTGGAGGCCGCCGATCGTGCTGGTGATGATGACGAAGATCATGGTCGGCCTGATCATCGGCAGGGTGACCGCGAAGAACTGCCGGATCCGGCCCGCGCCGTCGAGGGACGCCGCCTCGTAGAGGTCGCGGGGAACCGCCTGCATCGCCGCGAGGAAGATCAGCGCGTTGTAGCCGGTCCACCGCCAGTTGACCATGCCCGCGATCGCGAAGTGGCTCCACCAGCGGTCGACGTGCCACCGGATGGGCTCGAGGCCGATCTCCCCGAGGAGCTGGTTGATCATCCCGTAGCGGTCGGCGAACAGGCTGCCGAAGATCAGCACCGCCGCGGTCGGTGCCACGACGAAGGGGAGCAGGACGCTCATCCGCCAGAAGGTGCGGCCGCGCAGACGGGTGTCCAGCAGTGCCGCGACGGCGACGGCGAGGACGACCTGCGGTACCGAGGACATCAGGAAGATCGAGAAGGTGTTGACCAGCGACTTGCGGAAGACGGGGTCGGTCAGCACGAAGGAGTAGTTGTCGAGCCCGACGAAGTCGCCCCGGACGTAGTAGGCGCGGTTCCAGTCGAACAGCGACAGGTAGCCGGTGTAGAGCAGCGGGTAGAGCCCCACGATCGCGAACAGCACGAAGAACGGCGAGACGTAGAGGTACGGGCTGAGCTTCACGTCCCAGCGCGACCGGCGCTGGCGGCGGACGAGCCGGCGGTTGCGAGGGGACCCCTCGCCAGCGGAGTCCTGCTCGGGTGGCCGGTCCGCCGGGGACGTCGCGGTGGCGACGTCCCCGGCGGGTGCGGTGGGGTTGGTCATCGGGTACCGATCACTCCGTCGATGGGGTGGGCGCTGCTGTCCGGGTCACTGCAGGGCGGCGACGTCCGACAGGAAGGTGTCCCACGACTCCTTCGGGTCGGTGCCCTGGTCGACGCGGTTGATGGCGTCCTGGAACTTGCCGAGGATGTCGGAGTAGAGCGGGCCGTGGTAGGGCTGGACGTCGATCGCCGCCGCACGGTTGGAGAAGATCTCGCCCGCCGGCGCGTCGTTGAAGTACGGGTCCTTCGCCTTGAGCAGCTCTGCGTCCTCGAGGGCGGCGACCTGCGACGGGAAGTTGCCGAGGCTGGCGAAGATCTTCAGCTGCTGCTCCGGGGCGGTGATCCAGGTGATGAACTCCTGGGCCTCGTCCTGGTGGGTCGAGGACTTCGGGACGGCCAGGTAGGAACCGCCCCAGTTGCCGCCGCCACCCGGGAAGACGTCGGCGATGTCCCACCGGACGCCCTTCGGCGCGGGGTCGCCCGTGTTGTCCTTGATGTTGCTGCGCATCCACCCGGGGCAGGGGATGGTGGCGAAGCCGTCGTTCTTGAAGCCGGCACTCCAGTCGTCACCCCACTGGGCCGCCTTGGTCGACAGCGTGGGGGTGTAGCCCGTCACGGTGTCGTAGACGCCCCGGAGCTCGTCGTTCTCGACGTCGACGGTGTTGTCGGACTGCTCGAACGGGAACGCGACCTGGTTGAGCATCGCCTGCGCGATCGAGCCGGAGGCGTCGTACCAGGCGGTGTCGGGGACGGCCTTCACGAACTTCTCGCCGAGCGCGAAGTAGTCGTCCCAGGTGGTCATCAGCGCGGCGACCTCGGCCCGGTCGGTGGGCAGGCCGGCCTTCGCGAACAGGTCGGCGCGGTAGCAGATGGCCTCCGGTCCGGCGTCGGTCGCGTAGCCGAGCAGGGCACCGTCGGCGGTCGTCGCCGCCTTCTCCTTGAAGTCGAGCCAGCGGCCCTCGACCTCGTCCGACGAGAGGTCGACCCAGCGGTCGGGCGCGGCGACGAGGGCGGGCATGAAGTCGCCCTCGATCGCGACGACGTCCGGCAGGCCGCTGCCGGCCTGCAGGTTGGTGTTGAGCTCGTTCTTCCAGTCGTCCCAGAGCGACACCTTGGTCTGCTGGACCTGGATGTCGGGGTGGTCCGCATTCCACTCCTCGATGAGGGCGTCGTAGCCGAACTCGCCGAAGGTGGTGATGGTGAGCGCCTCACCCTTGCCGAGCTTCTCCTGCTCGGCCGACTTGGTGGGGTCGTCACTCGAGCCGCAAGCGCTCATCGTGAGGACGAGGCTCGCGACGGCCGCCGACGCGATCAGGCGGGTGGACCGGCGGGGGCCGGCGGTGGTGTGGTGCACGGTCTTGCTCCTCGGGGGTGTGCGATGAGGCGGACGTCTGCCGCGAGGCGTCGAGGTTGTGAGAGCGCTTCCATTGCGGGCGGCGCAGACACCATGACATGGGTCACATGTGACGTCAAGGGGCGCCTCGAAATCGCCTGCCGCACGCTGGGTGAGACGTGAAAGCGCTTCCACTGGACGTGGTGCATGCACTGGCCTACTGTGAGCCCGGTCACCGGCGCGGCGCCGGTCGGGACCGCGAGAGGAGCGGACATGGCACAGGTTCGGTTCGACCAGGCGAGCTACGCCTATCCCGGGGCGGCCCGCCCGGCGGTCGACGCCCTCGACCTGACCATCGAGGACGGCGAGTTCATGGTGCTGGTCGGGCCGTCGGGATGCGGGAAGTCGACCTCCCTGCGGATGCTCGCCGGTCTCGAGCCGGTGACCGCCGGCGCGATCCACATCGGCGACCAGGACGTCACCCGGGTCGTTCCGAAGGACCGCGACATCGCGATGGTCTTCCAGACCTATGCGCTCTACCCGCACCTGTCGGTCGCCGACAACATGGCCTTCGCGCTGAAGATCGGCGGTGTCCCCAAGGCCGAGCGCCGCGCCCGCGTGCAGGAGGCCGCCCGCCTGCTCGACCTCGAGGCCGTGCTGGAGCGCAAGCCGCGCGCGCTGTCCGGTGGCCAGCGCCAGCGGGTCGCGATGGGCCGGGCCATCGTCCGGCAGCCGCAGGTGTTCTGCATGGACGAGCCGCTGTCCAACCTCGACGCCAAGCTGCGGGTCTCGACCCGCACGCAGATCGCCGCCCTGCAGCGGCGGCTCGGGGTGACCACGGTGTACGTCACCCACGACCAGGTCGAGGCGATGACGATGGGCGACCGCGTGGCCGTGATGAAGGACGGCGTGCTGCAACAGGTCGACACGCCGCTCGGCCTGTTCGACCGCCCGGCGAATGCGTTCGTCGCAGGCTTCATCGGATCGCCCGCCATGAACCTCCTGTCCGGCAGGACTGCTGGCGACGGCGTCGCCGTCGTCGACGGCGTGGACTTCCCGATCGCGCGATCCGCGGCGGCTCGCGCGACCGGCACGGTCACGCTGGGTGTGCGGCCCGAGGCCTGGCGCGTCGTCGGCCCCGAGGACCCCGGCTTCGCCGTCACCGTGCAGGTCGTCGAGGAGCTCGGCGCCGACTCCTACCTCTACGCCACGCCGCCGGGGGTGGACATCGCGGACCGGCCGGCAGGCGAGCTCGTGCCGCAGATCGTCGTACGCCTCGACCAGCGCACAGGCCTGCGCCGTGGCCAGGAGGTGCGCCTCGCGGTCGAGCCCGAGGCCGTGCACGTCTTCGACGGGGAGACCGGCCTGCGGCTCGGGGCGTAGGTTGATGACCATGCGCGTCGGAGTGCTGACCGGTGGTGGCGACTGTCCCGGGCTCAACGCCGTGATCCGGGCCGTCGTCCGCAAGGGCGTCAAGGATCACGGCTTCGAGTTCGTCGGCTTCCGCGACGGGTGGAGGGGGCCGCTCGAGGGCGTCACCATGCCGCTCGGGATCGAGCAGTGCCGCGGCATCCTGCCACGCGGCGGCACGATCCTCGGCTCGTCGCGGACCAACCCGTTCGCGGTCGAGGGCGGTGTCGAGCGGATCCGCGAGAACCTCGCCTCCGCCGGCGTCGACGCCCTCGTCGCGATCGGTGGCGAGGACACGCTGGGGGTCGCGACGAAGCTCGCCGACCTCGGCGTCAAGGTCGTCGGTGTCCCGAAGACGATCGACAACGACCTCTCCGGCACCGACTTCACTTTCGGCTTCGACACCGCCGTCAACATCGCCACGGAGGCGATCGACCGGCTCCACACCACCGCTGAGTCGCACCACCGCGTGCTCGTCGTCGAGGTGATGGGCCGCCACGCCGGCTGGATCGCGCTCCACGCCGGCATCGCCGGGGGCGCCAGCGCCGTGCTGATCCCCGAGATCCCGTTCGACATCGAGGCCGTCTGCGCGCACGTCGAGACCCGCTTCCGCAGCGAGTACGCCCCGATCATCGTCGTCTCCGAGGGCGCGGTCCCCGCCGACGGCAGCGGGATGACGCTCGTCAGCGGCGAGAAGGACGCCTTCGGCCACGTCCGCCTCGGCGGCATCGGTGACCGGCTCGCCCACGAGATCGAGCAGCGCACCGGCAAGGAGGCGCGCGCCGTCGTCCTCGGGCACATCCAGCGCGGTGGCACGCCGACCGCGTTCGACCGCTGGCTGGCGACCCGGTTCGGGTTGCAGGCGATCGACGCCGTCGCCGAGGGGGAGTACGGCGTCATGGTGGCGCTGCGTGGCACCGACATCGTGCGGGTGCCGCTCATCGAGGGCACCGGCGAGCTGAAGGTCGTCAGCCCCCGCGAGTACGCCGAGGCGCAGGTCTTCTTCGGCTGACCTCCCGCTGCCCGGGGTCCTGGGGAGCGAGGTCGACGTCGACCACCAGCGCGCGGTGGTCCGACAGCGCCATCTGCCGAGCGGTCGACCGCGCCGGGAGCGCCGGGTCAGCGAGCACGTGGTCCAGCTGCTCGACCGGGGCGTCGGCGGGGAAGGTCGGGTGTGCCGCGAGCGCCCGCAGGCCGGAGACCCGCTCGGCCCGTCCGAGGTCCATGTTGAGGTCGCCGGTCAGCAGCAGCGGCCGCCGCGCGCCGGACAGCGCGCGGACCAGGTGGGCGAGCTGGCGGCCGTTCCACCAGCGCACGAAGGACAGGTGGGTCGTCGCCACCGTCACCTCGCCGTCGGGTGTGCGCATCGACCCGGCGACGGCGACGCGCGGCTCGTCCCGGACGAGGGTCGGGCGGACCTGCCCGGGGAAGCGCACCGGCACCCGCGTCGGCAGCACAGGCAGCCGGACGACCTCCCAGCCGGCCACCTCGTAGCGGCTCAGCAGCGCGATCCCGTACGCCGCGTCCTCCGGCTGCTCCCGGCCGGTGGCGGCCGTCCACGTCGCGCCGGGACTGCCCGCCAGGGCGGCGACGAACCGGTGGTCCACGGCTCCCATCGCCTCGGCGGCGACGGCGGTGAGGTCGGCGCGCCCGGAACGGTGCTGGTTGCGGTCGACCTCCTGCAGCGCCAGCACGTCCGGCTCGAGGGCACGGATCGCCTCGGCCAGCACCCGGGTGTCGACGGCGTGGTCGTGGAGCGTGCGGCCGTTGAGGATGTTGAACGAGACCAGCCTCATGCCCGGACCAGTACCCCGAACCGCCGGCTGCATCGGGCGGCATGGGGAGCCGGCGCCGGGGTACCTCCCGGCCCGAGGTGATGGCGGATGGTGCACGACGACGCCTCGTCCGGCGCAGCGCGTCCGGCCGGCGTGGCAGGCCAGGACGCGCTGCGCGCGGCCCTGAAGCTGGTGGCGGTGGCGCTCAAGGAGGGCGGGCTGCCGTTCGCCCTGGCCGGCAGCTACGGCATCTGGGCGCGCGGCGGCCCCGAGCCGGACCACGACGTCGACTTCATGGTCGCCGAGGAGGACGCGCTGCGGGCGCGTGACCTGCTCGCCGAGCGCGACCTGGTCGTCGTGCAGCCTCCGGAGGACTGGCTGTTCAAGGTCTTCGTCGACGACGCGATGGTGGACGTGATCCACCGGGTGGGCGGCGAGCCGCTCGACCGCTCCCGCTTCGACGAGGCCGAGGTGATGGAGGTCGAGTCGGTGCAGATGCCGGTGCTGCCCGCCACGGTGCTGATGGCCGACAAGCTCGGCGCCATGGAGGAGCACGCGTGCAACCTGACGCCCGTGATCCCGGCCGCCCGCGCGATCCGCGAGCAGGTCGACTGGGCGGAGGTGCAGCGTCGTACCGAGGGCAACCCGTTCGCCGAGGCCTGCCTCGTCCTGCTCCGGCGACTCGATGTCGCCGCGCCCCACCGGCCAAATGCTTCACATCCCGCCGGTGCTGCGCAAGGGTGAGTGCCTGGGGGACGACTTCCGACTCGGGGAGGGGACAGGCCCATGACCACTGACACCGCACCACCGGGACCGGCGGGCAAGCAGCACGACCAACCAGAGCTCAAGCGGGTCCTCGGCCCGGGGCTCCTGCTGCTGTTCATCGTCGGCGACATCCTCGGCGCCGGCGTGTACGCCGTCACCGGCCGCCTCGCGGGGCAGGTCGGCGGCATCGCGTGGCTGCCGTTCCTGGTCGCCTTCGCGGTCGCGACGCTGACCGCGTTCTCCTACCTGGAGCTGGTGACGAAGTATCCCCAGGCCGCGGGAGCGGCGCTCTACGCCCACAAGGCGTTCGGGGTCCACTTCATCACCTTCCTCGTGGCGTTCACCGTGATCTGCTCCGGCATCACCAGCGCCTCGACCTCGGCCAACCTGCTCGCCAACAACCTGCTGATCGGGCTCGACGAGATCTGGTCGGGCGTGCCGACGACGCCCGGCTGGGCGATGTTCGTCGCGCTGGCCTTCATGGGCCTGCTCGCACTGATCAACCTGCGCGGCGTCGGGGAGAGCGTGAAGTTCAACGTCGTGCTCACCCTGGTCGAGATGACGGCCCTGGCGATCGTCATCGCGATCGGCTTCTCGGTGATGGCGAAGGGCGACGGCGACTTCGACCGGATCACCGTCTTCGAGAACCCCTCCGACAAGGGGATCTTCATGGCGGTCACGATCGCCACCGCCATCGCGTTCTTCTCGATGGTCGGCTTCGAGGACTCGGTCAACATGGTCGAGGAGACGAAGGAGCCCGAGCGGATCTTCCCGCGGATGATGCTGACCGGCCTGGGGATCGCCGTCCTGATCTACATGCTCGTCGCGATCTCGGTCGTCATCGTGATCCCGCCCGGCGACATCGCCAACCCGACCAACAAGGAAGCCGGCATCCTGATCGACGTCGTGAAGCTCGGCGCGCCGGACCTGCCGATCGACAAGATCTTCCCGTTCCTGACGGTGTTCGCCGTCGCCAACACCGCGCTGATCAACATGCTCATGGCCAGCCGCCTGCTCTACGGCATGGCCCGCCAGGGCGTGCTCCCGCCGGCGCTCGGCAAGGTGCTGCACGGCCGCCGGACGCCGTACGCCGCCATCGCGTTCACGACCGTGCTGGCGATGGCGCTCATCGTCGCCGTCGTCCAGCTGCGCGACTCGACCCTCGGCGACGCCGAGGAGGGCACCGAGGTCTCGGTCGTCAGTGCGCTCTCCGGCACGACCGGACTGCTGCTGCTCGCGGTCTTCTCGATCGTCAACGTCGCATGCCTGATCCTGCGCCGCGAGCCCGACAGCGGCCACTTCAAGGCACCGACGGTGGTCCCGGTGCTCGGCGCCCTGCTCTGCCTCTACCTGCTCGGCCCGTGGGCGCGGCTCGCGCCCGACCGGATCCAGTACGCCATCGCCGGGATCATGCTGCTGCTCGGCGTCGTGCTCTGGGGCCTCACCCGGGCGTTCTACAAGCCCGAGGGCGGCCACTTCCTCGACATCGAGCACATGGACGTCGACCCCTCGGACGACCCCAGGTAGCGCAGCGGCGTCCACGGGTGCCCGCCGAGTCGGCGGGCACCCGTGCCGCGCCGTACCCTTGGGGGGTGAGCACCCTCCCGTCCCTCGAGCAGTTGCACGCCATCGGCGCGAAGCAGCAGCCGACGTACGACGACCCGGCGGCCCTGGCCGCTGTCGTCGACCGGCTGCGGACGCTTCCCCCGCTGGTCTTTGCGGGCGAGTGCGACGAGCTGAAGGCCAAGATCGCGGCGGCCAGCCGGGGCGAGGCCTTCCTGCTCCAGGGCGGCGACTGCGCCGAGACGTTCGTCGACGCGACGGCCGACAACACCCGCAACAAGCTGCGCGTGCTGCTGCAGATGGCGGTCGTGCTGACCTACGCCGCGTCCGTGCCGGTCATCAAGGTCGGCCGCCTCGCCGGCCAGTACGCCAAGCCGCGCTCCTCCGACAGCGAGACCCGCGACGGGGTGACCCTGCCGGCCTACCGCGGCGACGCGGTCAACGGCTTCGACTTCACCCCGGAGTCGCGCCGCCACGACCCGCAGCGCCTGCTCGACGTCTACCACGCGTCGGCGTCGACGCTGAACCTCGTGCGCGCCTTCACCACCGGTGGCTACGCCGACCTGCGCCAGGTGCACACCTGGAACTCGGAGTTCGTGCGCAACAGCCCCGTCGGCCAGCACTACGAGGCGATGGCCGCCGAGATCGACCGCGCGCTCACCTTCATGAAGGCCATCGGCGCCGACCCGGACGAGTTCCACCGCGTCGACTTCTACTCCTCGCACGAGGCGCTGCTGCTGGAGTACGAGCACGCGATGACGCGCATCGACTCGCGCACCGAGAAGCCGTACAACGTCTCGGGCCACATGGTCTGGATCGGCGAGCGCACCCGTCAGCTCGACGGCGCGCACGTCGAGTACTTCAGCCACATCAGCAACCCGATCGGCTGCAAGCTCGGCCCGACGGCCACCGCCGACGACGCGCTGGCGCTGGCGGCCAAGCTCAACCCGACCAACGAGCCGGGCCGGCTGACCTTCATCACCCGCTTCGGTGCGGGCAGGATCCGCGACGGCCTCCCGCCGCTGGTCGAGAAGGTCACCGCCGAGGGCGTCGACGTCGCGTGGGTCTCCGACGCGATGCACGGCAACACCTTCGAGGCGTCCAACGGCTACAAGACCCGCCGCTTCGAGGACGTCCTCGACGAGGTGATCGGCTTCTTCGAGGTGCACCGCGCGCTCGGCACCGTCCCCGCGGGCATCCTGGTCGAGAACACCGGCGACGACGTCACCGAGATCATCGGCGGCGGCGAGCAGCTCGACGAGCTGGGCCTGGCGCACCGCTACGAGTCGGTCGTCGACCCCCGCCTCAACCGCGTGCAGTCGCTCGAGCTGGCCTTCCAGGTCGCGGAGAACCTCCGGAAGAAGTGAGCGCCGCCTGAGCCCTAGGCAGGTGCTCCGAGGAACCGGATCTCGCTGATCGCGGTGTAGTCACGTCCGTTGGCGCCCCGGCCGGGCTGCGTGACGGTGAGCAGGTGCACCCGGATGGTGCGGGTCGCGACCGGGCCGATGTCGGCCATCTGGAGCGCCTGGCGGTCCGCGAGCTCCTGCGTGATGCGCGTGCCGTCGTCGAACTCCCACTGCACGGCCCGGATCCGGCGGTTGGCGCGGTACCAGTTGTCCGGCCCGTCGACCTTCGCGTAGCCGTTGATCATGCCGACCTCGGTGATGACGACGTCCTGGCCGAGGTCGAAGGTGAGCGTCTCGCCGGTGCCGTCACCGGGCATCCGCCACGACGTGCGGGGCTTGCCGTCCCACATGTTCTCGGGCACGAAGCGCACCGGTCGGTTGGACCGGTCGCGGCTCGGCGGCGCGACCGCGGGCACCTCGGCGGTGACGCCGGTCGTGAGGTCGACGACGTCGGCGGGGTCGGGCTGGGCCACCGGGCCGCCGGTCCCGGAGCTGTCCGGCTGGTCCGGCTCCGTCGCGTCGTCGCCGGCGGGGCCGTCGGTCGTCCGCTCACTGCCGGCGCGGTCGCCGGCCTTGTCGTCGTCGCCCGAGCTGACCAGCAGGTAGCCCCCGACGCCCGCGACCAGCGCGAGCAGCACGAACGCGACCAGCCACGGCAGCCATGCGGGGGCGGGACGCCGGCCGGGGTCGCCCTGCGGGCGGGTCGGCGGGCTGACCGGCGGGAGGGACGTGGTGGCGCCGCCGGGGGAGCGCGCGACCGTCGGGTACGGGTCGGCGGCCGGAGCGGCGGGCGGCGGCGCGTCCGCGAAGAGGGGGTAGCGCGGTGACGGCGGGAGCTGCCCGACGGGCGGCGGGACGACGGCCGTCGGCGGGGCCGGGGCACGCTCGGTCACCGGGGCCGTGGGCACGTCGGGAGCGGGCACCGCCTCGGGGTGTCGGCCGGGCACCGGCTTGCCGCAGTTGGTGCAGAACCGCCCGACCCCGAGCTCGTGCCCGCAGCTGGTGCAGTACGTCGGGGTGGTCATCGCGGGCTCACCGTACCCCGACCGCGCCGCGGCGTGCGGCACCCCGGCGCCCTCGGGGTCCGGGCTCACCCGGCGGCGGTCGCGCGGCGGCAGGCCTCCGCCTCGATGTCCTCCAGGTCGTGCTCCAGCACCTTGCGGCTGTGGTCGTAGCTGAACCCGCCGAAGACCGCCCACATCGCGCGCGACATCGCCGAGCGGTGGCTCATCTCCACGGTGGTGGTCATCGCGAGGCGGGTGCTGTGCCGGTCCGGGCCGGCCGGCGTGAGCCGGTAGGCCGTGCGGATGACGTCGTCACCGACCTCGGCCTCGACGACCGTGCGCACGGGCGCCTCGGCCTCGACGACGTGCAGCTGCTCGGGACCGTGGTGACCGAACAGCGTCCGCTTCTCGCGCCAGGCCGTGCCGACGCCGTACGCGCCCTCGGTCAGGACCTCGGTGTCGCTGACGCTGCGCAGCACCTGGTCGGCGTGCGCGACGTCGGTGATGACATCCCAGACCTGCTCCGGCGGCGCCGGGATCGTGGTGTGGACGTGGATGATGTGACCGGCCATGGCGACTCCTCAGGAACACCCCCAGACCTCCATGGTGCGCCCGTCGGGCGCAGAAGGCCAGAGGTGCCGTCACACGGCGAGGTGGGTGACCTCGGCCTCGATCCTGCGCCGCGGGAGCGCCTCGACCACGAGCATGGCGGCGAGCACCATCAGGCCGCCGACGACCATCCGCGCGGTGACCGACTCGCCGCCCAGGAGGACGGCGAAGGACGCGGCCCACACCGGCTCCATGCTCATGATGATCGCGCTGCGCGTCGGTGGCAGGTGGGCCTGCGCCCACGTCTGCGCCAGGATCGCCGCCGCGCCGGCGACGAGCGCCATGTAGACCAGCGAGGCCCAGTCCGCTCCGCGGTCCGGCAGGACGACGCCCGGCGCGCCGCCCACCAGCGCGGCGACCATGCAGATCACCGCGATGACGAGCACCTGCAGGATCGACATGCCGAGCGCGTCGGCCGGTGTGGACCAGGCGCCGAGCCCGACGATGTGGGCGGCGTACAGCAGGGCGCCGACCAGGGTGATCGCCTCGCCGTAGCCGATCGAGAGGCCGTCGAGGGTCAGCACGCCCAGCCCGGCGGTCGCCAGCAGCACCGCCGCCCAGGTGGCGCCGGTGATCCGGGTGCGCAGGATCGCGGCGGCGAACAGCGGTGTCGCGACGACGTACAGGCCCGTGATGAAGCCGGACACGCTGGCCGGGGTGTGCGCGAGCCCTGCGGTCTGCAGGATCTGCGCGACGCCGTACAGGCAGCCCAGGACGAGCGCGTGGCGCCGCACCTGCGGGGAGAGCCGGGCGATCGCGCGGGGTGCGACGGCCAGCATCGCCGCACCGGCGACCAGGAAGCGGACGCCGAGGAAGTCGACGGTGGGCACCCGCTCGAGCAGGTCCTTGATGAGGAAGAACGTCGATCCCCAGCAGGCGGTCATCGCGAGCAGGGTCAGCGTCGCGAGCAGGCTGGTACGGCGCTCGCCGTGGTCGGTCATGCGGGTCTCGGCTGCGGCTAGACGACGTACAGGGTGATCGTGCTGCCCTTGCGGGCGCGGGTCCCCGAGCCGGGGCTGGTGTCCCAGGCGACGTTGCCGGAGAGGTAGATCGTCGCCCGCTCCTTCTTCACCTTGAACCCAAGGTCCTCGAGCTTCTCGACGGCGTCGTCGGTCGACAGGTAGCGGACCGAGGGCACGGTGACCAGCTCGGGGCCCTTCGACACGACGAGCCCGATCTCGTCGCCCTTGTAGACGACGCCCGACTTCGGCGTGTGGCTGATGACCCGACCCTCGGGGATGTCGTCGCTGTACTCGGTGTCGGTGACCTTGACCTGCAGGCCCTTCGCCTCGAGGGACTTCTCGAGCTTCTCGGCGTCCTTGCCGACCCAGTCGCCGACCTTGATGGGCTGCTTGCCCTTGCTGACGACGACGGCGACGGCCGTGTCGACGGGCAGCGCCTTCGACTCCTTGGAGCCGAACGCGGGGCTGCTGCGGACGATCTGGCCCTTCGGCACCGTCTCGGAGTAGCGCGGGACCTGGCGTCCGAGGACCATCTTCACCTCGGCCAGCCTGTCCTCGGCCTCCTCGACGGTCAGGCCGGCGAGGTCGGGGACGTCGTAGACCTCGGGGCCCTTCGAGACGGTGAGGGTGACCTCGTCGCCGGGCAGGATCCGGTCGCCCGGCCCGGGGTCGGTCGACACGACGACGCCCGGCTCGACGCTGTCGGAGTAGACCTGCTCGACCTCGGCGCCGAGCCCGGCGTCGTCCAGCTTGGTCTCCGCCGCCGCCTGCTCGAGACCGACCACGCCGGGGGTCGAGGTGTAGCGGCCCCAGCCGAACCAGTAGCCGCCGGCGGCCAGGCCGCCCACGAGGAGCACCAGGACCAGCGCGAGTACGAGGCCGCGGCGGCTGCGCTCGCGCACCGGGCGACCGCCCTCCGCCGGCACCGGCCGCGAGGGCGCCGGGCGCGACGGCGGGGGAGGCGAGGCGGGCGCGGCGATGACCGAGGTCCGCTCGCCGCCGAAGTCGGGCTCCCGCGGCTGCCGCCGGGGCTCCGGCAGCAGGTCGGGCGTGCCCTCCCACAGCGAGCTCACCGGCTCGGGCGTGGTGTCCGACCCGACCTCGTCGGCGCCGGTCGGTCGTGCCGGCGGCAGCAGGTCGTCGACCAGCTCGGGGTCGGAGCGGACGCCGTCGTGCAACGCGTGGACGACCCGGCGCACGTGGTGCAGCAGCACGGTCGCGTCCGAGGGGCGCAGGCTCGGGTCGCGCGTCGTGGCACGCGCGACGAGCGCGTCCACGTAGTCGGGGATGCCCGGCACGACCGACGACGGCGCCGGGACGTCGTGGTGCACGTGGCGGTAGGCGACCGCGATCGGCGTCTCGCCGGTGTGCGGCTTGGTGCCGGTCAGCAGCTCGAAGAGGAGCACGCCGACGGCGTACACGTCGGCGCGGGCGTCGGCCCGCTGCTCGACGACCAGCTCGGGGGCGAGATAGGAGACGGTGCCGATGAGGACGCCGTTGGTGGCGGTGTGCTGGGTCTCCGCGCTGACCGCCTTGGCCAGTCCGAAGTCCGCGACCTTGATCCGCCCGTCGTCGGCGATCAGGACGTTCTCCGGCTTGACGTCGCGGTGGATCAGCCCGGCCCGGTGCGCGGCGCCGAGCGCGGAGAGCACGGGGTCGAGGATCGCCAGCGCCCGCTCGGGCGACATCGGCGCTTCCTTGGTGATCGTGTCGCGCAGGGTGTGGCCGGGGACGTACTCCATGACCAGGTACGTCGTGCCGTCGCCGCTCTCGTCACGTCCCTGGTCGTAGACCGCCACCACGTTGGGGTGCGACAGCCCGGCCGCCGACTTGGCCTCCCGGACGAAGCGGCGGGCGAACGAGTCGTCCTGGGTGGTCGCGTCGCCGAGCCCGGGGTGCATGACCTTGACCGCGACGGTCCGGTCGAGGCGGGTGTCGACGGCCTCGTAGACGCTGGCCATGCCGCCGCGCGCGATCCGCGAGCCGATCCGGTAGCGGCCGTCGAGCAGCCGCCCGAACTGGTGGTCCTCGGTGCGCGGGCTGCCCGAGGGGTCGCCGGGGCGCGCGGCGCTCTCGCCGCGGGCACGCTTGTCGTCGTGCACAGCGACCCTCCTGTGCAGGCTCCTCTGGTCCGGCCGGGGAAGTGGCCGGAGCCGCCATCGTACGGCGCACCACCACGCCGGCCCGGTGGCCACGCCGGTGTGATCTTGGTGCCCTTCGTCGTGGAAGATGGCCCCATGAACGACGTACCGCTGGCCGACCAGGACCTCTCCGCCCTCGTCGAGGAGTGGCTGGACTGGGACCAGGCAGCCGAGCTGATCGGGGTGACGCCGGCCAAGGTGCGCACCATGGTGCGCGACCACCAGCTCGCCGCCGCGGTGCCGGGGCAGCCCGGTCAGGGCGTCAAGCAGGGCATCCCGGCGCTGTTCCTCGTCGACGGCGAGCCGGTGAAGGGACTTCCCGGCCTGCTGACCCTGCTCCACGACCAGGGCTTCGACGACCGCGAGTGCATCGCGTGGATCTTCCTCGACGCCGACCTGCCCGGACGTCCGATCGACGCGCTCCACGAGAACCGCGGCGCCGAGGTCAAGCGCCGCGCGCAGGCCCTCGGGTTCTGAGGGTCCGGTGCCGCGCCTCGGGAAGCGGACCACGCAGGTCCTCTCGACCGTCGCCAGCGTGCTGCTGCTGGTCGCCGTGTGGTGGATCCAGTCGCAGGGCGACGACGACGGGGGCTCGCGGGCCCAGGACCGGGCGTCGTCGAGCTCGACGCCCTCGCGGACACCTTCCTCGACTCCTTCCTCCGCTCCTTCCCGGACGGCGGAGTCCACCCCGACCGACGACGGGGCCGAGGGCGGCGCCGACGAGGACGGCATCCCGTACGTCGACCTGGCCGACCTGCCTCCCGAGGCGGCCGACACGGTCGGGCTGATCGACGCGGGCGGCCCGTTCCCGTACCCCGGCAAGGACGGCTCCACCTTCGGCAACTTCGAGGGCGTGCTGCCGGACCGCGAGCGCGGCTACTACGCGGAGTACACCGTCGAGACCCCCGGCCTCGACCACCGTGGCGCCCGGCGGATCATCGCCGGCGACGGGGGAGAGCTCTACTGGACCGAGGACCACTACGAGTCCTTCGAGAGGATCAGGCGATGAGCGGGCTCGCTGCCGTCCTGGCCGGCCGGCACCCCCCGGGCGTGCACCGGTGGGACTCCGCGCTGGACGTGGCCGACGTGAGGCACGCCGTCGAGCACGCCGGCTGGGCGTTCGGGTACGTCGACGGCGCGGGCCTCGACACGGTCGCCGATGTGCTGCGGGGGATCGGCGAGGCGCTCGCCTTCCCCGACCACTACGGGCACAACCTCGACGCGCTCAACGACTGCCTGCGCGACCTCGCCGCGCCGACGGTCCTGCTCTGGGACGCGTGGGGCGGCGTCGCGCACGCCGAGCCGCGTCGGTTCGCCGTGCTCGTCGACCTGCTCGGGACCCGTGCGGACGGTGACCCGCCCGTGGAGGTCCTCCTGCGCGGACCGGGGCCGGAGGGCGTCGTACCCCTGCTGGGGTGAGGACCACCCGGTCGGGCCATGGCCAACCCCGCGGCGCGTGGCTAGTTTCGGCTCATGGCCGACACCGATGCGCTGGCCGGGCTGACGGCGACGTCGTTCCACCGCGGCAATGTCGCCGCGGACGCCGCCGCGGACACCGCGGGGCAGGTCTTCGTCCTCGACATGCAGGAGTCCCTGCCGGGCGTCATCCGGCTCCGTGACTGGGCGCTGGCGGCGCTTGCTCCCCAGCCGGGTGAGACGGCCGTCGACGTCGGCAGCGGCACCGGTGCCGAGGTGCGGCGACTGGCCGCCGCGGTGGGGGAGTCGGGGCGGGCGGTCGGCATCGAGCCGCACGCCGGCCTGCGGGCGGTCGCCGAGGAGCGGTCGGCCGGCACCGGCGCCACCTTCGTCGACGCGGAGGCGACGGCCCTGCCCTTCGAGGACGCCAGCGTCGACGTGATCCGCTGCGAGCGGGTCTTCCAGCACCTGACCGACCCAGCGGGCGCGGTGCGCGAGTTCGCCCGGGTGCTGCGGCCGGGCGGACGGGTGGTGGTGATCGACTCCGACTGGGGAACGGCGGTGCAGACGCCCGGCGACCCGGACGTCGTACGACGGCTCGCGGACTTCCGCGACGCGCGCTCGCCGAACCCGCACGCCGGCCGGCACCTGCCGGGGCAGTTCGCCCGGGCCGGCCTGACGGTCGACCCCGACATCGCCGCCACGGCGGTCATCCCGCCGACGGGCGCGCTGCTGGTGCTCGTGGGGAAGACGCTGGAGGAGGCGGTCGGCGCGGGCGCGGTCACGCAGGCCGAGGGCGACGCGCTGCTGGCGGACATCCGGACCGCCCAGGAGGCGGGTGAGGCGTTCATGGCCGTCACCATGTTCGCCGTGCTCGGCCGTCGCTGAGACCGGTCCGGGTCAGCAGGTCCAGCGGGCCGCAGGCTCAGCGGGTGCGTCGGGTCGCCGCGGTGGCGAGCTGCTCCAGCACCTGGCAGGCGCCGGGGTCCCAGCCCTCGTCGGCCTGGCCCGCCCGCAGCGCGCCGACCGCCTGCGTCGCCAGGTCGTCGATCATGGTCTCGACCCGGGCCCGCGCGCCGCTGCCGTCGATGATCGCGCGCAGCTCCTCGATCTCCGCCTCGGTGAGCGCGGTGCCGAGGGCCGCGTCGAGCCGGGCCGCGTCGGCCGGTGCGGCGGCGTCGAGCGCCAGCGCCACCAGGACCGTGCGCTTGCCCTCGACGAGGTCGTCGCCGGCCGGCTTCCCGGTCGTCGCCGGGTCGCCGAAGACGCCGAGCAGGTCGTCGCGCAGCTGGAAGGCCTCGCCGAGCGGGAGCCCGAAGGAGGTCAGCCGCTCGAGCGTCGCCGCGCCCGCGCCGGCGAGGGCCGCGCCGACGTGGAGCGGGCGCTCGATGGAGTACTTGGCCGACTTGTAGCGCAGCACCGTCGTGGCCTGGTCGACCGACGCGCGCCCGCGCGCCTGCACGGAGACGTCGAGGAACTGCCCGGCGATGACCTCCGAGCGGCACAGGTCGAAGACGTCGAGGGCGGGTCCGACCCGGTCCCAGCCCAGCCCGCAGCGGCGGACCAGCTCGTCGGCCCACGACAGCAGCAGGTCGCCGAGGAGGATGGCGGCCGCGGCGCCGTACTGCACCGGGTCGCCGCGCCAGCCGTCGGCGCGGTGCTCGGCCTCGAAGCCGCGGTGGGTGGCGGCGCGGCCGCGGCGGGTGTCGGAGGCGTCCATCAGGTCGTCGTGGACGAGGGCACTGGCGTGCAGCAGCTCCAGCGCGGCCGACGCCCGCAGCACCGCGGCGGCGTCGTCACCGGTGGGCACGCCCGCGACGGCGGCGTACCCCCACTGGCAGAAGGCCGCGCGGAAGCGCTTGCCGCCCGAGACCGTGGCGCGGGCCTCGGTCAGCAGGCGCGCGGCGTCGGCGCCGAGCGGTGCCAGCCGGACGGTCTGCTCGGCGAGGAAGGTGTCGAGCGCGGCCTGGACCTCCGCCCGGAACGAGGTCGGGTCCCACCGCTGCTCAGTCACCCGCACAGAGTAGTGAGGCGTCACACCTGACGAGATGCCCGGGTCCGGGCCGCTCCGCCCACCTAGACTCCGGCCCATGACGACTGGTGCAGGGCGTTCGCTCGGGGAGCTGATCCGCGAGGGTGGCCGCTCGTTCTCGTTCGAGTTCTTCCCCCCGAAGGACGAGGCGGGCGAGGCCCAGCTGTGGGACGCGATCCGGGCGCTCGAGCCCTACCAGCCGACCTTCGTCTCGGTCACCTACGGCGCCGGCGGCAGCACCCGCGACAAGACGGTCGCGATCACGGGCCGCATCGCCCGGGAGACCTCACTGATCCCGTTGGCCCACCTGACCTGCGTCGGCCACACCCGCGAGGAGCTCGAGGGCATCCTCGACGCCTACGACGCCGAGGGCGTCGCCCACGTGCTCGCCCTGCGCGGCGACCCGCACGAGGGCCCGCGCGCCGACTGGACGCCCACCGAGGGCGGCCTCAACTACGCGATCGAGCTGGTCGAGCTGGCCCGTGCCCGCGGCAGCTTCCGGGTCGGCGTCGCCGCCTTCCCCGAGGGCCACCCCTCGGCCGAGTCGCTCGACCACGACGCCGACGTGCTGGTCGCCAAGGCCAGGGCCGGCGCCGAGTTCGCCGTCACGCAGATGTTCTTCCGCGCGTCCGACTACTTCGGCCTCGTCGAGCGGGTCCGTGAGCGCGGCGTCGACATCCCGATCCTGCCGGGCATCATGCCGATCCTGAACCTCAGCGCCATCCGCCGCCAGGGCGAGCTGATCGGCACGAGCGTGCCCGACGAGATCGTCGAGCGGATCAGTGCGTACGACGGCGACCCGGCCGCCGTCCGGGCCGAGGGCATCCGGATCGCGGCCGAGCTGTGCGACGAGCTGCTCGCGGGCGGCGCGCCCGGGCTGCACTTCTACACGCTGAACCGGTCGAAGGCGACGCTCGAGATCTTCGAGGCGCTGCAGATCACCGTCTGACCGCGGGAGGGGTCAGGCCGGTCCGACGAGGCCCGCGACCAGCGCCGCCGACTGCGTCACGAACGGCACCCCCGCGCCGGGTGCGCCGTGGGCGCCGGCGAGGTAGACGCCGGCGACCGGCGTCTCCGGGCCGATCCGCGCGCGGACCGTGCCACGGCCCTGCCACAGCACGCCCATCGGCGAGCCCCGCCACCGCTGCACGAGGTCGCGCGGGCTCAGGTCGATGCGGGTGACGATGTTGTCGCGCACGTCAAGGCCGTGCCGGGCCAGTGCCGCGACCATGTCCTCGGCGATCTTGCCGCGGCCGTGCAGGGTCCACGCGGTGCCGCCGTCCGGGGCGGCGACACCGGGTCGGACGACGATCATCGGCTCGGCGTTGAAGACGATCTCGTGCGTCAGCGGGGGCACGTCGCCGGCGAGGCCCAGGTGCGAGACGACCGGCGGGATGGCCGGCATCGTCCGCTCGACGTACGACGCCAGGGCCGGCAGGCGTCGCGGGTCGACCGCGACCACGACGACATCGGCGTCGGCGTCGCCCTCGCTGGTGCGGACCGCCACCGCACGGCCGTCCTGCACGACGATGTCGGTGACCTCCACGCCGGTGCGCACGGCGACCTCGCGCAGTGCGAGCCGCGACTCCAGCAGCTCGACGATCCGGCCCATCCCGCCGGGGACCTGCCAACCGCCGAAGGTCTGCTCCAGGTAGGAGCCCACGCCGACCCACGAGGGGACGTTGCGCAGGTCGTGGCCCTCGGCGGTCGCGAGGTGGCCGGCGACCAGGGCGAGGCGCTCGTCGCGGAAGTCGTGCCGCAGCCGCTTGAACAGCGTCTCGCGGATGTTGAAGAGGTCGTCGAGCTCCTTCGGCAGGCTGCGCCGGTCGGCGGGCCGGGCGGGTGCCTCGACGTAGTTGCGCCGCAGCACGTCCCACACGGCGGCGTAGATGTCGACGTGGCGGGCCCAGACCTCGCCGAGGCCCGCGCCGAGCTCCTCGAACGCCGCGATCTGGTCGGCCCGCGAGCCGCCCGGCAGCCGCACCGACGTACGGTCGGCGAAGCGGTGCTCGCGCAGCACTGGCAGCGGCTCGAGCTCGAGGCCGAGGTCCTTCTCCAGCGGGCGCCCGGACTTGCGGAACAGGTCGCGCAGCGCGGCAGGGACGAGCGTGCTCGCCGGGCCGCCGTCCCACCGGTAGCCCTCCTGCTCGACGGGCGCCAGCGCGCCGCCGAGCTGGTGCGACGCCTCCAGCAGTGCGACCTCGTGGCCCTGCTTGCCCAGCCGGGCCGCGGCGGCCAGGCCGCCGAGGCCGCCGCCGACGACGACGATGCGTGCCACGGCTACTCCACCTCGATCGGCGTGGCGCCGGTCAGGGCGAGCAGCTCGTCGTACGACGTCGAGAAGACCGCCGCCGGGTGCCCGGCCGCGGCCCAGACGACGTCGTGACGGGCCAGCCAGCCGTCGAGGTAGGTCGGCAGGGGCGCCGGGTGGGCGATGGGGGACACGCCGCCGATGACCTGTCCGGTGTGCTGGCGGACGAAGTCGGGGCTGGCGCGGCGCAGCGGGCCGCGCCCGATCCGCTCGGCGGCCAGCGCCGTGTCGACCCGGTGGTCGCCCGACGTGAGGATGAGGACCGGGGATCCGTCGGCGTCGAAGAGCAGACTGTTGGCGATCGCCCCGACGGCGCAGCCGAGTGCCTCGGCGGCCAGTGCGGCGGTGTGGACCGAGTCGGGCAGAATGACGATCTCGCCCCGGCCGCCGCGGTGCTGGTGCTCCGCGCGGAAGTGGGCGATCGAGGGATGCTCGGCCGACATGGGGGAGACCCTATCGAGGTCGGGTCCGTGCACGTCGATGCAGGAGGAACCGATGACCAAGCGACCACCGGCGGTCGAAGTCGCGTGCTGGCTGCTGTGGTCCCTGGTGGCCGCAGGCCTCGCCGTGTGCGTGATGGTGGTGGTCAAGCGGGACGACCTCGGGGCGGTCTGGTCGCCCATGCAGGTCGGCGACAGCACCGTCCAGCCGGTCGAGTTCGTGCCGGTCATCCTCGTGCTGTACGCCGTCACGGCGCTCCTGGCAGCGACGCTGATCGCCCTCTTCCGCACCGGCCACAACTGGGCGCGCCACGCGCTGGCCGCGCTCGTGGTGGGTGTCTTCCTCGTGACGGTCGCGACGGTGCGCACCGACCCGCCCCGGCTCGTCGACTGGGCGGCGATCGCCGGCGCGGTGATCTGCTCGGTGACCCTGGTCTTCCTGTGGCACCCGCAGAGCCGTGCCTACGTGCGGGGCCTCGGGCCCCTGGACGGCTCGCCGGACGCTTGACGTTGCGTCGGAGGGCGGGTGTACCTTCGAATCGTTCGAACACATGTTCGAACGACACTCGAAGGAGATCACCGTGGCCCCGTCGTTCCCGATCGGTCCGGACACCCTGCCCGCGACCACGCACAACTACCTGCTCCGCTCCGCCGAGTCGCTGAGCGAGGCCGTCGCCGCCGGCGACGTCGCGACGCGCTACGCCTGTGCCCACGTGGCGGCCCTGCGGGCCGCGGCCGCGCTGCTCTCGGCCCGCGCGCGGCCGGCCGGCCCCCGGCGCCGGGCGCAGAAGAACGCCTGGGTCCTGCTGGCGGAGGTGGCTCCGGAGATGGGGGAGTGGGCGACCTTCTTCGCGGCAGGAGCGGCCAAGCGAGCCGCGGCCGAGGCCGGCTCGACCCGTGCGGTCTCCGAGCGCGAGGCCGACGACCTGGTCCGTGACGCCGACCGGTTCCTCGCGCTCGTCGAGCAGTCCCTCGGCCTGGCCCCGCACGCCGCGATCAGCGTGCAGGTCCTCGGCCGGGCGGCGGGCTGACCCTCGAGGGCGGCGACTAGTGTTCAGCGCATGGCCTCTCGCGAGCAGCGCGGTTCGGTGCGGACAGCCGTCGTCTGGGACGCCCTCGAGGCCGCCCTCGCCGGCGGCCCGCGGGACGTGGTGGACCTCGGCGGCGGGACCGGCGGGTTCGCCGTACGGCTGGCCGAGTCCGGGCACCGGGTGCGCGTCGTCGACCCGAGTCCCGACGCCCTCGCCGCGCTCGCCCGCCGCGCGCAGGAGGTCGACCTCGAGGTCACGGGCCTCCAGGGAGACGTCACGGACCTGGTCGACGTCGTCGGTGCGGGCTCGGCCGACGTGGTGCTCTGCCACGGGGTCCTCGAGGTCGTCGACCCGGCGCTCGCCCTCGCGCGGATCGGCGAGGTCCTGCGGCCCGGCGGCCTGCTCAGCCTCGTCGTCGGCCAGCGACACGCCGCGGTGCTGGCCCGGGCGATGGCCGGCCACTTCCAGCAGGCGCGCGGCCTGCTCGACGACCAGGAGCCGGTGGACGGCCGCACGGGCCGGCGGTTCACGGCCGGCGAGCTCGAGGCCCTGCTCACCACGGCCGGGTTCGTCCCCACCACGGTCCACGGGGTCCGGGTCTTCGCCGACCTCGTCCCGGCCGCCCTCGTCGACCTCGAGCCCGGCGCGGCCGCGGCCCTCGTCGACCTGGAGCGGGCGGTGGCGGCCCGCGAGGAGTACCTCCCGCTCGCGACCCAGCTGCACGTCCTCGCCACGCGTTCCTGACGCCGGGGCCGGGGCCGACCCATGACCGGCCCACCCCCCTGCCCGATCCTGCACGTCGACATGGACGCGTTCTACGCGTCGGTGATGATCCGCGACCGCCCCGAGCTGCACGACGTCCCGGTCGTGGTCGGCGGTGGGCACCGCGGCGTCGTGCTGTCGGCCAACTACCCGGCCCGGCGCTTCGGCGTACGCTCCGGGATGTCCGGCGTCGAGGCCCACCGGCTGTGCCCCGACGCGGTCACCCTGCCGCCCGACTTCACCCTCCTGACGCCCGTCTCGAAGGCGATCATGGAGACCTTCCGGACGGTCACCCCGGTGGTCGAGGTGACCTCGCTCGACGAGGCCTTCCTCGACGTGCGCGGCGCCGGCCGGCTGTTCGGCTCGCCCGAGGCGATCGCCGAGCGACTGCGCTCCCGCATCCGCGCCGAGCACGGCATCACCTGCTCGGTCGGCATCGCCGCCACGGTGTCCGTCGCCAAGCTCGGCAGCCGCCTCGCGAAGCCCGACGGCGTGCGTGTCATCCCGCCCGACCGCTTCGTCGCCGAGGTGCACCCCCTCGACGTCGGTGTCCTGTACGGCGTCGGCGAGGCCACCCGGCAGCGGCTGCACCGCCTCGGCCTGGTCACCGTGGGAGACGTCGCCGCGATCGAGCCCGACCAGCTGCGCCGGATGCTCGGCGGCCACCTCGGCGCACACCTGCACACGCTGGTCTGGGGCACCGACCGCTCCGAGCTGCGCCCGGGCGGTGCCGGCGTGTTCGGGTTCGGGGAGGGCGAGCCCGAGGGGAGCATGGGCTCGCAGCACACGCTGGCCGTCGACCTGACCGACCGCGCCCGCCTGCACCGCGAGCTGCTCCGCCTCGCCTCCCGCGTCACGGCCCGGGTCCGTGGTGCCGGCCGGGTCGGTCGCACCGTCGCCCTGACCGTGCGGTTCAGCGACTTCACGACCGTCAACCGCTCGCGCACCCTGGCCGAGCCGACCGACGTCACCCAGGAGGTCTACGACACGGCCGTGGCCCTGCTGGACGCGCTGCTCGACGCGTTGGCGCCCCGGCGGCCCTCCGTGCGACTCCTCGGCGTCCGGGTCGAGGGGCTGCGGCGCGTCCGCGACGGCGACTCCCGGCAGCTGGCGCTGGGCGAGCGCGACCCCGGCTGGCCCGACGCCGACCGCGCCGTCGACCAGGCCGCGGACCGGTTCGGCTCCTCGGCGGTGCGGCGAGCGAGCCTCCTCGCGGCCGCCGACTCAGCCCCGCGGCCACCCGGATGGCCTGTTCAGGCCATCCGCTGATCACCGGATGGCCACAATTTCGAGGGACGGCCTACCCCCTGCGGATTCGCCTGCCTACACTTGGAGAACAGTCCACGTTCGTCGGAGGAAACGGTGCCACTCTCAGAAGAGGAGCTTCGCCTGCTCGAGCAGATGGAGCGCGCCCTCAGCGAGGAGGACCCGAAGTTCGCCTCGACCCTTCGCGGGACGACCCAGCGCCTGGCGGCCCGCCGCCGCGCGATCCTCGCCGGCGTCGCCTTCGCCGCCGGTGTCGCGGTGATGATGGGCGGCGCGGTCAGCGGCTACTGGCCCGTCGGCGTCGCCGGGTTCGTCGTGATGCTGGGCTCCGCCACCGTGCTGCTGTCCGCGCTGCGCGGCCAGCGTGCCGGCGGCGCGGAGCCCCACGTCGCTGCCCACCCGTCCGGGTTCGGCGTCATCGACGGAGGCCGCGGGCGTCGTACCCGTGGCGGGCGGTCGTCCTCCGGGTTCATGGACACCCTCCAGGCGCGTTGGCGCCGCCGCCGCGAGCGCGGCGGCTTCTGAGCCGGTCGTCGAGGAGGTCGCGCAGCGACCGTCACGAGACGCCCGACGTGCACCGGCGCTCCTGTGTGCATGACGAGCTGCACCACGTCCGCGGGTTTCGAGACGCGTCCCTCAGTCCCTCGCTGTGCTCGGGTCTGAGCCGACGCTCCTCAACCTTCGGCCTTCACCTGCGCGTTCGCAGGCTCACGCGCAGAGGCCTCCACACCGAGCGCGGGAGCCACTGGGCGCGCCGGCGGGCGCGCGGGGTGACGCCGGCCGTGAGGGACGCGACGACCAGCGCGGCGTCGGCCTCGGTCGCGGACCGCTCGGCCACGGCCACCGCGGCGGGGGAGCCGGGCCGGGCGTAGCGGGTCCGTTCGACGGCGTCGACCAGTCGCTCGAGGGCGTCGGCCGCCTGCGGCGCGACGTCCGGTCCGGTGCGTGGGCGCTCGAGGGGCTCCGCGTCGGGATCGGCGAGGTGGTCGACCAGGACGGTGCCGATCTCCCGCGGCGATCGGCCGTCGGGCCACGGCAGGTCGAGGTCGAGGGACGTCGCGCGCAGCTCGGCCCAGAGCTCGTCGGGGCCGCCGCCGAGCCGGGACCGCCGTGCGGTCTTCCGGACCGAGCGCGGCCCGAGGACCAGCCCGGCCACCAGGAGCACCAGCACGAGCAGGCCGCCGCCGACGGCGAGGTTGCGGCCGGTGTGGCTCGCGCCGCCGGCGGAGTCGTCGGCGGTGGCGCCGGGGGGCTCGGTGGGCTTCGAGGCGGCGGTGTTCGGCGCGACCGTCGCGGTGCCGCCGCTGGACGCGGACTGGCTGGTGGCGGCGTCGGTGTTCTCGGGGCCGGAGCCCGGCGCGGAGACGTCGCTGTAGTCGGGCACCGACTCGACGCGGCCCGACGGCGTCGGCTCGAAGCGGACCCAGCCGGCGCCGGCGAAGTAGAGCTCGGGCCAAGCGTGCAGGTCGTGGCTGCTGTACTCGAAGACGCCGTCGCCGATCGGGTCGGGCTCGAGGAAGCCGACCGCGACCCGCGCCGGGATGCCGAGGATCCGCGCCATCACCGCCATGGCCGACGCGAACTGCTCGCAGTAGCCGACCCGTCCGCTGGGCGCGAGGAAGTCCTCCAGCGTGCCATTGCCCGTGCCGTTCGGCGCGGCGCGCAGGTCGTAGGTGAAGCCACCGGTCTCGCGGAAGAAGCGCTGCAGGATGACGGCGCGCTCGTAGTCGTTGGTCGCGGGGGCGGTCACGCTGCGCGCGAGGTCGCGCACCAGCGTGGGGACCCCGGAAGGGAGCTCGAGGAGCTCGTCGGGAACGGACCCGCCGGCAGGGTCGCGGAAGTAGCGTCCGTCCGTGCCGTAGTCGGGCTCGAGGGCCGTCATCGTGTAGTCCATGCCGCGGGTGTCGAGGTCGTCGTCGGCGGCCAGGAAGTCCATCGTGGTGGGATCGAAGCGCCAGTCGCCCTCGGCCTGGACCGCGGCGGCCGGGAACTGGGTCGGCAGCCAGGTCGAGTCGAGGTGGTCGTTGATCTGCACGCGGTAGTCGTACTGCGTCCGTGGCACCGACGAGGCCAGCCCGGCCGGCTCGGGCAGGGCACCGCTCGCGGTGTTCTCCTGGGCGACGTCGCGGTCGCCGCTGCTCCACTCCACGCCGGTGAAGCGGTTGAGCACCGAGATGCGGAGGTACGACGGGTCGGGGTCGTCGGTGTGGACCTGCACCATCGGCACGTCCTCACCGCGCTCGAGGTCGCGGCGCATGTCGGCGATCGGCTTGCGGATCCGGATGTCGCCGCTCCCGTCGCCTCCACCGAGGTCGAAGAAGTCGGTCCCGAGGACGGGGACGAAGGCCGGGATGACGAGGGCGAGCACGGTGGCGGTCACGCCGATCAGGCCGGCACCGGCGCGGGCGGCCTCCCGAACCGGGTTGCCGTGCCCCCACGGCGAGGCGTCGTCCGGGCCGAGGGAGCGCCCCCAGCGCTGGAGCGACTCGCGGGCGTCGAGGTGCAGCAGGAGGAGGAACCCGGTGGCGGCGAGCACGAAGCTGCCCCATCCGGGGCCCTGGTCGAGCAGGCCGCTGGGCACCGAGTAGATCGCCAGCAGGGCCAGGCCCGCGCCGGGCACGCGCCGGAACGTGCACGCGACGGCGTCGACGATGACGACGAAGGCCACGCCGCAGACGAGCAGCAGTGGCCACAGCGGGGGCACGCGGGGACTGATCGGCGCGCTGTAGGTGCGCGCCGAGTCGACGGCGGTCGACAGGGCGTTCCCGACCTCGGCGAGCGTGCCGCCGGACGGGACCGGTGATCCGGTGATCTGCCATGCCACGACGAGCGCGGCGGCGAGGACCTGGACGCCGATCGTCACCAGGCGCGGAGCCGCTCGCCACCGCAGCACGGCGCCGAGGAGGACGACGACGGCCCCGGCCGCCGCGACCCGGCCGAGATAGGAGCCCGGCTCGGTCACGAAGCCCTGCCACGCGGTCAGCGCGACCCACGTGGTCAGCAGGGCGACGGTGCCGAGCAGGAGCGTGGAGGGGAGGGAGGACGGGTTCCGCGGAGCGTTCACGGCCGCATCCCTCCCCGCGACGGGGCACGTCCGAGGTCCCGCCACGCGGCGTCGAGCCGGTCGCGCGGGCCGACCCCCGCCGCGCGCCAGCCGATCGCGAGCAGGGGTGCCGCTGCCGCTGCCGGACCGTTGCTCGTCCGCGCGGCCGACCACTGCTCCACGTCCAGCGCGACGGCGAGCGCGGCACCCGCGTCGTGGCGGATCCGGCGCAGGGCCTTGGTGTCGCCGGCGACGTGGGCGCCCAGGACCGCGACGACGACACCGCCACGGGCCTGGTCGCCCGACCAGCCGGTGTCGAGGGTGGGCGCCGCGGTCAGGTCCAGGACCGCGAGCGCCCGCAGCGCCTGCTCCGACCCGTCGGCGGCCGCCCCGGTCGCGGTGGCCAGCTGGACGGCGTACCCGTGCTTCTCGAGGTGGACGACGACCGACGCCGCCGCGACGACGGCCGACTCGAAGCTCGAGGCGGGTCCCTGGCCGCGGTGCGCGTACTGGCGGTTGTCGATCAGCACCGTGGCGTGGGCCTCCCAGGGCTGCTCCTCGCGGCGGACCATCAGGTCGCCGATGCGGGCCGAGCTGCGCCAGTGGACGCGCCGCAGGTCGTCGCCGCGGCGGTACTCGCGCACGCTCACGTCCTCCGCCGATCCCGACGCGAAGGCCTGCGGCCGGTGCTCACCGGCGCCCTGCCAGCCGCCGGACAGCGGGATCGCCGGGAGCGGCAGGACGCGGGGCGTCACGACGAGCTCGGCGGTACCGCCGATCTGGCGGCGCCGCTCGACGAGGCCGAAGGGATCGGTGATCCGCACCGTCAGGGGGCCGACCTCGAAGCGGCCGCGGATGTCGGAGCGGACCGGGTAGTGGACGGTGCGCTCCCACTGCTGGCCGAGGCCCTGGAGGACGAACCGGGGGCGGCTGCCGAGGGCGTAGGGGAGGGTGTCCTCGACGAGGAGAGGTCCGTCCGCGCGGCGCCGGTCGCTGGAGATCGCCAGGTCGATGCGCGCCGACTCGCCGGCACGGAGCAGGCGCGGCCACACCGTGCGGGACACCGTCGGGTCGTGGCGACGACGGCTGACCACCAGCGCGGCGACCAGCGGCAGGGCCACCACCAGGACGCCGACCCGGGTCAGCGACTCCTGCCCGAACACGACGGCACACGCGATCGCCGTGACGCCGGCGGCGACGAAGGCCCGGCCGCGGAGGGTCAGCGACGAGAGCGCGGAACGCAGCATGGGGGAGGGGTGGTCAGGCGGACGGTTCGGGCACGGGGACCTGGGCCGCGATGCCCTCGAGGATCGACGCCGCACCGCGGCCGCCGACGGCGGCCTCCGCGCTGGGCAGCAGGCGGTGGGCCAGGACCATCCCGAGCAGGGCGCGTACGTCGTCCGGCAGCACGAAGTCGCGACGGTGGAGCGCCGCGCGGGCCTTGGCCGCGCGCACCAGGTGGAGCGTCGCGCGGGGCGAGGCGCCCAGCAGCAGCTCGGGGTTGTTGCGCGTCGCGGCCGTGAGCGAGACGGCGTAGCGCTGCACGGCGTCGGACACGTGGACCTGCGAGACGATGGTGCACAGCTTGCGGACCTCGGCGCTGTTGGTGACCGGCTCGAGGTCGTCCAGCGGGTTGACGGTGCCGTGGTTGGACAGCATCGCGATCTCGGCCGCCGGCACCGGGTAGCCGATCGACACCCGGGCCATGAAGCGGTCGCGCTGCGCCTCGGGCAGGGGATAGGTGCCCTCCATCTCGACGGGGTTCTGGGTCGCGATCACCATGAAGGGCGACTCGAGCTGGTAGGTCACGTTGTCGACGGTGACCTGGCGCTCGCCCATGCACTCGAGGAGCGCCGACTGGGTCTTCGGCGAGGCGCGGTTGATCTCGTCGCCGATCACGACGTTCGCGAAGACACCGCCGGGGCGGAACTCGAACGCGCGGGTCGACTGGTTGAAGACCGAGACCCCGGTGATGTCGGACGGCAGCAGGTCCGGGGTGAACTGCACCCGGCGCACCGTCGAGTCGATGCTGCGGGCCAGCGCCTTCGCCAGCATCGTCTTGCCGACGCCGGGGACGTCCTCGATCAGCAGGTGCCCCTCGGCGAGCAGGACGACGATCGCGGCGCCCACCACCTCGCTCTTGCCCTCGATGACCTTCTCGACGTTCGCGCGGATCTGCGCGGCGACCCTGGCCACGGTGTCGACGTCGGCGACGGCCGGCGGGGTGGCCGGCGGGGTGGCCGGCGGGGTGGCCGGCGAGGTCGCCGGGGCGACGGGCGCGGGCTGGCCCTGCGGCGGGCTCATCGGTGGGCTGGTCGGCGTCTCCACGGCAACTCCTCGTCGTGCTCTCCCTCGGTGGACCAACCCTACGGCTCGGGTGGCTGCTGCGCGCCGGACCCAGCGGATCCACCCACGCGCTCCCTCTGACGTCCCCGGACGCTCCCCGGTTCTCCACTTCTCCCCACTTTTCCCTCCACTTCGCTCCACCCCGCTCCTCCACCCCACTCCACGGCGCTGACCTGCGGGTTTTCGGCGCGCAGGGGAGCAACACGCCCCGGAAAGGGGAGCGTCGGTGGTTGACGGTGGGGGAAAGTGGAGTACTGTGGGGGAAAGTGGAGGAACGGCGGAGTCCGGTGGGACGGCTGGGGGTGGCCCGATGCTCTTCATGGGCACCTACACCCCGAAGCTCGACGACAAGGGCCGTCTCTTCCTCCCGGCGAAGTTCAGGGATCGACTGGCGGAGGGCCTCGTGGTCACACAGGGACAGGACAAGTGCCTGGTCGTGTGGCCGACCGATGTCTTCGCCGAGGAGGCCGAGCGGCAGGCCGCGCGGCCGATGACCAACCGCGCCGCCCGGCGCTACGCACGGGTGCTGTTCGCCGGCGGCGACGAGAGCACGCCCGACAAGCAGGGCCGGATCGGCATCCCGGCCCACCTCCGGGAGTACGCGGGCCTCGAGCGCGACGTGGTCGTGATCGGTGTCCGGGACCGGCTGGAGATCTGGAACCCGACCGCATGGCGCGAGTTCCAGCTCGAGGCGCTGGAGGAGTTCGCCGACCTCGACGAGGACGACGACTGAGCCCGAGCACCACCCACCAGCAGCGCCACCCACCAGCAGCGCCAGCACCACCACTGACAACACAACAGCGGATCCGCAGGACGAGGTCTCAGCCCGCTCCCGCTCCCGACACCCCGAAGTCGGACCACCTGGGGCACCTTCCCCGGCACCAGGCGGTCACCACGACCACGGGGCCACCCGGCCTTCTGGGGCACCTTCCCCGGCACCAGACGGCACCCGAACACCACCGGGCACGGGAGCGGGCAGGGACCTGGCTCTGCGGATCCGCTCGATTTCCAGCAGCTCCAGAAGTGCCACACAGGGTCGAAGGGTCGAAGCCATGAGCGTGATGCGGACGCACGCACCGGAGGTCTCCGGTCAGCGGTCCCAGCCACGCGTGCGCGAGCAGGCACGCGAGGTGCTGCTCCTCATGTCCTTCTCCGCGGCCGTCTCCGTCGGCTGTGCGCTGCTGCTGGTCCTCGCCCACCTGCTCTCCGGGCCCACGGGGCGCTGAGGCCACCATGGGCAGCCCGCGCCACGTCCCCGTCCTGCTGGACCGGGTCGTCTCCCTCCTCGCGCCCGCGCTCGAGCGCGACGGCCTCGCCGACGGCGAGCGGACGGTGCTCGTCGACTGCACCCTCGGCCTCGGCGGCCACACCGAGGCCGTGCTCGAGCGGTGCCCGCACGCCCGGGTCATCGGCATCGACCGCGACCCGCAGGCGCTGGCCATGAGCCGCGAGCGGCTGGTGTCGTACGGCGACCGCTTCACCGGCGTGCTCGCGGTGTACGACGAGATCGCCGACGTCATCGAGGACCAGGGCCTCGACCACGTCGACGGTGTGCTCTTCGACCTCGGCGTCTCGTCGATGCAGCTCGACCTGCCGGAGCGCGGCTTCGCCTACGCGGTGGACGCCCCGCTCGACATGCGGATGGGCAGCACCGGCCCCACCGCGGCCGACGTCCTCAACACCTACAGCGCGGCCGAGCTGGCCCGGGTCCTCAAGGAGTACGGCGAGGAGAAGATGGCGCGCCGGATCGCCGACGCCGTCGTCCGGGAGCGGGCGGTCGAGCCGTTCACGACCTCCGGGCGCCTCGTCGCCCTCCTGTACGACGTCATCCCCGCCCCCGCCCGTCGCACCGGCGGCCATCCGGCCAAGCGCACCTTCCAGGCCCTGCGCATGGAGGTCAACGACGAGCTCGGCGTGCTGCGCCGCGCGATGCCGCCCGCGGTCGACGCGATCGGGGTCGGGGGCCGCGTGGTCGTCGAGTCCTACCACTCGCTCGAGGACCGTCTGGTGAAGCGCGTCTTCGCCGACGCGACCCGGCTCGACGTCCCCGACGACCTGCCCTTCGTGCCCGAGGGCGCCGAGCCGTCGTACCGGCTCGTGACGCGGGGGTCCGAGCAGGCCAACGCGGAGGAGATCGAGGAGAACCCCCGCGCCGCGTCCGTCCGCCTCCGCGCGATCGAGCGCATCCGTCCGTCCAGCAAGTCCAGCACCACTCGTGGCAAGGGAGCCCGCCGATGAGCAGCACCGCACCGCAGATCCGCCGCCTGCAGTCCGTTGCGCCGCGGATCGCGCAGGCCGCCCTGGAGCGGGCCCGGCTCACGGTCGTGCCGCGCACGCGACGCACGCGCGCCCCGCGGGTGCCCTTCGTCGCCTTCGTCAGCGTGATCCTGCTGGCGGGCGTGGTCGGGCTGCTGCTGTTCAACACCTCCATGCAGCAGGCCTCCTTCAAGGCGACTGCCCTGGAGAACCAGGCCACGGACCTCGGCGCGCAGCAGGAGGCGCTCGAGATGGACATCCAGGCGCTGCGCGAGCCGCAGCGCCTGGCCCGGCTGGCCCAGGACATGGGCATGGTGATCCCGTCGACGCCGGCCGGCGTCCTCGACCTGTCGACGGGCCGGATCACGGGCAAGCCGGTGCCGGCCTCCGGCGGCGACGCCATCCCGCTGCACATGCCGGGCCCGAAGAAGCCGGCGGAGTTGCAGCGGCCGGCCGACGTCGAGGTCAACCCGGCGAAGGTCGACGCGGCGAGGACGGACGCCGGCACCAAGCCGAAGAACACGACCGACGGCGCGCCCACCGGAGATCGGTGAGCGTTCGGCCTAGGGTCGGACCGACCGAGGGCGACGGGCCCTGCCACCGATCAGGACGAGAGCGTTGAGCCGACCCAGCACCCTCCGCACCCGCCGCGGGACCGGTCCCCGGCGAGGCTCCCCGAAGCTGCGCATGCAGGTCGGGTTCCTGCTCATCGCCATCGTGCTCTCGGTCTTCGCCGGGCGCCTGGTCCAGCTCCAGGGCCTCGACCCGGACTCCTACGCGCAGATGGCTGCCGCGGAGGGGTCGGACCACGTGGTGCTGCCGGCGTCGCGCGGCGAGATCCTCGACCGCAACGGCGAGCCCCTGGCCGAGACGGTCGACGGGCGGATGATCATCGCCGACCCGGCGGTCACCGCGAAGGTGGCGCCCCAGCTGGCGACCGTCCTGGCCAAGCGGCTCGGCATCGACTACTTCCAGACCCTGGAGCGCCTGCGCGTCGAGGACAGCCGGTTCCAGTACGTCGCCCGGCAGGTCCCGGCGAGCAAGGCCGAGAAGGTCGTCGCCGACATCCGCAAGGAGTTCGAGGACGAGGACGGCCGCCCGTTCGCCGGCCTCACCACCGAGCGCGACCCGCTGCGGATCTACCCCAACGACGACGTCGCGGCCAACCTGCTCGGCTTCCTCGGCACGCCGAAGGACGACGGCTCGGCGCAGGCGCTCGCCGGCCTCGAGGCATCGTTCAACAAGTACCTCTCGGGCAAGGACGGCGAGGCCACCTACGAGGTGGGCGCCGGCAACCAGATCCCGCTCGGCGACAACACCGTCACGCCCGCGGTCGACGGCCGCAACCTGCACCTGACGATCGACCGCGACCTGCAGTTCTACGCCCAGCGGGTCCTGCAGCAGACGGTCACCCGCGCGGCCGGCAAGTCCGGGATCGCCGTGATCATGGACAGCCGCACCGGTGACCTGCTGGCGCTGGCCGACTACCCGACGTACGACGCCTCGGACCCCTACCGCTACGACGACTCCCTCTACAAGTCGTCCGCGCTGACCGACGTCTACGAGCCCGGCTCCGTCGAGAAGGTGCTCACCGTCAGCTCGCTGGTCGACGCGGGGCTGGCCTTCAAGGAGCAGAAGTTCCGGGTGCCGGGCCAGCTCCACCGCCAAGACCGGCCGATCGGCGACTACTGGGAGCACGGCATGCTCCGGCTCACGCTCGCCGGCATCATCGCCAAGTCCTCCAACGTCGGCACCGTGCTCGCGGCCGACCAGTTCCACAACGGCCAGCTGCGCCGCTACCTCACCGCCTACGGCCTCGGCCAGCGCACCGACGTCGGCCTCGGCGGCGAGACGAAGGGCCTCCTGCCGCAGGGCGCCGCGTGGACCTCGCAGGTCGGCGACCGCATCGCCTTCGGGCAGTCGCTGTCGGTCAACGCCGTCCAGATGGCCGCGGCCGTCAACACGATCGCCAACGGCGGCGTGCGGATCGCCCCGTCGCTGGTGCAGGGCGAGGCGACGACCGACAAGGGCCAGAAGGTCGGCAGCGACGTCGCGTCGACCACGCGGGTGATCAGCGCCGACGCCGCCCACGAGACGATGCTCATGATGGAGCGGGTGCTCGACCCGGAGGAGGGCGTCGCGCCGGGCGCGGCCGTCCCCGGCTACCGCGTCGCCGGCAAGACCGGCACGGCCCAGCGGGTCGGCGAGAACGGCGGCTACGACGGCAGCACCACGGTCTCCTTCGCGGGATTCGCCCCGGCCGACGACCCGCGGTTCACGATCTACGTCGTCGTGCACAGCCCGCGACCGGGCAGTGGTGGTGGCAGCACCGCCGGTCCGGCATTCTCGAAGCTGATGAGCTACACATTGCGCCGCTACGGCGTCCCGCCGACGGGCGGCAAGCCGAACCAGACCCCGGTCGAGTGGTGAGCCAGCCGACCCGGCCCGCACACCCGAACCTGACGTCGCTCGACGACGTCGCCCGGGCGCTGGGCCTTGCCCCGGACTTCCCCGGCACCCAGGTGCAGGGAGTCACCCTCGACTCACGTCGCGTCCAGACCGGCGACCTGTACGCCGCCCTGCCCGGCTCCCGCGCCCACGGCGCGGGGTTCACCGGGCAGGCCGCCGCGGCGGGTGCGGCTGCCGTGCTGACCGACCCCACCGGACTCGCCGACGCCTCCGGCCACGGTCTGCCCGTGCTGGTCGTGGACGATCCCCGCGCGGTGCTCGGCGACGTCGCCGCTCTGGTCTACGGCCACCCCGCCGCTGCGCTGCGCACGATCGGCGTCACCGGCACCCAGGGCAAGACCACCGTCACCCGGCTCCTCGACGGTGGCCTGCTCGCGAGCGGGGTGCGCAGCGCCGTCGTGGGCACCGTCGGGACGCGGATCGCCGGCGAGGAGGTGAAGACCGCGCTGACCACGCCCGAGGCCCCGGACCTGCACGGGCTCTTCGCCCGGATGCGGGAGCTCGACGTGACCGCCTGCGCCATGGAGGTCTCGAGCCACGCGCTCGTCATGGGTCGCGTCGACGGCGTGCGCTTCGACGTCGCCGTGTTCACCAACCTCGGCCGCGACCACCTCGACTTCCACGCCGACGTCGAGGACTACTTCGCCGCCAAGGCGTCGCTCTTCACGCCCGAGCACGCCGCCCTCGGCCTGGTCTGCGTCGACGACGAGCACGGCCGGCGCCTCGTCGACGAGGCCACGATCCCGGTCCGGACCTACGGCCTGGCCGGTCCGGCCGACTGGACCGTGGCCGACGTCGAGCTCGGCGCCGACGGGTCGCGGTTCACCGTGCACGGGCCGGACGGTGTGCGGGTCGCGGGCGTCGTACCCCTGCCGGGGGACTTCAACGTCGCGAACGCCCTGGCCGCGATCGCGGCGGCGGCCGAGGCAGGCTTCGACCCGCAGGCGGTCGCGGACGGCATCGCGGCCTCGGGCGGCGTGCCCGGGCGCCTGGAGCGGGTGCCCACCGGGCGCGACCTGACCGTCGTCGTCGACTACGCCCACAAGCCCGACGCCGTCGAGGCGGTGCTGCGCACGCTGCGGCCGGTCACGAGGGGCCGGCTGGTCATCGTGATCGGCGCCGGGGGAGACCGCGACACCGGCAAGCGGCCGGTGATGGGCGAGATCGCCGCCCGGCTGGCCGACCTGGTGATCGTCACCGACGACAACCCGCGTTCCGAGGACCCCGCCGCGATCCGGGCCGAGGTGCTGGCCGGCACCAGCGGCGGACAGGCCGAGGTCGTCGAGGTCGGCGACCGTCGTACCGCCATCGAGCGGGCCATCGACGGCGCCGGCCCGGGCGACGTCGTCGTCGTGGCCGGCAAGGGGCACGAGACCGGCCAGGAGGTCGCCGGCGTGGTCCACCCGTTCGACGACCGCGAGGTCGTGCGCGAGGTGCTCGCCCGATGATCCCGCTGCGCCTCTCCGAGATCGCCGGCGTCGTCGGCGGTGAGCTGCACGGCGAGGACCTGCTCGTCGCCGGTCCCGCCTACGTCGACAGCCGCACCCCCGTCCCCGACGGGCTCTTCGTCGCGCTGGTCGGCGAGCGCTCCGACGGCCACGAGTACGCCGCCACCGCGCACGCGGTCCTCGGCAGCCGCCCCACCGGCCGCCCCACCGTCGTGGTCGAGGACCCGGTCGTGGCACTCGGCCTCCTGGCCCGCCACGTGGTCGACCGCCTCGACGTCACGGTCCACGCGATGACCGGCTCGCAGGGCAAGACCGGCACGAAGGACTACCTGGCGGCGGTGCTGCGCACCCTCGCGGGGGAGGACGCCGTCGTCTCGACCACCGGCAACAACAACAACGAGCTGGGCGTCCCGCTCACCGTGCTGCGCGCCGACACCTCGACCCGGCACCTGGTGGTCGAGATGGGCGCCCGCGGGATCGGCCACATCGCCTACCTGTGCGGCATCGCGCCTCCCTCGATCGCGGCCGTCCTCAACGTCGGCACCGCCCACGTGGGGGAGTTCGGCGGCCGCGAGCAGATCGCGCAGGCGAAGGGCGAGATCGTGGAGGCGCTCGGTGCGGACGGCACGGCCGTCCTCAACGCGGACGACCCGCTGGTCGCCGCGATGGCGCCGCGCACGCAGGCGCAGGTGCTCACCTTCGGCGAGACCGGTCGGCTGCGCTGGCGCGAGGCCAGCCTGGACGGGCTCGGCCGGCCGTCCTTCACCCTCGACCTCGACGGCGAGCTGTGCACCGTCCAGCTCCTCCAGACCGGGCTGCACCAGATCAAGAACGCCGCCGCCGCGGCGGCGATGGCGATCGCCGCCGGCTTCACGCTGCCCTCCGTGGCCCAGGCGCTCGGCCAGGCGCAGGCCGCGTCGCGCTGGCGGATGGAGGTCACCGAGCGCTCCGACGGCATGGTCGTCGTCAACGACGCCTACAACGCCAATCCCGACTCCATGACGGCCGCCCTGGAGGCGGTCCACGCGATCGCGGCCGCGACCCCCGGCCGTCGTACCGTCGCGGTGCTGGGGGAGATGAAGGAGCTCGGTGCCGAGCACGACGCGGGCCACCGCGCGGTCGGCACGGTCGCGGCCGGGCTCGGGATCGACGTGGTCGTCGTGGTCGGCGACGCCGCCCGCGGCATCGCCGAGACCGCGGCCGACGGGGTGGGTGAGGTGATCGTCACGGCGGGCCGTGAGGAAGCTGCGGCCTGGGTGCGGCAGAATGCCGGACCGGAGGACGTCGTCCTCGTCAAGGCGTCCCGCGGCGCCGCCTTGGAATGGGTAGCAGAGCAGGTCCTGGAGGAGACGACGCCATGAGAGCCATCCTGCTCGGGGGCGGCATCGCGTTGCTGATCTCCCTGCTCGGCACCCGCGTGGTGATCAACCTCTTCACCCAGTGGGGCTACGGCCAGGAGATCCGCGACGACGGCCCGACCAGCCACCACACCAAGCGGGGCACGCCCACGATGGGCGGCGTCGTCATCATCCTGGCCGCCGTCATCGGCTACTTCGCGGCGAAGCTGATCACGCTGACCTCGCCGAGCGCGTCCGCGCTCCTGCTGCTCTTCCTGTTCGTCGGCATGGGCCTGGTCGGCTTCCTCGACGACTTCATCAAGATCTCCAAGCAGCGCAGCCTCGGCCTGCGCAGCAAGGCCAAGATGGCGGGCCAGACCGTCATCGCGCTGGTCTTCGGCTGGCTGGCCCTCTCGCCGATGCTGGAGGACGAGAACGGCCGCACGCCCGCGAGCGAGAAGGTCTCCTTCCTGCGCGAGCTCGACTGGTTCGTGCTGCCGACGATCCTCGCGATCCTGCTGATCTGGCTCTTCGTCGCCGGGTTCAGCAACGCGGTCAACCTCACCGACGGGCTCGACGGCCTCGCGGCCGGCGCCTCGGTGATGGTGTTCGGCGCGTACACGCTCGTGAACATCTGGCAGAACAACCAGTTCTGCCAGGACGACCCGAGCGCCACCTGCTACAACGTCCGGGACCCGCTCGACCTGGCGATCATCGCGGCGGCGATCACCGGCGCCTGCTTCGGCTTCCTGTGGTGGAACGCGTCGCCGGCCAAGATCTTCATGGGCGACACCGGTTCGCTCGCGCTGGGCAGCGCGCTCGCCGGCTTCGCGATCCTCACCCGCACCGAGCTGCTGCTCGTGGTCCTCGGTGGCCTGTTCGTCCTCGAGACGGTGTCGGTGATGATGCAGGTCGGCTTCTTCAAGCTGACCAAGGGCAAGCGGATCTTCCGGATGGCGCCGATCCACCACCACTTCGAGATGCTCGGCTGGGAGCAGGTCACCGTCGTGATCCGGTTCTGGATCATCACCGGCCTGTTCGTCGCCACCGGCCTCGGCATCTTCTACGCCGAGTGGGTGTCGCGACTGTGAGCCGGCCCGACCCGACCACCCTGGGCCGCAAGGACTCGTGGGCCGGCGTCCGCGCGGTCGTCGCCGGCTTCGGCACGAGCGGCGCGGCCGCCGTCGACAACCTGCTCCACCTCGGCGCCGACGTGCACGCCGTCGCCGAGTCGGTCAGCCCGAAGATCCTCGAGCGGGTCGAGCTGCTCGAGGTCCTCGGCGCCCGGATTGACGTCCACGAGGGCGCCACCTCGATCCTGCCCGACGACGTCGACGTGCTGGTGGTCTCGCCCGGCTTCCGTCCGGACGCGCCGATCATCACCGCCGCCCGCGACCGCGGCGTCCCCGTCTGGGGCGAGGTCGAGCTGGCCTGGCGGCTGCGCGACCCCGACCACCCGGCACCCTGGCTGTGCATCACCGGCACCAACGGCAAGACCACCACCGTCCAGATGCTCGACAGCATCCTGCGCGCGGCCGGGCTGCGCAGCGTCGCCGCCGGCAATGTCGGCCTGCCGCTGACCGAGGCCGTGATGGACCCCGAGCCCTACGACGTGATCGCCGTCGAGCTCTCCAGCTTCCAGCTGCACTACACCGACACGATGGCCGCCGAGAGCGCCGTGGTCCTCAACGTCGCCGAGGACCACCTGGACTGGTACGACGGCCCGTCGGCCATGGACGACTACGCCCGTGACAAGGGGCGGATCTACCAGGGCGTCGAGCGGGCGTGCGTCTACAACGTCGCCGACCCCGCGACCGAGCAGCTGGTCCGGGACGCCGACGTGGTCGAGGGCGCCCGCGCGATCGGGTTCACCCTCGGCGTGCCCGCCCCCGGCATGGTGGGCGTCGTCGACGACATCCTGGTCGACCGTGCCTTCATCGAGGAGCGGTCCACGAGCGCGGCCGAGCTCTGCACCCTCGAGGACCTCGCCTCCCGCGCGCCGCACTTCGTCACCAACGCCCTCGCCGCGGCCGCGCTCGCGCGGGCCCACGGCGTCAGCCAGGCCGCCGTCCGCGACGGGCTGCGCGCCTTCCAGCCCGACGGCCACCGGATCGCCGTCGTCGCCGAGCACTCCGGCATCACCTGGGTCGACGACTCCAAGGCGACCAACCCCCACGCCGCCGCCTCGTCGCTGGCCGCGTTCGCGCCGGTCGTCTGGGTGGCCGGGGGACTGGCCAAGGGCGCGAGCTTCGACGACTTGGTCCGGTCGGTCGGCGACCGCCTGCGCGCCGTCGTACTCATCGGCCGCGACCGCGACGTGATCCGGCAGGCCCTTTCGCGACACGCTCCCGATGTGCCGGTGATCGACGTGGACAGCCCCGAGACTGGGGACGTAGTCGGTGACGACCGGATGAGGCGCGTCGTCGCGGCAGCGGCCGAGGTCGCCCGAACGGGTGACACCGTGCTGCTGGCCCCGGGATGCGCGTCGATGGACCAGTTCTCCGACTACGCCGCCCGCGGCGACGCGTTCGCCGAGGCGGTCCGGGACTACATCGGCGAGAGCTAGCAGGCTCCAGGGGCAGGAGGGGGACGGGCCATCACCACGGCGAACCCGGAGAACCTCCGCTCCCAGCTCCGCCAGCGGCTCTCGCTGCGTCCCTCCCTCCGCGCGTCCGTACGACGCCCCGGCTGGACGGCCGCGCTCAAGGACGCCCTCGACCGTCCGCTCACGACCTACTACCTGCTCCTGGGCGCGACCGCGCTGCTGCTCACCATCGGCCTGATCATGGTGCTGAGCGCGTCGAGCGTGTACTCCTACCGCGAGACCGGCGACTCGTACACCGTGGTGCGCCGCCAGGTGATGTGGGTGCTCATCGGCGTCCCGTGCGCCTTCCTCGCCTCGCGGGTCTCGGTGCGCTGGGTGCGCGGCCTGACCTACCCCGCCTTCTCCATCTCCCTGCTGCTGCTCGCGCTCACGGCGAAGGTCGGCGTCGAGGTCAACGGCAACAAGAACTGGCTCGACCTCGGCCCGGTCCAGATCCAGCCGTCCGAGATCGCCAAGCTCTCCCTCATCATCTGGGCCAGCCACATCTACGCCAACAAGGAGCGCCGCCTCGGCAACCTGCACCAGATGCTGGTGCCGGTGGTGCCGGGCATGGTGCTGGCGACGTCGATGGTCGTCATCGGCCGCGACCTCGGCACGGCGCTGGTCTTCTTCGCGCTGCTGGTCGCGATGCTCTGGGTCGTCGGCGCGCCGGGCAAGCTCTTCGCCCTCGCGTTCTCGGGCGTCAGCGTGCTGGCCCTCGGCCTGGCGGCGACCGACGGCGAGCGCCTCGCCCGCATCTACAACTTCGCCGACCCGTTCAAGGACTACCACGGCACCGGCTGGCAGCCGGCCCACGGCCTCTACGCCATGGCGAGCGGCGGCGTGTTCGGCGAGGGCATCGGCGCCAGCCAGCAGAAGTGGGGCCAGCTGCCCGAGGCCCACACCGACTTCATCTTCGCCGTGCTCGGCGAGGAGCTGGGCCTGGTCGGCACGCTGCTCGTGATCTCGCTCTTCCTCGTCCTCGCCTACGCCGGCATCCGCGTCGCGCGCGAGACCAAGGAGCCGTTCGTCCGCTACTGCACGTTCGGCATCGTGGTCTGGCTGCTGTGCCAGATGATCATCAACGTCGGCATGGTGCTCGCCCTGCTCCCCGTGATCGGCATCCCGCTGCCCCTCGTCTCCTACGGTGGGTCCAGCCTGCTGCCGACGCTGGCCGCGCTCGGCCTCGTGATCGGCTTCGCCCGCCGCGAGCCGGCCGCCGCGCGGGCGCTGGCCCAGCGCCGGCGGGCCCGTTCGGCCGGGCTCTCCGCCCGCAGGTAGGTTCTGCCGCGTGAGGATTCTTCTGGCCGGTGGGGGAACGGCGGGGCACACCTCGCCACTGCTCGCGACGGCGGACGCGCTGCGTCGCCTCGACCCGGAGGCGGAGATCACCTGTCTCGGGACCCCGCGCGGGCTGGAGAACAAGGTCGTCCCCGAGGCCGGCTACCCGCTGCGCCTCGTGCCCCCGGTGCCCTTGCCGCGCAAGCCCGGCAAGGACCTCGCCCTGGTGCCGAAGCGGCTGCGCGCCGCGGTGAAGGCCGCGCTCGACGTCATCGACGACGTCCGCCCCGACGTCGTGGTCGGCTACGGCGGCTACGTCTCCATGCCGGCGTACGTCGCCGCCCGGCGCCGCAAGCTGCCCCTGGTCGTGCACGAGCAGAACGCCCTGCCCGGCATCGCCAACAAGTTCGGCGCTCGCGTCGCCACCCGGGTCGCGGTCAGCTTCCCGGACACCCCGCTCAGGAAGGCCGAGTACGTCGGCCTGCCGATCCGGCGCATGATCGCGACCCTCGACCGGCCGGCCCTGCGGGCCGAGGCCCGCGCCTTCTTCGGCCTCGACCCCGAGCTGCCGACCCTCGTCGTCACCGGAGGCTCGCAGGGCGCGCGGCGGCTCAACCAGGCGATCAGCGGCGCCGCGGCAGCCCTCGGCTCGGGCGGGGTGCAGGTGCTGCACGTGATCGGTCCCAACGGCGCGAGCGACCCGAGCTGGTCCGAGCCCGCGCCGACCGGTGTGCCCTACGTGGTGCTGCCGTTCGTCGAGCGGATGGACCTCGCCCTCGCCGCCGCCGACCTGATGGTCTGCCGCGCCGGTGCGTCCAGCGTGGTCGAGGCCTCCGCCAGCGGCGTCCCCGCGATCTTCGTCCCGCTCCCGATCGGCAACGGCGAGCAGGCGCTCAACGCGAAGCCGGTCGTCGAGGCCGGGGGAGCCCTGCTGGTCGAGGACGCCGCGTTCAGTGCCGACTACGTCGCCGACACCGTGCCGGCGCTGGCCACCGACCGCGACCGGCTCGCCGCGATGGGTGCCGCGGCCGCGAACCTCGTGCCCCGCGACGCCGACGACAAGCTGGCCCGGATCATCCAGGACGTCGCCCGGTGAAGATCCCGGTCCCCGACGAGATCCTGCCCGCCGACCGGCTCGGCCGCGTCCACCTCGTCGGCATCGGCGGCGCCGGCCTGTCCGCGATCGCCCGGCTGATGCACCAGGCGGGCGTCGTTGTCAGCGGCAGCGACGCCAACGACTCCGCCGTCGTGCAAGCCCTGCGCGCCGAGGGCATCACCGTCCACGTCGGCCACGACGCGGCCCACCTCGAGGGCGTCGACACGGTCGTGGCCACCACCGCCGCCCGCGAGGACAACCCCGAGATCGTGGAGGCCACGGCGCGCGGCCTGCGCCTGTGGCCGCGCTCCGCGGGCCTGCAGTCGGTGCTGATCGGCAAGCGGGTTGTCGCCATCGCCGGGACCCACGGAAAGACCACCACGACCGCGATGCTCACCGTCGCGCTGCAGGAGGCGGGCCTCGACCCGACCTTCGCGATCGGCGCCGAGGTCGAGAGCCTCGGCACCAACGCCCGGCTGGGCGGGGGCGAGGTCGCGGTCGTCGAGGCCGACGAGTCCGACGGCGCCTTCCTCGTCTACACCCCCGAGGTCGCCGCGATCACCAACGTCGACGCCGACCACCTCGACCACTGGGGCACCGAGGAGGCCTACGAGGCTGCCTTCGCCGAGTTCGCCCGCCGTGCGCGGGTCACCGTGGCCGAGCGGGCCGACCTGGCCGACGTCACGGCGTCCTTCGCCGAGGGCGCCCAGGTCCGCGGCCACGACCTCGTCGTCGAGGGCGGGCGCACGCGCTTCCGCGTCGAGGCGCGCGGCGAGGACCTCGGCGAGGTCGAGCTCGCCGTCCCCGGCCGCCACTACGCCGTCGACGCCCTGCTCGCCCTCGCGGTCGGCCTCGAGCTCGGCGCCGAGCCCGCCGCGCTGATCCGCGGGCTCGCCCGCCACCGTGGCGCCAAGCGCCGGATGGAGCTGGTCGGATCGGCCGGCGAGGCCGACCGTGCCATCCGCGTCTACGACTCCTACGCCCACCACCCCAGCGAGATCCGCGGCGACCTCGAGGCGGCCCGCTCGATGGTCACCGGCGACCAGCGCCTCCTCGTCTGCTTCCAGCCGCACCTCGTCTCGCGCACCAGGATCTTCGGGGCCGCGATGGGCCGCGAGCTCGCCGCCGCCGACGAGGTCGTCGTGATGGACGTGTACGTCGCCCGCGAGGACCCCGACCCGGAGGTCACCGGAGCGCTGGTGGCCGCCGCCGTGCCGCTGCCCGCGGAGCGGGTCCGCTTCGTGGCGGACCGTGCCGACGTCGTACCCACGCTGGTGGGGCTGGCCCGGCCCGGCGACCTCGTGCTGACCCTCGGGGCGGGCGATGTCACGACGATCGCGCCCCAGGTCCTGGCAGCCCTCGGAGCGGCGGGTGGCTAGCCTCCGGCGCCGTCCCGCTCCGACCGGCCACGAGAAGGCCCAGGACCGGGCGCGCAAGGCGTTCGCGCGCCGGCAGCGGGCGCGGCGCTGGCTCACGCTGCGCAAGGTGCTCGCCGGTGCCCTGGCCGTGCTGCTGGTCGGGCTCGGCGTCTACGCCCTCTGGTTCTCCTCCTGGCTGCGCACCGAGGGTGTCGACCTGGTGGGCAACGACCTGCTGACCGACAAGCAGGTGCTGGCCGCGGCCGAGGTCCCGACCGGCGGGCCGCTCGTCAACGTCGACCTCGAGGCGATCGAGAAGCGCGTGAAGTCGCTCGCGGCCGTGAAGAAGGTCGACGTGTCACGCAAGTGGCCGCACGACATCCGCATCGAGATCACCGAGCGCTCGCCGATCGCGGTCCTCGACCTCGGCGACCGGGTCGTCGCGATCGACGCTGACGGCACCTCCTTCCCCACGCCCGCACGGGCGCGCGAGGGCCTGCCCCGCATCCGGGTCGGCAGCGGCGCGGACAGGAACGCCCTGCGCGAGGGCGCCGCCGTCGTCTCCTCCCTCGACGGCGACGTCGCCTCGATGGTGAGCTATGTCGAGGTCCGCACGGTCGACGAGATCCTCCTGCACCTGCGCGACGACCGGCTCGTGAAGTGGGGGAGCGCGGACCAGTCCGACGACAAGGCCGCCGTGCTGCTGCAGCTGCTCAAGCGCAAGGCGGGCACGTACGACGTCTCGGTGCCTGGGGCGCCGACGACGAAGTGAGGTCCGGCGCTGCATGAATCCCCGGTCGACCGGGGATTCCTGCACTTGTCGGGGGTTGCAACGGCCGACAAGCGCATGAACCGGCCGACAAGTCCGGCCGTTGGCTGCATCTGCGGCGTGTCTCCGCGATGGCGGAGCCCGGCGTCCCTACTGTCTTCATCACGACGAGGTTGACATAACTATAACCCTCAGGCTGAGGGTAAGGGTTGTCGACACGCCGGCTGGCCACGGGGAAGCGGTCCGGCCGCCGACGTCGGTGAACGGACACACATTCATTTCGGACACACCTGAGAGGTGGAGCCGCCGTGGCAGCTGCACAGAACTACCTGGCCATCATCAAGGTCGTCGGCATCGGTGGTGGCGGCGTCAACGCCGTCAACCGCATGATCGAGGTCGGCCTCAAGGGCGTCGAGTTCATCGCGATCAACACCGACGCCCAGGCGCTGCTGATGAGCGACGCCGACGTCAAGCTCGACATCGGCCGCGAGCTCACCCGCGGCCTCGGCGCGGGCGCCAACCCCGACGTGGGCGGCAAGGCCGCGGAGGACCACGCGGAGGAGATCGAGGAGGTGCTCAAGGGCGCCGACATGGTCTTCGTGACCGCGGGCGAGGGTGGCGGCACCGGAACGGGCGGCGCCCCCGTCGTCGCCCGGATCGCCCGTTCGCTCGGCGCGCTGACCATCGGTGTGGTGACCCGTCCGTTCACCTTCGAGGGCGCCCGCCGCAAGAAGTCCGCCGACGAGGGCATCGAGCGTCTCCGCGAGGAGGTCGACACCCTCATCGTCATCCCGAACGACCGGCTGCTGCAGATCTCCGACCGCAACGTGTCGATGCTCGACGCGTTCAAGCAGGCCGACCAGGTGCTGCTCCAGGGTGTCTCCGGCATCACCGACCTGATCACCACCCCCGGCCTCATCAACGTCGACTTCGCCGACGTCAAGGCCGTCATGAGCAACGCGGGCTCCGCGCTCATGGGCATCGGCTCGGCGCGCGGTGAGGACCGTGCCCTCCAGGCCGCCGAGATGGCGATCAGCAGCCCACTGCTCGAGGCCTCGATCGACGGCGCCCACGGCGTCCTGCTCTCGATCGCCGGCGGCTCGGACCTCGGCATCTTCGAGATCAACGAGGCCGCCGCGATGGTCGCCGACGCGGTCCACGCCGACGCCAACATCATCTTCGGCACGATCATCGACGACGCGCTCGGCGACGAGGTCCGGGTGACCGTCATCGCCGCCGGCTTCGACGGTGGCCTGCCGAAGCGTCGCGAGGAGACGGCCATCCGTCGTCCGCAGCAGTCCGCGACGCCGGCCGCCCGCCCCGCGTCCCCGTCCACGCCGTCCGGTCAGTCGGCTCCGGCGACGCCGGCGCGTCAGGCACCGGCCGAGCCCACGCCGGCCCCGGCCGAGCCGCAGCCGGTCGGCGCGCGCACCAACCCGGCGCCGATCCAGTTCGACGACGGCGACGACCTGGACGTGCCCGACTTCCTGAAGTGAGAGCCGAAGGGCACCGTGTTCGCCTTCCGTGAGAGCCACGACCTCGACCCGGATCCCGCCGACGGCGGGGCCCGGGTCGAGGTCGCGTTCACGGACGCCAGCCTCGACCTGCAGGAGGGCGACCGGATCGAGGACGTCCTCGACGAGCTCGGCGGCCTGCTCGACGTGGCGGTCGCCCGGGCCAGCCAGGTCCACGGCGACGACGTCGTGACCGTCGACGCGGACGACCACGGCCGGGTCCCGGTCGCCGACGGGCTCGTGACCGCCCGGCGTCGTACCGCTCTGATGGTGCGGGTCGCCGACTGCGTCCCGGTCCTCCTGGCCGATGCCGCGGCGGGCGTCGTCGGCGCCGCCCACGCCGGCCGGCGCGGGGTGGAGCTCGACGTGGTCACCCGCACCGTCGAGCGGATGCGGGCGCTCGGCGCCGCCGACATCCAGGCCTGGATCGGTCCGCACATCTGCGGTGGCTGCTACGAGGTGCCCGAGGAGATGCGTACCGAGGTCGCGGCCCTCGTGCCCGAGACGTACGCCGAGACCACGTGGGGCACCCCGTCGCTCGACCTCGGCGCCGGCGTCGCCGCCCAGCTCGCGGCCGCCGACGTGGCCGTCACCGTCGTCGGGGGCTGCACGCTCGAGGACGACCGCTTCCACTCCTACCGCCGCGACGGCCAGGAGTCCGGCCGGCTCGCGGGACTGGTGTGGCTGTCATGAGCGCACGCCTCGAGGAGCTCCGCACCAACCTCGCCGCCGTCCACGACCGGATCGCCCGGGCCGCCGAGTCCGCCGGGCGCGACCCGGCCGACGTGGACCTCGTCGTGGTCACCAAGTTCTTCCCGGCCTCCGACGTGCGGCTGCTCGCCGACCTCGGTGTCTCCGACGTCGGCGAGAACCGCCACCAGGAGGCCGAGGCCAAGGCCGCCGAGTGCGCCGACCTGCCCCTGCGGTGGCACTTCATCGGCGGCCTGCAGTCCAACAAGGCCGCCGCCGTCGCCCGGTACGCCGACGTCGTCGAGTCCGTCGACCGCGCGAGCCTGGTCGGCCGGCTCGACCGCGGTGCGGCCGAGACCGCGCGCGAGGTCGAGGTGCTGGTCCAGGTCAGCCTCGACCCGCCCGGGCGCGACAACCGCGCGGGCGTCGTACCGGAGGACCTGGCGGCGCTCGCTGCCCAGGTCGACGCGTCCCCGCACCTCGCCCTGCGCGGCCTGATGGCCGTGGCACCGCTCGGGGAGGACCCCGTCGACGCCTTCGGCCGGCTCGCCGCGATCAGGGCCGAATTCCTCGAGCAGCACCCCTCGGCGACCCGCCTCTCGGCCGGCATGAGCGGCGATCTCGAGGCGGCCGTCTCCGCGGGCGCGACACACGTTCGCATTGGCTCGGCGGTCCTCGGTTCGAGGCCTGGAGTCCAGTAATGTCCACAACACCACCACAGGCTCCCGAGACCCGGGGCCAGGGAACACGGAGGCAACAGTCATGAGCGGTGCGATGCGCAGGATCGGTGAGTACCTCGGCCTGCTGGAGGACACCGGCTATGACGAGTACGACGACGAGGTCGCCGAGCGCGCCCCTGCCCGGGAGGCCCGCGAGCCTCGCCAGGCCCGTCCCGTGCGCGCCGTGCCGTCCAGCCCCGTCGCCGACCTCGACGAGCGCCGCCGCCCGGTCGCGGTCGCCCCGCAGCCCGAGGTGGCCGAGCTGTCCCGGATCACCACGCTGCACCCGACGACCTACAACGACGCGCGCGCCGTGGGGGAGCAGTACCGCGACGGCATCCCGGTGATCATGAACCTCACCGAGATGGACGACACCGACGCCAAGCGTCTCGTCGACTTCGCCGCCGGCCTGATCTTCGCCACCCGCGGCAGCATCGAGCGGGTCACCAACAAGGTGTTCCTGCTGTCCCCGCCCAATGTCACCGTGGCGGCCGAGGACAAGCAGCGCATCGCCGACCGCGACTTCTTCAACCAGAGCTGATTGGTCTGGCCGAGCGTGTCGCCGGTCGTGCTCGCCGCACGGTCCTCGCTCCGCTCGGACCGCGGGCTTCGCACGACGCGCCTTCGGCGCGGGGCGCCACGCTGCCGGCCGCGCAGTTGACCTGCGTAGCTGGCCGCGTCCGCCTGGCGGCAAGCCGACACGCGCCTGTTGGGCCGAGCGTGTCGCCGGTCGTGCTCGCCGCACGGTCCTCGCTCCGCTCGGACCGCGGGCTTCGCACGACGCGCCTTCGGCGCGGGGCGCCACGCTGCCGGCCGCGCAGTTGACCTGCGTAGCTGGCCGCGTCCGCCTGGCGGCAAGCCGACACGCGCCTGTTGGGCCGAGCGTGTCGCCGACGCTGGCGCACCGCACGGTTGTCTCGCGTAGGTGGCTGGGTCCGTCTGGCGGCAAGCCGACACTGCAGGGTCGAGCAGGAGCTCCAGTGTGGCTGGGGCCGGAGCCGGGCTCCGCTCTCGCTCGATAGAACCCACCCGATAGATTTGAGGTCGTGAGCATCGCCGGCTGGATCATCGAGGGCATCCTCTTCGCCTTCATCGCGTTCCTGTGGGTGCGCTTCATCACCGACTGGGTGCAGGTCTTCGCCCGGGCCTGGGAGCCGCGGGGCGTGATCCTGGTCTTCCTGGAGCTCTGCTACTCCGCGACGGACCCGCCGATCATGGCGCTGCGCAAGGTCATCAAGCCGATCCGGATCGGCAACTTCGCGCTGGACCTCAGCTTCCTGCTGGTGCTGATCCTCGCGTACGTGCTGCTGACCGTGAACCGCAACACACTGCTTGCCTGAGCGCCCTGTTCGACGGCATTTTGCACCGGTGACACGCACTGTCCGCGTGTCGTGCAACGGCGGGTGATGCGGCCTTCTCGGCAGCAGGCGCTAAGGTTCGTTGAGACAGTTTGTCCTTGTACTTCGAAGATAGGTGAGGTCATGCCGCTGACGCCTGAGGACGTGAGCAACAAGCGCTTTACGCCGGTCCGGCTGCGCGAGGGCTACGACATGGGCGAGGTCGACCAGTTCCTGGATGAGGTGGAGGCCGAGCTCGCCCGCCTGACGCAGGAGAACGACGACCTCCGTGCGAAGCTGGCGGCCGCCCAGGCCGGTGGCTCCTCGACGGCGGCGTTCGACGTCCCGACGCAGCTGGCGCCCGTTCCCGAGCCGACCCCCGAGCCGCCGGCCCCCGTCGAGGTGCCCGCTCCGGTCGAGCCCGTTGCCGCCGCTCCCGTCGCTGCGGCTCCCGTCGCCGCTCCGGTCGCCGGTGGTGTCGAGACGATCCGCGTCGAGACGGTCCCCGAGGCGTCCAACGCCGCGGCCCGCCTCCTCGAGATCGCGACCCGCAACGCCGACGAGCTCGTCGAGGACGCCAAGAACGAGGCCGACAAGATCGTCGGCGAGGCGCGCACCAAGTCCGAGCGCCTCGAGTCCGAGGCGAAGGTCAAGGCCGACCGCCTCGAGTCCGACGCCCGCACCCGCGCGGAGATGCTCGACAGCGAGACCGCCGAGCGTCGTACCCAGCTCTTCGGTGACCTCGAGAAGGAGCGCGACAAGCTCTCGGCCGAGGTCGAGACGCTGCGCTCGTTCGAGCGTGAGTACCGCTCGCGCCTCAAGAGCTACTTCACCCAGCAGCTCGAGTCGCTGCAGACGCCGGGCGACACCCTGGCGCCGGTCGAGGAGGCCCCGGCCCCCAAGCGCCTGCGCTCCATCCTCGGCGAGGAGGAGGGCTGAGCCTGCGGCTCATCCCCAGCTGAACGACCGAGACCGGCCGGCCCGCACTGCGCGGGCCGGCCGGTCTCGCTTTCGGTGTGGCTCCTTGGACCGTCTGGCGTGAGCCGCTACCCTCCCCAGCACGCCTGCAGACCACCGTCACAGGCTGCCCTTCCTGAGGAGTCCGTCATGGCCCGCACCGCGAAGAAGAGTTTGGCCGGCCAGGCCGCATCGGCCGCCCGGAAGATCATCCGGCCACGCAAGGCCGCCGGCGCGGCGAAGACGGCTCCCGAACCGGTCAAGAAGGCCGCGCCCGCCCCGGCCAAGAAGGCGGCCCCCGCGAAGAAGACCGCGCCGGCCACGAAGGCGGCCCCCGCGAAGAAGGCGGCCCCCGCGAAGAAGGCCGCGCCGGCCAAGAAGGCGGCGCCCGCCGCGGCGAAGAAGACCGCACCGGCCAAGAAGGCCGCGCCCCCTGCGGCGAAGAAGACCGCTCCGGCCAAGAAGGCCGCGCCCGCCAAGAAGGCCGCGCCTGCTCCGGCGAAGAAGACCGCGCCGGCGAAGAAGGCCGCGCCCGCGAAGAAGACCGCACCGGCCAAGAAGGCCGCATCCGCGGCCAAGAAGGCCGCACCCGTCAGCAAGACGCCCGCACCAGCGAAGAAGGCAGCACCCGTGAAGAAGGCGGCACCCGCCAAGAAGGCAGCACCCGCGAAGAAGGCGGCTCCGTCCGCCCTCGTCGTCCTCGACCACGAGGAGGCCTGGTCGAAGGAGGAGATCGCCGAGGTCCTCGCCGAGCTCCACGAGCAGCGCGCCCGCGCCGCCGAGATCGTGGAGGAGCAGGAGGCCGACCTGACCGGCCTGCTTCGCGACTCCGGTGACGGCGCCGGCCAGGACCAGGCGGACCTCGGGGCCACCAGCTTCGAGCGCGACCACGAGCTGACGGTGCTCAACCACGAGCGCGAGAAGCTGGCCCAGATCGACCGTGCCCTGGCCCGCATCGACGACGGCACCTACGGCGTGTGCGAGTCGTGCGGCAACCCGATCGGCAAGATGCGGCTCATGGCGTTCCCGCGTGCCACACTGTGCATGACATGCAAGCAGCGCGAGGAACGCCGGTAGACGACCGCGACGACGGGACCGAACCGACACGGAGCCCCCTGCTGGCCGCTCCCCGGACCTGGCTGCTCTTCGCGGCCGTCGGTGGCGTCATGCTCGTCGTCGACCAGGTCACCAAGGCGCTCGCGGTCGACCGCCTCGCCGGCGAGCCGGATGTCGAGATCGTCGGTGAGCTGCTCCAGCTGCACCTGACCTACAACCCGGGTGCGGCGTTCAGCCTCGGTACCCGCTTCACCGTCGCGCTGTCGGTCCTGGCGAGCGTGGCCACGGTCGTCGTGCTGTGGCTGAGCCGTCGGGTGCAGAACAAGTGGTGGGCGGTCGCGCTCGGCCTGATGTTCGCCGGCATCGACGGCAACCTGATGGACCGGCTGTTCCGTGATCCCGCGCCCTTCCGGGGCCACGTCGTCGACTTCCTGATGCTGCCGAACTGGCCGGTCTTCAACGTCGCCGACATGTGCATCAACGTCGGCGTCGCGATGATCCTGGTCCAGGTGCTGCGCGGCGTCGCGATGGACGGCACCCGCGTCGCGAAGGAATCCGCATGAGCACGGTCGACCACCGCAGCCTGCCCGTCCCCGACAGCCTCGAGGGGGAGCGGGTCGACGTCGTGCTGGCCCAGCTCTTCGGCGTCTCGCGCACCCGGGCTGCCGAGCTCGTGGCCGACGGCCGGGTGCAGCTCGACGGATCGGCCGTGGGCGGCAAGAGCGAGCGGGTGCTGGCCGGCTCCGTGCTCGACGTCGAGATCCCCGCCGAGGCGGACCCGCTCGAGGTCGTCCCCGAGATCGTCGAGGGGATCAAGATCATCCACGACGACGACGCCATCGTGGTGATCGACAAGCCGGTCGGCGTCGCCGTCCACCCCTCGCCGGGCTGGCGCGGGCCGACGGTCGTGGGCCACCTCGCCGGCGCCGGCTTCCGCATCTCCACCTCCGGGGCCAAGGAGCGCGAGGGCATCGTCCAGCGCCTCGACGTCGGCACCTCGGGCGTGATGGTGATCGCCAAGTCCGAGCACGCCTACTCGGTGCTCAAGAACGCCTTCCGCCAGCGCACCGTCGACAAGACCTACCACGCGCTCGTCCAGGGCCACCCCGACCCGCTCGAGGGCACGATCGACGCCCCGATCGGACGGCACCCGAAGTTCGACTACAAGTTCGCGGTCATGGACGACGGCCGCCACAGCGTCACGCACTACGAGACGCTCGAGGCGCACCGCTTCGCCAGCCTGCTGGAGGTCCACCTCGAGACCGGCCGGACCCACCAGATCCGGGTCCACATGAGCGCGCTCAAGCACCCCTGCGTCGGCGACATCACCTACGGCGCGGACCCGGTGCTCGCCCGCAGGGTGGGCCTCGAGCGCCAGTGGCTGCACGCCGTGAAGCTGGGCTTCGAGCACCCCGACGGCGGCTACGTCGAGTACGAGTCGTCGTACCCCGACGACCTCGCGCGGGCGCTCGAGATCATCCGCGACTCCCACTGATGGAGCCGGACCTGCTCCTGCGCCCGGCCATCCCGGCGGACGCCGGAGCGGTAGCCGGCGTGCACCTGCGGGCCCGCGCGGCCGCTCCCATGCCGGCCGCGGTCCACAGCGACGCCGAGGTCCGGGCGTGGCTCGCCGCCCGCCTGGACGGCAGCGGGGACGAGGTGTGGGTCGCGGAGGTGGCCGGCGAGGTGGTCGGGTACGCCCGGTTCACGCGCACCTGGCTCGACGACCTGTACGTCGACCCGGGGCACGCCGGAAGGGGCGTCGGCTCCGCGCTGCTGGACCTCGTCAAGGCCCGGCACCCGGCCGGCTTCGGGCTGTGGGTCTTCGAGTCCAACACGCCCGCACAGGCCTTCTACGCCGCCCACGGGCTCGTCGAGGAGGAGCGCACCGACGGCTCCGGCAACGAGGAGCGGGCGCCCGACGTACGGATGTCCTGGCACCCCCCGGACCCGCTGTGAGTGTCGGACCTCCCTGCCACCATTCCTCGGGTCGGGTCGCGTAGGCTGATCCCCTTCCCCGACGTCCCGTCCACCATCTCTCTCGAGGAGTCACCACACCCGATGGCAGCCGGTTCCGGGGAAGCGGACTTCGTCCACCTGCACGTCCACACCGAGTACTCCATGCTCGACGGGGCGTCGTTGCTCGACGGACTGTTCACGCGCGTCAACGACCTCGGCATGACGTCGATCGCCATGACCGACCACGGCAACCTGCACGGTGCCTACGACTTCTACTCCAAGGCCAAGAAGTACGGCGTCAAGCCGATCATCGGCATCGAGGCCTACCTGACCCCGGGCACTCCCCGCGGCGAGCGACGGCGGGTGCGCTGGGGCAAGGGCGACGCCGCCGAGGAGGGCGGTGACGACGTCGCCGGCGGCGGCGCGTACACCCACATGACGATGTGGGCCCAGAGCACCGAGGGCATGCACAACCTGTTCCGGCTCTCGTCCCGGTCCAGCCTCGAGGGCTACTACTTCAAGCCCCGGATGGACAAGGAGATCCTCGCCGAGCACAGCAAGGGCCTCATCGTCAGCACCGGCTGTCCCAGCGGCGCGATCCAGACCCGGCTCCGGCTCGGCCAGTGGGACGAGGCCGTGCGCGAGGCGGCCGAGCTGCAGGACATCTTCGGCAAGGAGAACGTCTTCCTCGAGCTGATGGACCACGGCATCTCGATCGAGAAGCGGGTCCGCGACGACCTGCTGCGCCTGGGCCGCGAGATGAATATCCCGCCCATCGCCACCAACGACTCGCACTACAACAACCCCGAGGACGCCGACGCCCACGACGCCCTCATCTGCGTGGCCTCCGGCAAACGGCTCTCCGACACCAACCGGCTCAAGTTCGACGGCGGCGGCTACTACATCAAGTCCGCGGCCGAGATGCGCGAGCTGTGGGCCGACCGCTTCGGCATGCCCGAGGCCTGTGACAACACGGTCGCGATCGCAGAGCGCTGCTCGGTGGAGTTCAACGAGAACACCGGCGGCTACATGGCCAAGGCCGACATCCCCGCGGGCGAGACCGAGGAGTCCTGGTTCCGCAAGGAGGTCTGGCGCGGCATCGAGTCCCGCTACCCGGGCGACCGGTTGACCCAGGAGGTCAAGGACCGCGTCGAGATGGAGCTCGCGGTCGTCGCCCAGAAGGGCTACTGCGGCTACTTCCTCGTGGTCGCCGACTTCATCAACTGGTCCAAGGACAACGGCATCCGGGTCGGGCCGGGCCGTGGCTCCGGTGCGGGCTCGATCGCGGCGTACGCGCTGCGGATCACCGACCTGTGCCCGCTGGAGCACGGCCTCTACTTCGAGCGCTTCCTCAACCCCGAGCGGCCCTCGATGCCCGACTTCGACATCGACTTCGACGACGCCCGGCGCGGCGAGGTCATCCAGTACGTCTCCGACAAGTACGGCGCCGACCGGGTCTGCCAGATCGCCACCTTCGGTCGGCTGAAGTCCAAGGCCGCGATCAAGGACGCCGCCAGGGTCCTCGACCACGGGTTCGCGATCGGCGACAAGATCACCAAGGCGATGCCGCCCGACGTGATGGGCAAGGGCGTCCCGCTCAAGGAGATCTTCAACCCGGAGCACAAGCGCTACAACGACGGCGGCGAGTTCCGAGCGCTCTACGAGCAGGACGCCGACGTCCGCACGATCTACCAGACGGCGCTCGGCCTCGAGGGGCAGATCCGCAACTGGGGCGTGCACGCGGCCGGCGTGATCATGTCCAGCGAGCCCCTGCTGGACATCGTGCCGATCATGGCCCGCCCGCAGGACGGCGCCGTGATCACCCAGTTCGACTACCCGATGTGCGAGGCGCTCGGGCTGGTCAAGATGGACTTCCTCGGCCTGTCCAACCTGCGCATCCTCGAGGACGCGCTGGCCAACATCAAGGCCAACAAGGGTGAGGACGTCGTCCTCGAGGAGCTGCCGTTCGACGACCGGGCGACCTATGAGCTGATGGGCCGCGGTGACACCCTCGGCGTGTTCCAGCTCGATGGTGGTGGCATGCGTGCGCTGCTGCGCTCGATGCTGCCGGACAAGTTCGCCGACATCACGGCCGTCAGTGCGCTCTACCGGCCCGGCCCGATGGGCGCGGACTCGCACAACAAGTACGCCCACCGCAAGAACGGCCGGCAGCCGATCGAGCCGATCCACCCGGCGCTCGCCGATGCCCTCGAGCCGGTCCTGGGGGAGACCTACGGCCTGATCGTCTACCAGGAGCAGGTGATGGCGATCGCCCAGGTCCTGGCGGGCTACTCGCTGGGCGCTGCAGACAACATGCGCCGGGTCATGGGCAAGAAGAAGAAGGCCGAGCTCGATGCGCAGTTCGAGGGCTTCGAGGCCGGCATGCTCGAGCGCGGCTATCCCAGGGACGCGATCAAGACGCTGTGGGACATCCTCGTCCCGTTCGCCGACTACGCCTTCAACAAGTCGCACTCCGCGGCGTACGGCGTCATCACCTACTGGACCGCCTACCTCAAGGCCAACTACCCGACCGAGTACATGGCCGCCCTCCTGACGTCCGTCAAGGACGACAAGGACAAGATGGCGATCTACCTCAACGAGTGCCGCCGGATGAAGATCCAGGTGCTGCCGCCCGACGTCAACGAGTCGGCCCACAACTTCACCGCCGTCGGTCCCGACATCCGCTTCGGCCTCACCGCCATCCGCAACGTCGGGTCCAATGTCGTCGACGGCATCGTGGCGGCCCGCACCGAGGAGGGCCGGTTCGCGGACTTCAACGACTTCCTCTCCAAGGTCCCGGCCCAGGTCTGCAACAAGCGGGTCATCGACTCGCTGATCAAGGCTGGCGCCTTCGACGACATGAAGCACAAGCGGCGTGCGCTGGTGGCGATCCACGAGACCGCCGTCGACCAGTACGTCGACATCAAGCGCAACGAGGCCATCGGCCAGGACTCGCTCTTCGCCGGGCTCGGCGACGACGACGGGGGCGATGGTGGCTTCGGCGTGAGCGTCGCGATCCCGGACATCGACGACTGGGACAAGATGACCCTGCTCGGCCACGAGCGGGAGATGCTGGGGCTCTACGTCTCCGACCACCCGCTGCTCGGTCTCGAGCACGTGCTGTCCAACGGCACGGACTGCACCATCGGCCAGCTGATGACCGACGAGGACCGCGCGCACAACTCGACGGTCACGGTGGCGGGCCTGATCACGTCGATCCAGCGCAAGATCACCAAGAACGGCGACCCCTGGGCCACGGTCACGCTCGAGGACCTCGAGGGCGCGATCGACGTCCTGCTCTTCCCGAGCAGCTACCGGCTCGCGGCGCCGTACCTCACCGAGGACGCGATCGTGCGGGTCCGCGGCCAGCTCGACACCGAGCGTGAGCCCTCGCAGCTGCGGGGCCAGGAGGTGACCGTCCCCGACCTGGAGAACACCGCCGACGGGCCCGTGGTGATCAGCCTTCCGTCGACGCGGTGCACCGGGCCGGTGGTGCAGCAGCTGAAGGACGTCCTGGTGACCCACGCCGGCCTGACCGAGGTCCGGCTGCAGCTGCTGAGCCGTGACTCCACCAAGGTCATGCGTCTGGGGGACAATCTCCGGGTGACTCCCTCCTCCGCGCTCTTCGCCGACCTCAAGCAGCTCCTCGGGCCGGGGTGCCTCGCCGGATGAGGCCGCAGGAGGCGCTCCGGGCGATCGTGGTCCCGGTGGTGCTGGGCGCCGCGCTCGGTGCTGCCGGCGGCTGGCTGTGGTGGACGTGGTGGGGCCCCGCCCCCGAGGGCAAGGTCTACGACACGGCCGCGGGCCCGACCTGGTACCCGGACCCGTTCGACCCCGGCATCACCCGTGACTTCAGCGGTACGGCGGACTTCGTGGTCATCGCCTTCGGCCTGGCCCTGCTGCTCGGCGTCGTCGCCGGCTGGTTCGCGCGCGACCGGGCGCTGGCCGGGCTCGCCGCGGTGGCCGTGGCGAGCGTGGTGGCGGGCGCGCTGATGACCGTCATCGGGCTGGTGCAGAGCCCGTCCGACCCGCAGGACAAGGTCGACGAGGTGAAGATCGGGACCGAGCTCCCCGGGCACCTCGAGGTCAGCGGCTGGACGCCCTATCTCGCCTGGCCGGTCGGCAGCCTGCTCGGCTACCTGGTCGTGATGCTCGCGCTGAACTCCCGCACGCCTAGCGGCGAATGGGAGCGACCCGGGCAGCCGTCATCCGAACCAGCTCTGCAGGACTGATCTCGACCTCCATCCCGCGGCGTCCGGCCGAGACGAAGACCGTCTCGTGGTCGAGCGCGGTCTCGTCGACGACGGTCGGGTGCGCCCGGCGCTGGCCGATCGGCGAGATCCCGCCGACGACGTACCCGGTGGCGCGCTCAGCCGCCCTGGGGTCGGCCATCGCGGCCTTGCGGCCGTCGAGGGCCCGGGCGAGCGCCTTGAGGTCGAGCTGGCCGGCGACCGGCACGACGCCGACCACCAGTGCGCCGTCGAGGTCGGCGAAGAGCGTCTTGAACACGCGTCCTGGGTCGACCCCCATCGCCTCGGCGGCCTCGAGCCCGTAGGAGTCGGCGCGCGGGTCGTGGGCGTACTCGTGGACGGTGAACGCCACGCCGGCAGCCGTGAGCGCCACCGTGGCCTGCGTGCCGCCGGCCGCCTTCCTGCGGGCCATCAGTTGGGACTCCACCGCGTCCGCGCCACCTCGGTGGCGGGCAGCGAGGTGATCACGTTCATCGCACGCAGCTCGGCGCGGAGCAGGTCGGTGACCAGCAGCAGCCGATCGGTGGGGTCGGCGGCCTCGAGCAGCTCCTGGCGCTCGCCGAGGGGGAGAGGGGTGCAGGCGGCGAGGGTCCAGGACAGGTAGGCGGGGTCGCGGGGGAGCTCGCCCTCGAGCGGGTCCCCGGCGATCTCGCGGACCATCGCGCGGTAGGCGGTGAAGGTCGCCCGGGCCCGCTCCACCACCTCGACGGGTACGACGACCTCGGGCTCGTTCAGCACCCGCACCTCACCCACCGGGAAGGTCTCGGTGGTGCGCAGCCGGTCGAGCTGGATCCGGTCGCGGCCGACCGCCACGATGTCGAAAGTGCCGTCGGGATTGCTCTCCACGTCGGTCAGCTGGAGGCGCACGCCGACCCGGAACAGCGACTGCGCGCCGTGGTCGCCGACCTCGTAGCCCTCACGGATCGCGACCGACCCGAACACCCGCTCGGCGGGATCATCGATCCGCAGCAGATGGTGGACCAGCGCCCGGTAGCGGTCCTCGAAGACGTGGAGCGGGAGGCTGACCCCGGGGTAGATCACCGCGTTGAGCGGGAACATGGGCAGCTCGTCGGACACGCCTCCGACCCTAGTGCCCGCCCGGCTACTGCTCGCGCTCCGCCGCGGCGCGGATGCTGGCGAGCGTCTCGCGCATCCCGGCGCGCAGGGTGTCGGTCAGCGTCTCCATGCCGCCGAGGTAGGCGTCGGTCAGCTGCCGGGACAGCTCGGAGATGCCGTCGGGCGCGTCCCGCCGCTGGTGCAGGACGGTGCCGCCGTCGGCGGTGGGCTCGAGCTCGAACGACCAGACCGCCCAGTTCTCCTCGATCCGGAAGGCCAGCGCCCGGCCGGGCTCGTGGCGCACCACCTCCCCGTGGGTGATCCAGGCCAGCTCACCCTGCACGTTGCGGTTGGTGAACCGGGTGCCCACGGCACAGGCCGTGGCGTCGCCGGCCAGCCGGGTCGAGTCGACCTGGGGGCTCCACTCGGCCATCCGGGTGGGGTCGCCAACGAGCGCCCAGACCGTCTCGGGGGAGGCGGCGATCGGCTCGTGGTCCTGCAGGGTCGGGACGTCGCTGCTGGTGGTCATGAGGGGCCTCCTGTCGGTAAGCGACCGATCGGTCGTCTATTGCCGCACCGTAGCCGCGCCGAGACAATGCGTCCAGTCGGTCGGGTATCTTGGTCGTCATGACTTCGACGGTCGACGGCCGGCGCGAGCGGGGCGATCGCACCCGCCGCCACGCCGCGCGCACGGCAGCCCGGCTCGCGACCGTGCAGGGCCTCGACTCGATCACCCTCGGCGCACTCGCCGAGGCGACCGGGGCCAGCAAGAGCGGGCTGCTGACCGTCTTCGGCAACCGTGAGGAGATCCTCGTCGCCGCGGTGGCCGAGGCCCGCACCCTGTACGTCGAGCACGTGATCGCGCCCGCGTGGACCGAGCCCTCGGGCACCCCCCGGTTGCGCGCGCTGCTCGACCACTGGGTGGGCTACCTGCGCGACGAGGTCTTCCCGGGCGGGTGCTTCGTGGCGACCACGTCGGCCGAGTTCGGCCACCGCGAGGGGCGCGTGGCGGACGCGGTCCGCGAGCTCAAGCGGGAGTGGATCGGCGTCCTGGAGCGCGAGCTGTCCGTGGCCGGCGTACCGGACCCCGCGGAGGCGGCGTTCCGCATCGACGCCTACCTCGTCGCCGCCAACACGCGCCGGGAGCTGTTCGGCGACGACGCCGCCCTCGACACCGGCCGCCGACTCGCCCTCGCCGTCCTCCCGCCAGTCCTCTCGCCGGTCGTCCCGCCAGTCGTCCCGGCAGGCGTCGCCGAGGCGGGGGAGGCACCGGCGGAACCGTAGAATCGGGGACATGTCCCTCATCCGCCGCATCGACCTGCGCGACGCCGACTCCTCGGTCGACTACCGCGCAGCAGTGCCCCGTGCCGACTTCGACATCGAAGCCGCGGTGCCGGCGGTGCATGCGATCTGCGAGGAGGTCCGCACCCGCGGGCTGGACGCGATCGTGGAGTTCGGCGAGAAGTTCGACGGCGTGCGCGTCGACGACATCCGGGTCGCCCCGGAGGTGATGCAGGCTGCCCTCGACAACCTCGACCCCGACATCCGCGCGGGCCTGGAGGAGTCGATCCGGCGCCTGCGGGCGACCTGCGCCAACGAGGTCGAGCAGGACGCGGTCACCGACCTCGGTCCCGGCGCCCGGGTGACCCACCGCAAGGTCCCGGTCGGGCGGGTCGGCCTCTACGTCCCCGGCGGCCTGGCGCCGCTGGTGTCCAGCGTGCTGATGAACGTCGTCCCGGCGCAGACCGCGGGCGTCGAGTCCATCGCCCTCGCGAGCCCGCCGCAGAAGGAGTTCGGGGGCTCGGTGCACCCGACGATCCTGGCGGCGTGCGCGCTGCTCGGCGTCGAGGAGGTGTACGCCGTCGGCGGCGCCCAGGCGATCGCGATGTTCGCCTACGGGGTCGGCCCCTGCCAGCGCGTCGACCTGGTCACCGGGCCCGGCAACATCTGGGTGGTCACCGCCAAGCGGATCCTCAAGGGCCAGATCGGCATCGACTCCGAGGCCGGTCCGACCGAGATCGCCATCCTCGCCGACGACACGGGCAACGCCGCCTACGTCGCGGCCGACCTGATCAGCCAGGCCGAGCACGACCCGCTGGCCGCCTCCGTCCTGGTGACGACGTCGGAGCGGCTCGCCGCGGACGTGGAGCACGAGCTCGAGCAGCAGGTCGCCGCCACCAAGCACACCGACCGGATCACGACCTCCCTCGGCGGGCGGCAGTCCGGCATCGTGCTCGTCCGCGACCTCGAGCAGGGCCTCGACGTGGTCAACGCCTACGCCGCCGAGCACCTCGAGATCCACACCGAGGACGCCGCCGACTGGGCCGCCCGCGTGCGCAACGCCGGCGCCATCTTCGTCGGCCCCTACGCCCCGGTCAGCCTCGGCGACTACTGCGCGGGGTCCAACCACGTGCTTCCGACCGCCGGTTGCGCGTGCCACTCCTCGGGCCTCTCGGTCCGCGCGTTCACCAAGTCGGTGCACGTCATCGACTACTCCGCCGCGGCGCTCGACGAGGTGGCCGGCCACGTCGTGACACTGGCCGAGGCCGAGGACCTGCCCGGACACGGCGCCGCCATCACCGTTCGGGTGGCTCGATGACCGAGCCGACCCCCTGGCCCCCGCTGCGCGAGGAGCTGCGCGGGATCGAGCCGTACGGCGCCCCGCAGCTCGACGTGCCGGTGCAGCTCAACGTCAACGAGAACCCCTACGGGCCCTCCCCGGCGTGCGTCGCCGACATCGCGACGGCCGCGGCCGAGGCGGCGGTGACGCTCAACCGCTACCCGGACCGCGAGTTCGTCGCGCTGCGCCAGTCGCTGGCCTGGTACCTCTCGCGCGACACCCTCGCCGGGATCCTCCCGGAGCAGGTCTGGGCGGCCAACGGCTCCAACGAGATCATGCTGCAGCTGCTGCAGGCCTTCGGCGGACCCGGCCGGACGGCGGTGAGCTTCGCGCCGACGTACTCGATGTACCCGGAGTACGCCCGCGACACGAACACCCGCTGGGTGGCCGGTCGTCGCGCCGACGACTTCTCGCTCGACCTCGACGCCGCGCGCGACCTGGTCAAGACCGAGCAGCCGAGCGTGATCCTGCTGCCGAGCCCCAACAACCCGACCGGCACGGCATTGCCGCCCGAGGCCGTCGGCGAGCTGTGCGAGGCCGCCGGTGACGGGCTGGTCGTCGTCGACGAGGCCTATGGCGAGTTCCGCCGTGAGGGGGTCCCGAGCGCGCTCGAGCTGCTGCCGTCGTACCGCAACCTCGTGGTGACCCGGACGATGAGCAAGGCGTTCGCCGGTGCCGGCCTGCGGCTGGGCTACCTCGCCGCGGCGCCGGAGATCTGCGACGCGATCCGCGTCGTGCGCCTGCCCTACCACCTCTCGGCGGTCACCCAGGCGGTCGCGCTGGCGGCGCTGCGCCACGCGCCCGAGCTCCTCGGCAAGGTCGACGAGCTGCGCGCGGAGCGCGATGCGCTCGTGACCTGGCTGTGCGCCGAGGGGTACGACGTCGCCGACTCGGACGCGAATTTCGTGTTGTTCGGGCGATTCGCCGACCGTCATGCTGTCTGGCAGGGTCTCCTCGACCGGGGAGTCCTGATCCGGGAGACCGGGCCCGAGGGGTGGCTGCGGGTCTCCGTCGGCACCCCCGACGAGATGGCGGCCTTCCGGGCCGCACTGACTGATGTGGATGGAGAGCGCGCATGAGTGCCAGGACTGCCCGCGTCGAGCGGCAGACGAGCGAGTCCAAGGTCCTCGTCGAGGTGGACATCGACGGCACCGGCCGTCACGACATCTCCACGGGCGTCGGCTTCTACGACCACATGCTCACCGCGTTCGCGCGCCACGCGCTGGTCGACCTGACCGTGCAGACCGAGGGCGACGTCCACATCGACGCGCACCACACGACCGAGGACACCGCCATCGCGCTCGGCCAGGCGCTGCGCGAGGCGCTCGGTGACAAGAAGGGGATCCGCCGCTTCGGCGACGCGACCGTCCCGCTCGACGAGGCGCTCGTGCACGCCGTCGTCGACGTGTCCGGCCGTCCCTACTGCGTGCACACCGGCGAGCCCGAGGGCCAGCAGTACGTCCAGCTCGGCGGCTCCGGCGTCTCCTACCTCGGCTCGCTGACCCAGCACGTCTTCGAGTCGATCGCCTTCCACGGCCACTTCGCGCTGCACGTGCGCGTGCTCGCGGGGCGCGAGCCGCACCACATCGTCGAGACGCAGTTCAAGGCGTTCGCGCGCGCCTTCCGCGACGCGGTCGCCCTCGACCCGCGCGAGACCGGCATCCCCTCCACGAAGGGCGCCCTGTAACCCGATGAGCGACCGCAAGCCGTCCGTCGTCGTCCTCGACTACGGCTCCGGCAACCTGCGCTCCGCCGTGCGCGCCGTCGAGCGCGCGGGTGCGGAGGTGACGCTGACCGGCGACCTCGAGGCCGCCATGGAGGCCGACGGCCTGCTGGTGCCCGGTGTCGGCGCCTACGAGGCGTGCATGCGCGGCCTGCGCGCGATCCGCGGCGAGCGGATCATCGCTCGGCGGCTGTCCGGCGGCCGCCCCGTCCTGGGCATCTGCGTGGGCATGCAGATCCTCTTCGAGCGCGGCATCGAGCACGGCGTCGAGACCGAGGGCTGCGACGAGTGGCCCGGCGTCGTCGAGCGCCTGCAGGCGCCGATCGTGCCGCACATGGGCTGGAACACCGTCGAGGTGCCCGAGGGCACCCGGCTGTTCGCGGGCATCGAGGACGAGCGCTTCTACTTCGTGCACTCCTACGGCGTGCGCGACTGGACGCTGGTCACCAACGACCGCACGCCCGACAGCCACCAGCCGCTCGTCACCTGGGCGGAGACGGGATCTGTCGAGGGGGCGGGCGACCGCTTCGTCGCCGCCGTCGAGAACGGACCACTCTGCGCCACGCAGTTCCACCCGGAGAAGTCGGGGGACGCGGGCGCGCAACTGCTGAGGAATTGGGTGAAGTCGCTGTGACCTCCTACCTGGAGCTGCTGCCCGCCGTCGACATCAAGGGCGGCCAGGCCGTCCAGCTGGTGCAGGGCGTGGACGGCTCGGAGAAGCGCTTCGGCGACCCGATCGAGGCCGCGCTGCGCTGGCAGGAGGCCGGCGCCGAGTGGCTGCACCTGGTCGACCTCGACGCGGCGTTCGGCCACGGCCAGAACCGCGAGCTGCAGGCCGAGATCGTCGGTCGGCTCGACATCAAGGTCGAGATGAGCGGCGGCATCCGTGACGACGAGTCGCTCGAGGCCGCGATGGCGACCGGCTGCCGCCGGGTCAACATCGGCACCGCCGCGCTCGAGCAGCCCGAGTGGTGCGCCAAGGCGATCGCGACGTACGGCGACCGCGTGGCCGTCGGCCTCGACGTCCGCGGCCGCACGCTGGCCGCCCGCGGGTGGACCCAGGAGGGCGGCGACCTCTACGAGACGCTGGCCCGCCTCGACGCCGAGGGCTGTGCGCGCTATGTCGTCACCGACGTCAACAAGGACGGCATGCTGCAGGGCCCGAACCTCCAGCTGCTGCAGGACGTCTGCGCCGCCACCGACCGCCCGGTCGTGGCCTCCGGCGGCGTCACCACGCTCGACGACATCCGTGCGCTGATGGAGCTCGTCCCCGTCGGGGTCGAGGGCGCCATCGCCGGGACCGCCCTCTACACCGGCCAGTTCACCCTCGAGGACGCGCTGGCGCTCACCAAGGGCGGCCTCGTATGACCTTGGCCGTCCGGGTGATCCCGTGCCTGGACGTCGACGCCGGCCGCGTGGTCAAGGGCGTCAACTTCCAGGACCTCCGTGACGCCGGCGACCCGGTCGAGCTCGCCAAGCTCTACGACGCCGAGGGCGCCGACGAGCTGACCTTCCTCGACATCTCCGCCTCCCACGAGGGCCGGGCGACCACGATGGAGATCGTCTCCGCGACGGCCGAGCAGGTCTTCATCCCGCTCACGGTCGGCGGGGGAGTCTCCTCGGTCGAGGACGTCGACCGCCTGCTCCGCGCCGGCGCCGACAAGGTCGCGGTCAACACGGCCGCCATCAAGCGGCCCGAGCTGATCGCCGAGATCGCCCAGCGCTTCGGCAACCAGGTGCTGGTGCTCTCGGTCGACGCCCGGCGGGTGCCGGCCGGCTCCGAGGTGCGCACCGACTCAGGGTTCGAGGTCACCACCCACGGCGGGCGCCAGTCCGCCGGCATCGACGCCATCGAGTGGGCCGTGCGCGCGGCCGAGCTGGGCGCGGGGGAGATCCTGCTCAACGCGATGGACGCCGACGGGACCACCGACGGCTTCGACCTCGAGCTGATCCGCAAGGTCCGTGCCGAGGTCTCGATCCCGGTGATCGCCTCCGGCGGCGCCGGTGCGGTCGAGCACTTCCCGCCGGCCGTGGAGGCCGGCGCCGACGCGGTCCTCGCCGCGACGGTCTTCCACTTCGGGACGCTGCGGATCGCGGACGTGAAGGAGTCGCTCGCCGGAGCAGGCGTGCCCGTCCGCTGAGGAGTCAGCGGTAGCGCATCGTCACGGAGCTGACGCCGACGCCGCCCCACCGGTCGCGCGCGGACACTCGCACCCGGCCGGGCGCGTGGCGCGGGATGAGAACTCGCATGACGGTGGGCCGCAGTACGCGGAAGCTACGGGCTGGCACCCCGCCCACCTTGACGGAGGTGGTTCCGTCGAAGTCACGTCCGTAGACGACCACCCAGACGCCACCGCGCCTCGGAACCACGGTCTCCGACAGCCTGAGGATGTAGGGGACTCCGGCAATCCAGAGCGGGTGGGTGGCCGCGGTTCCCGCCCAGGTTCTGACGGTGATGCGGAGCGGGCCGCGCGGTAGTCCGCTGGGGACCAGGACGGAGACGGCCCCGGGGTCGGACGGATCGGTGGACCCGACATAGCGCGCCCTCCGGTCGCCGAACCACACGGCCGCGCCGTAGGCGTCGAGATGGGCTCCCCGGATGGTCACCCAGTTGGGCGCTCCGGTCGAGCCGCGCTTCGTGCTGGTGCTGGTCACGACCGGCCGGAGCCCGAACCGGAGCCACAGTTGGGTGTCATTACCACTGCCGTCCACGCCGAGGACGGCGACGTAGTAGGTCTCGCCCATCGTCACAGGGGCCCGCACCCGCGTCTCTCGTGCGGGCACGGCGGTGGCACCACGGTCTGATGCGACGCGCGTCAAGGTGCTCAGGCTCGTTCCCCGGTAGAGGACGGCGACGCTGTCGAATGCCGTCCACGGGAGACTGGCCTCGACCATTCCGGTCGAGGGAGCAACGAAGCGGAACCACACGCTGCCACCGACGGGGACTCCCGGAGCGTGGTCCGGCTCGCCGGTCTCGGTGGTCGAGCCGACGGAGTCGAAGTCGACCTCCGCGGCGGCGTCGACGGCGGGGTTGGGGATGAAGGTCGCATCGCCGAAGCTGTCGTTGTCGGGGTACGGCGACGGAGTCCATCGCGGCATGAGCTGGACCTGGCCGCGGTCGTCAGCGGTCGCTCCGGAGACGCTGACGTAGTAGGACTTCGTTCCCTTGACGGAGATCTCGGAGAGTGTCGAGGTCGGTGTCGCAGCGGTGGAGAGCGCCACCGGCTGGAGGTCCGTCACCGATGCGGGCTCCGACGTTGCGCTCAGGACCGCGATCCGGACGGCCTGATCGATGCCGGTGGCCTCGAGGTCGAGGGTCCCGTTGCGGCCTGGGCTGAAGCGCCACCACAGGGTCGCCTGCGGTGAGGTCGCCCATGCCGCCTGCCACAGGGAGTCCTCACCGTCCTCCACGCCAGCCCGGGTGTTGAACGTTGTGGACCGGTAGTCCGGGATCAACGGCGCAGGGTTCGCCAGCATGTCGTTCAGGGGAGTCGGGCTGAGGCGGAAGGAGATCCAGGTGAGCGCCTGCGAGGTCGTGGCCGTGGCGACGATCCAGTACGTCGTCCCGTCGTCGACCGGCAGGGAGTCGATCCGGCTCGATCTCCACCCCGGCGACTCGTCGTCGTTGTGTGCGACCTGGGTCAACGAGGACAGGGTCGTCCCCGTGTAGACCGCCAGCGCAGGATCGGTTCCCCCGGCCCACACGGTGAGGTTTCCCGCGGTGGCGGGCGTGATCGAGTACCAGACCGACCCGGCCGCCGACACGCCTGCAGGGTTGTGGTCCGGCTCACCGTCCTGGAGGGTCGCCTCCGCGAGGGTGGGGTAGCGCCTGATGAACGCTCCACCGGACTCGGGCGAGATCACCTCGGCCGCCTCGAAGTCGTCGTTGGCCGGCGGCGCCGCTGACGCCGGCACGGCGTTGCCGAGGATCGTGACACCGGTGGCTGCCAGTAACAGAGCAGTCGCGTGGCACAGGGAGCGGAGGCGGCGGTTCATGGACTCTCGTTCCTCCCGGGACGCGTTCGCGCCGGAGTCGACCCGACGACCGACCCGACCGTAGCGCCACGCGCCGGGTCCGGTCCGGTGAACCGGGAAACCAGGGGTGCAGTTCCTAGGGCTGCGTTCCCTCCGCTCCCTGCCGGGCCAGGTCGCCGAGCGTGCTGGAGGGTGTGTCGCGCGCCGGCGGCGTACGAAGGTCCGGTGCTGCTGCGTCGGGACCTGCGCACGCGCTCATCGACAGTCCGAGCGCGACGCAGAGGATCCCGAGGCGGGTACCGATGGGGTCCACGGTGCCCCTTCCTCTCGTCGTTGGTGACGTCGAGAGTGGTCGCACCGGACGGCCGCCGCAATCGCCCGGAGCGGCGCCTGTGGACAACAGCCGGGAGCCGGGAAGTTCTCCACAGGCCGCGTGACTGCAGTGGCGGACGCGCGAACCCCGGTGCAGGGTGAACCCTCCCATCAGAGCTCCATCTCGGGAGGACCCATGGACGCCCCACTGCACGCTGACAGCGGCATCACCATCAGCGGCTCACTGACGATCGAGCCGCGCCTCGAGGCCGACGACATCGAGCTCCTGCACGCGATCGCGGCGGCGAGCCTGCGGTCGTCGCTCGACGACAAGCCGTCCGCCTTGGTTGACACGCTGGCGCCCGGGCACCCGGACGGACCCAACCCGTGGGTGTCCTGCCCGGACGGTTGCTGCCTCGACATCAGCGAGGCGTCGTACGTGCGGGTCGATGCCATCGAGCCGTGGCTCGCGCACGTGGTCGGCACCCTGTTGGTGGACCATGCCATCTCCGGTGCGCTCGTGCTCTGGAGCCACGCCGACCGCGCGTTCACGGCGCTCGTCGTGGACGGCACGCGGGTACGACGCCAGGCGGTCCTGCGTCCTGCGCCGGGCAGGAATGGCCGGACCGGGACGGGCAAGGACCGACTGCGTGCGGTCTGAGGTGTGTATCGTGTGTGTATGGCACGCCTCAATGTCTACGTCCCCGACGAGCTTGCCGCTCGCGCGCGGGAGGCGGGGCTCAACGTGTCAAAGCTGACGCAGGAGGCGATCGAGGAGGAGCTGCAGCGCACGGCGATGAGGGTCTGGATGGAGCGGGTGCGCGCGAACCCCCCGTTGCCGGAGCTCTCGCGCGAGGAAGCGCAGCGGATCATGGACGAAGTCCGCGATGAGTTCGGCACACGGTGGGGGGACGCGGCCGATGGCGTGGGTGATTGATGCGTCATCCGTGGTCGACCTGCTGTCAGGCGGTCGCCCGGGCGTTGCCACCGAGGAGATCGTGGGCGTCGACAGGCTCCACGCCCCCGATGTCGTGACCGGGGAGGTCGTGTCAGCACTGGCTCGTCGGGCGCGCGCCGGGCATCCCGGCGCAGATGACGCGGTGCGGGAGTTCGGCTCCATGCCTCTCGCTCTTCATCCGAGTCACCCCCTTGTCCGGGCAGCGTGGTCGCGCCGCGACAACCTGCGGATCACCGATGCGTTCTATGTCGAGCTGGCGCGGGCGCTGTCGGTGCCCCTGGTCACCTCGGACGCACGCCTGGCCCGCGCGGTCGAGCAGCAGTCGCTGTGTGATGTCCGGCTCGTCGGCAGGGAATAGGCCGATCGGCGAGCAGGTTGCGGGGTGAAGTGAGCACAGGAACCGGTACGACGTCCGCCGGCTTCGGTGTCCTCTGGGTGGCCATCAAGCGCGAGCCCTGGATCTTCACCCTCTCCACGGTCGGGAGCGTGCTCTTCGGGGCGCTGACCGTCGCCGACGCGTGGGTGCTGGGCTGGTCGACCGACCACGTCGTGCTGCCGGCCTTCAAGAACGGCGAGATCGGCGGTGGCCTGCTCTGGGCCGTGCTGGGACTCTTCGTCGGGGTGGCCATCCTCCGCGCGGTCGGCATCGTCGCGCGCCGCCTGGGCGCGGGCGTCATGCAGTACCGCATGCAGGCGCACAGCCGCCGCGCCGTCACCCGGCAGTACCTCCGCCTCCCGATGGAGTGGCACCAGCGGCACCCGACCGGCGAGCTGCTGTCCAACGCCAACTCCGACGTCGAGGCAGCCTGGGGACCGATCGCTCCGCTTCCGATGGCGGTCGGCACGGTCGCGATGATGGTGATCGCGGTCGTGCAGATGCTGCTGACCGACCTGGCGCTCGCGACGGTCGGACTGCTGGTCTTCCCGGTGGTCATCGGCACCAATGTCGTCTACCAGCGCCTCGCCCAGGGCTGGGCCACCCGCGCCCAGCAGCTGCGCGCCGAGTTGTCCGAGATCGCGCACGAGTCCTTCGACGGCGCGCTCGTCGTGAAGACCCTCGGCCGTGAGCCCGAGGAGACCGAGAGGTTCCGGGCGAAGGCCGTCGAGCTGCGCGAGGCCAACATCAGGGTCGGCCGGATCCGCGCCGCCTTCGACCCCACGCTCGCCGCGCTGCCCAACCTCGCGGTCCTCGTGGTCCTCGTGCTCGGGGTGCACCGCGTCATGTCCGGTGCCACCGTGGCCGGCGACGTCGTGACGGTGACCTACCTGCTCACGGTCGTCGCGTTCCCGATCCGCTCGATCGGCTGGCTCCTCGGCGACTTCCCGCGCAGCGTCGTCGGCTACCGCCGCGTGGCCGCGGTGCTGCGCGCCTCCGGCGCCATGGAGTACGGCGACCAGGTGCTCCCCGCCCACGAGGGCGGCGCGCGGCTCGAGGTGGCCGGTGCGGAGTTCGGCTACACCCCGGACCGCCCGCTGCTGCGCGACCTGAGCTTCGACGTCGCGCCGGGCCGCACGGTCGCCCTCGTCGGCGCCACCGCGTCCGGCAAGAGCACCCTGACCACGCTGGTGGCGCGGCTGGTCGACGTCGACGGCGGCGCGATCCGGGTCGACGGCACGGACGTGCGTGACCTTCGGCGCGGCGCGCTGGCGGAGGCGCTGGCCGTCGTACCGCAGACGGCGTTCCTGTTCGACGACACCGTCCGGGGCAACGTGACGCTGGGCCTCGACGTCCCCGACGCCGACGTGTGGGAGGCGCTGCGCACGGCACAGGCCGACGGGTTCGTCGCGGCCCTGCCCGACGGGCTCGACACGCGGCTGGGGGAGCGCGGCACCACCCTGTCGGGCGGCCAGCGGCAGCGGCTCTCGCTCGCCCGGGCCCTGGTCCGGCGACCCCGCCTGCTGGTCCTCGACGACGCCACCTCCGCCGTCGACCCCGAGGTGGAGGCGCGGATCCTCGGCGCGCTCGGCTCCACCGACACCACGCTCGTCGTCGTCGCCTACCGCAAGGCCACGATCGGCCTCGCCGACGAGGTGCTCTACCTCGTCGACGGTGCCATCGCCGACCGCGGCCCGCACGACGAGCTCGTCGCACGCAACGCCGACTATGCGCGCCTGGTCAACGCCTACGAGACCGACGAGCAGGAGGTGCCGGCATGAGCACCGCGCTGCACACCGGCGAGGACATCGGCGCCTGGGAGACCATCCGCCGCGGCGTGCGCCACTCGCCCGAGCTGGTCGAGGGCATCGGTCGCACGCTGCTGCTGGCCGTGCTCGCCTCCGTCGGCCAGGTCATCGTGCCGATCGCGATCCAGCAGACGGTCGACAAGGGCCTGCGCGGTCCGGACGGCCCCGACGTCACCTTCACCACCTGGCTCGCCCTCGCGGCCGGTGCGGCGATCGTGGTGACCAGCTGGGCGTCGTACGCCATGACGGCGCGCCTGTTCTCCACCGCCGAGCGCGGGCTGGCGACGCTGCGGGTGAAGGCCTTCCGCCACGTCCACGACCTGCCGCTGCTCACGCAGAACACCGAGCGCCGCGGCGCCCTCGTCTCGCGGGTCACCAGCGACGTCGACCAGGTGAGCCAGTTCCTCGTCTTCGGCGGCCTGCTCTTCGTGGTGAGCGTCGGCCAGATGCTCGTCGCCACCCTCGTGATGCTCTTCTACAGCTGGCAGCTCGCCCTCGTCGTGTGGCTCTGCTTCGCGCCGCTCTTCCTGAGCCTGCGCTACTTCCAGCGCAAGCTCGCCGCCGCCTACGGGACCGTACGACGCCAGGTCGGCGTGCTGCTCTCCGCGGTGTCCGAGCCCGTGGTCGGCGCGACGGTGGTGAAGTCCTACGCGATCGAGGACCGCACCCAGGAGCGCATCGACCTGGCGATCGACACGCACAAGGCGGCGAGCACGCGGGCCCAGGGGTTCACGGCGTTCTCGTTCAGCCTCGGCGGGATCTCGGCCGGCTTCGCCAACGCGGGTGTGCTCATCGTCGGCATCTGGCTGGGCCAGGGCTTCGCGTGGGGGGAGGGGATCACCGCGGGCGAGGTGCTCGCCTTCGCCTTCCTGGTCACCCTCTTCGTCGGCCCGGTGCAGATGGGCACCCAGATCCTCACCGACGCCCAGAACGCCATCGCCGGCTGGCGTCGGGTGATCGGCATCCTCGACACCCCCGCCGACCTCGTCGACCCCGGCCGGGACGGGCAGACGCTGCCGAAGGGCGCGATCGACGTCCGGTTCGAGGGCGTCGGGTTCGCCTACCCGGGCGGCTCGGAGGTCCTCAGCGACATCGACCTGGCGATTCCCGCCGGCCAGCGGGTCGCCGTCGTCGGTGAGACCGGCTCGGGCAAGTCGACGATCGCCAAGCTGCTGACCCGGCTGATGGACCCGAGCCGCGGACGCGTCCTGCTCGACGGCGTCGACCTCCGCGAGATCAGCGAGGCGGCGCTGCGCAGCAGCGTGGTCCTGGTGCCGCAGGAGGGCTTCCTCTTCGACGACACCCTGGCCGCCAACGTCCGCTACGGCCGTCTCGGTGCCACCGCCGAGGAGATCCAGCAGGCGGCCGACTCCATCGGCCTCGGTGACTGGCTCGCCGGGCTGCCCGACGGCGTGGAGACGCGGGTGGGCCAGCGCGGCGAGTCGCTGTCGGCGGGGGAGCGCCAGCTCGTCGCGCTGCTGCGGGCACAGCTCGCCGACCCCGACCTGCTCGTGCTCGACGAGGCGACCAGCGCCGTCGACCCCGAGCTCGAGACCCGGATCGCGCGAGCCCTGGAGAGCCTGATGACCGGCCGCACCTCGGTCACCATCGCGCACCGCCTCTCGACCGCCGAGGCGGCGGACGTGGTGGTCGTGGTCGACCGCGGCCGGATCGTGCAGCACGGCCCGCACCGCGAGCTGGCGCAGCAGGCGGACACGCCCTACGCACGGCTCCACGCGTCGTGGGTCGCGCAGCGCGGCACCACCCCTGACCGGATAATGGAGCCGTGACCTCCCTCGACCCCGCCATCGCCGACCGGCTCAAGCTGACCGACGACGGGCTGCTGCCCGCCGTCGTGCAGCAGCACGACACCGGCGAGGTGCTGATGCTCGCGTGGATGGACACCGAGGCGCTGCACCGCACGCTGACGACCGGGCGGGCGACCTACTGGAGCCGCTCCCGCAACGAGTACTGGGTCAAGGGCGAGACGTCCGGCAATCCCCAGCACGTCCACGAGGTCCGGCTCGACTGCGACGGCGACACCCTCCTCGTCAAGGTCGACCAGGTCGGCGTCGCGTGCCACACCGGTGCCCGGACCTGCTTCGACGACGGGCTGCTCGGTGGCTGAGCGCCCCGCGGCGCCGGCCGGCCGTCGTACCTTCGGGCCGACGGTGCTCCTCGGCATCGCGGGCAGCGGGTTCGCCGCCGTCGCCGGGCACAAGGAGATGCTGACCGTCCCGGAGTCGACGCTGACGGCTGCGGGCGGGCTCGCCCGCACGGTCCAGGACCGGTCCGTCGAGTTCCCGCTCGCCGGCGCGCTGGCCCTGGTGGCGCTGGCCGCCTGGGGAGTCCTGCTGGTCACCCGCGGCGTCGTGCGCCGGATCGTCGCCGTCCTCGCGCTCGTCGCGGCGGCCGGCATCGGGGTCGTCGTCGTTGTCGGCGGCTTCGTCCAGGACGACTCCGCAGCCGGCGACCTCGCGATCCGGCTGGGCCTCAACGCTTCCGCCGTCGAGGTCGAGCGCACCCCGTGGCTGTGGATCGCCCTGCTGACCTCGCTCGTGGCCTTCCTGGCCGCCGGTGCCGCCGTCCGGATGGTCCCGGAGTGGCCCGAGATGGGCACCCGGTACGACGCCCCGGGCGCCGCCGCCGACGCCTCGCCCCCGCCCGCCGGCGCCCCGGAGGACCGCACCAACCTCGACCTGTGGAAGTCACTGGACGAGGGCAGCGACCCGACGGACAGCTGACCCCCTAGAATCCTCCTGACCGACCCGCTTGAACGAGGAGTTCCCACCCATGGCCGACAACCACGGCAACACCCCCGCCGCCTGGACTGCAGTGCTGGTCTCGCTGGTCGGCTTCGTGGTCGGCGCCATCGGAATGTCCGTCTCGCCGCTGAACTGGCCGCTCTTCTGGATCGGCGCGGTCATCGCGGTCGCGGCCGGCCCGCTGTTCCTCGTCCTCGTGAAGATGGGCCTGCACGAGTCGAGCCACTGAGGCTCGGCCGAGGCGATGACCCTCACGGCACCCTCCACGCCCGCCACCGGGGTCTCCCGGTGGCGCCGGATGGTGCCGCCCGCCGCGGTGGCCGGCGGCCTCGCGGCCGCCACGCTGGCGCTGCACCTGCGTGACCCCCACGACCAGAACAGCTGGGGGATCTGCCCGACCGCCGCGATGGGCTTCTCCTGCCCGGGCTGCGGCGGCCTGCGTGCCGTCAACGACCTCGGCAACCTGCAGATCGGCGCCGCGGCGTCGAGCAACCTGCTCTTCGTGCTGTCGCTGCCGTTCATCGCCTACGCCTTCTACCGCTGGGCGCACGGCCGCTGGACCGGGACCCCGTGGAGTCCGTCCGACCGCTCGCTCAACAGGTCGGCGATCATCCTGGGCGTGGCGATGCTCGTCTTCACGGTGCTGCGCAACCTGCCCGCCGGCGCCTGGCTCGCGCCCTGACGAGCGGCCGGCCCGCACCTGACATGCAACGACGCCCCGGACCAACGGTCCGGGGCGTCGTGACGTCCTGAGCGGCAGCGGCTACTGGCCGTAGGGGTTGCCGTAGCCGCCCCCGCCGAAGTTCTGTCCACCGCCGACGCGGTCGTACTTCGCACCCTCGGGCTTCGAGGGCAGGCACATCATCACCAGCTGGATGATGCCGCCACAGCCCGGGATGAAGCCGAGCAGGTACATCCAGCCGCTGAAGCCGCCGTCGTGCAGGCGCCGCACGCCGATGGCGATGCTCGGCACGATGGTCGCGAGGAAGTACACCAGGAACAGCAGGCCGAAGATCAGCGTCAGCGCCGTGGACTCGGCCGCGAGCCCGATGAAGAGCAGGACGTAGAGCACCACGCCGATCAGGCCGACGCCGAGCGCGTACCACCAGTACTCGCTGCGGCTGGCGCGACCGTCGAAGCGCGCGTACTTCTTGAACGCCCGCTGGACCGCGGCGCCGAACCCGATGCCGTAGTAGGGCAGGTCGAGGGTGCCGGGGTCACCGGAGGTGGGGCCGCCGAAGGGCGCACCGCCGCCGTAGGGCGGCTGCTGGCCGTAGGGGTTGCCACCGTAGGGAGGCTGGTTGCCGGGCGGGGGCGGCGGAGATCCGTAGCTCACGCTGATCCTTCTGGGTCGGGCCCGGCCGAAATCCGGGCGGTCGCAGCAGCCTAACCGCGTCGGCGCCCCGGAAACCATCGGCTGGCCGGAGGTCCACAAGTCCAGCCACTGTGCGGTGCGTTCCCTGCCGCGTGGAACACTGACAGCGATGGGAACTGTGCTTGACGAGATCGTCGCCGGTGTTCGCGAGGACCTCGCGCTCCGGCAGGCGAGTGTGCCCGAGGCCGACCTGCGTGCCGCCCTCGCCGACGCTCCGGCGCCGCGCGACCCGATGCCGCACTTCCGCGACGCGGGCTCGAGCGTGATCGCCGAGGTGAAGCGGAAGAGCCCGAGCAAGGGCGAGCTGGCCGACATCCCCGATCCCGCCGCGCTGGCGAAGGAGTACGCCGCCGGCGGCGCCGCCGCGATCAGCGTGCTCACCGAGCAGCGGCGCTTCGGTGGGAGCCTGGACGACCTGCGCGCCGTGCGGGCCGCGGTCGAGGTGCCCGTGCTGCGCAAGGACTTCATCGTCACCGAGTACCAGCTGCTCGAGGCCCGGGCGGCGGGTGCCGACCTGGCGCTGCTGATGGCCTCGTGCCTGCCGGACGACCGGCTGGACCGGTTGCACGACCTCGCCCGCGAGCTCGGGCTGACGGTGCTGCTGGAGGTGCACGACGAGGCCGAGACGGAGCGCGCGATCGAGATCGGCGCCGAGCTGATCGGTGTCAACGCGCGCAACCTGAAGACGCTCGAGGTCGACGCCGGGACCTTCGGCCGCCTCGCGCCGCTGGTGCCGGCCGCCCGGGTCCTGGTCGCCGAGTCCGGCATCACCGGGCAGGCCGACGTGCAGCGCTTCGTCGACGAGGGCGCCCGTGCGGTGCTGGTCGGTGAGGCGCTGGTCAGGGACGGAGCACCGAGGGACGCCGTGGCCGCCATGACCGGCCTGCAACGGAGGAGTGGAGAGCAGCGATGACTGGCGCAGGGAGCACGTACGACGCCGACGCGCTCGGCTGGTTCGGAGGCGCGGGCGCCTTCGGCGGCCGGTTCATGCCCGAGGCCCTGATGGCTGCGTTGGACGAGCTCGACATCGCCTGGCAGAAGGCGATGGTCGACCCGACGTTCACCGCGGAGTTCGAGGACCTGCTGCAGAACTACGCCGGCGTCCCGAGCATGCTCTACGACGCGAAGCGGCTCTCCGAGCACGCCGGCGCGCGCATCCTGCTCAAGCGTGAGGACCTCAACCACACCGGCGCGCACAAGATCCGCAACGTGCTCGGCCAGGCGCTGCTGACCAAGCGGATGGGCAAGACGCGCGTCATCGCCGAGACCGGCGCCGGCCAGCACGGCGTGGCCTCGGCGACGGCGGCGGCGTACCTGGGGCTCGACTGCACCGTCTACATGGGCGAGGTCGACACCGAGCGCCAGGCGCTCAACGTCGCGCGGATGCAGTTGCTCGGCGCCGAGGTGATCCCGGTCAGGAGCGGCTCGCGGACCCTGAAGGACGCGATCAACGAGGCCCTGCGCGACTGGGTCGCCAGCGTGGACCACACCGCCTACCTCTTCGGCACGGCCGCGGGCCCGCACCCGTTCCCGAGCCTCGTGCTCAGCTTCGTGCGCGGCATCGGCGACGAGGCGCGCCAGCAGTGCCTCGACCTCACCGGCGCCCTGCCCGACGCCATCGCGGCGTGCGTCGGCGGCGGCTCCAACGCCATCGGGCTGTTCGCGGGCTTCGTCGACGACCCGGAGGTCGCGATCTACGGCTTCGAGGCAGGCGGCGACGGCGTCGAGACCGGTCGCCACGCCGCGACGATCTTCGCCGGCTCGATCGGGGTGCTCCACGGGGCGCGCACCTTCGTGCTCCAGGACGACGACGGCCAGACGGTCGAGTCGCACTCGATCTCCGCCGGCCTGGACTATCCCGGCGTCGGCCCGCAGCACGCCGCGCTCGCGGCGGGCGGCCGGGCGTCGTACCTCCCGGTGACCGACGCCGAGGCGATGGACGCGATGGCCCTGCTGGCGCGCACCGAGGGCATCATCCCGGCGATCGAGAGCGCCCACGCGATCGCGGGCGCGCTGAAGGTCGCGAAGGACCGGCCGGGCCAGACCCTGCTGGTCAACCTCTCGGGCCGCGGCGACAAGGACATGGGCACCGCCATGGAGTGGTTCCACCTCGGTGAGGCGGGGGAGAAGAAGTGACCAGCACGAGCACCGCGTTCGCGAAGGCGCGGGCCGAGGGTCGCGCTGCCCTCGTCGGCTACCTGCCCGCGGGCTTCCCCGACGTCGACGGCAGCATCGCCGCGCTCAAGGCCATGGTCGACGCCGGCTGCGACATCATCGAGATCGGCCTGCCCTACAGCGACCCGGTGATGGACGGCCCGACGATCCAGGCCGCCGCGCAGCAGGCGCTCGAGGCGGGGGTGCGCACCACCGACGTGCTGCGCACGGTCGAGGCGGTCGCGGCGACCGGTGTGCCGACGCTCGTGATGACCTACTGGAACCCCATCGAGAGGTACGGCGTCGAGCGGTTCGCCCAGGACCTGGCGAACGCCGGGGGAGCGGGCCTGATCACGCCCGACCTCACGCCCGACTTCGCTCCCGAGTGGATCGCGGCCGCCGACGCGCGCGACCTCGACAAGGTCTTCCTCGTCGCGCCGTCGTCGACCGACGAGCGGATCGCCCTGACCACGGCCGCCTCGCGCGGCTTCGTCTACGCGACCGGGATCATGGGCGTCACCGGCACGACGCAGGCCACGGCCGCCGGGGTGGCGCCGTTGATCGAGCGCACCAAGGCGCTGAGCCCGAACGGCGGGGCCGACCTCCCCGTGGGCGTCGGGGTCGGGGTGAGCACCGGTGCGCAGGCGGCCGCCCTGGCGGCGTACGCCGACGGCGTGATCGTCGGCTCGGCGTTCGTCCGTACCCTGCTGGACCACCCGGACGACCGGGCGGCGGGCCTCGCGGCGCTGAAGTCCCTGACCGAGGAGCTGGCGGGGGGCGTTCGTGCGTAGGCTCGCAGTGCTGTGCGCACTGCTCGGCCTGGTGATGGCCGCCTGCGGCACGGCCGACGAGAAGGCCGAGTTCACCGGCACCCGGCTGGAGCAGCCCTACCAGGCGCCGGACATCGCGCTGACCGACACCGACGGGAAGCCGTACTCGCTCGCGGCGAGCACCGACAAGCCGCTCACCCTGGTCTTCTTCGGCTACACCAACTGCCCGGACTTCTGTCCGCTGGTGCTCAACAACATCGCGGCCGGGCTCAACCAGCTCGACGCCGCCGACCGCAAGAAGGTCGACGTCGTGCTGGTCACGACGGACCCCGAGCGCGACGACGAGAAGACCATGCGCGCCTATCTCGACCGCTACGACAAGTCGTTCATCGGCCTGACCGGCGACCTCGACACGATCATCGAGCTCGGCGAGCCGATCCACGTCTACGTCAACGACGGCAAGAAGCTGCCGACCGGGGGCTACGACCTCGGCGGCCACTCGACCTTCACCCTGGCCATCGACAGCCACGACGAGGCCGTCGTCCTGTGGAACCAGGAGACCTCGGCCGCCGAGTTCGCGGCGGACATCCACACCCTGCTCACCGAGGACTGACCCGTGCTGCCCCAGCTGATCACCGCCACGATCCCGAGCCCGGCCAACGGCGTGTGGCACATCGGGCCGTTCCCGCTGCGCGGCTACGCGCTGTGCATCATCCTCGGCATCGTCGTCGCCATCTGGATCGGCGAGAAGCGCTGGCAGGCGCGCGGCGGCACGCTGGGCGAGGTCCAGGACGTCGCTCTCTGGGCCGTGCCCTTCGGCCTCATCGGCGCCCGGCTCTACCACGTCGCGACCGACTGGGAGAAGTACTTCGGCTCCGACGGCTCGCCCGTCGACGCGCTCTACGTCTGGCACGGCGGCCTCGGCATCTGGGGCGGCGTCGGCCTGGGGGCCGTGGGTGCCTGGATCGGCGCCCGCCGCAAGGGGATCCGGCTGCTGCCGATGCTGGACGCGCTCGCGCCCGGCGTCCTGGTGGCGCAGGCGATCGGCCGCTGGGGCAACTGGTTCAACCAGGAGCTCTACGGCCGTCCGACCGACCTGCCCTGGGGCCTGGAGATCGACCAGGACCACTGGCAGTGCCTGGTCGACGGCGTGCAGACCTCCGGCAAGTACTGCGGCACCGCCTTCGGCGGACCGTACGCGGACGGCACGGTCTTCCACCCGACCTACCTCTACGAGTGCCTCTGGAACCTCGCCGCCTTCGCGCTGATCATCTGGCTCGAGCGTCGCTACCGCCTCGGGCACGGCCGGGTGATGGCCGTCTACGTCATGGCCTACACGCTGGGCCGGGGCTGGATCGAGTACATCCGCGTGGACAACGTGCAGCTCGAGGACGTCCTCGGCCTGCGCTTCAACGTGTGGACCTCGATCGTGCTCTTCGTCCTCGCGGCGGCGTACTTCGTGTGGTCGCTGCGCAACCGGCCCGGCCGGGAGGAGGACGTGTACGTCGACGGGCGGGCCACCACGCCGGACGAGGTGGCGGAGGACACACGTCCAGCATCTGATCTGTAGTTTCCAAATTAATCCAGCCGAACCACTAGACTTAATGCAGTTGTTGGTTCGGCCATCGGGGGCCGCCTACGGGTAGGGGTGCCCCCGGTATGTCGCGTGTTGCTGTCCCGACGCCACCTGCGTCGTCCTACGAGGACCCGGGTGAGGACGTCCCACGGCCGATCGCCGTGCGGTACTCCGTGCAGGACCGGGTGTTCCTGCAGGTCGTGCGGGTGCTCGCCTTCACCGTCCTGGTCATCACCTCCGGCATCGGCATCTTCCTGGGGATCCAGTCCGTGCCGACGCTGCAGCACTACGGCCTCTCGTTCTTCACCGAGTACCGCTGGCTGCCCAGCCAGGACATCGTCGGCATCGCCGCGGTCGTGCTCGGCACGATCCAGGTCGCGGTGATCGCGCTGCTCATCGCCTTCCCGCTCTCGCTGCTGACCGCGCTCTACATCACCGACTGGGCCCCGGGCTGGGCCCGGCCGCTGCTCGTGCGTGCGGTGGACCTGATGGCCGCCGTGCCCGGCATCGTGTTCGGCCTGTGGGTGCTGATCGTCGTCCAGCCGCACGCCACGCTGGTGACCCACTGGATCAGCAAGCACTTCGGCTGGATCCCGTTCTTCAAGGTCCGCACCGACGTCGACTACCCGATCTGGAACCAGGCGCCGGGCTACCCGTCGTACGCGGGGTCGGCGGCGATCGCCGCGCTCGCCGTGGCGATGATGATCTACCCGATGGCGACCTCCGTGATGCGCGAGGTCTTCTCGGAGGCGCCGGCAGGCGAGAAGGAGGCGGCGCTCGCGCTGGGCGCCACCCGTTGGGCGATGGTGCGCACGGTGGTGCTGCCGTTCGGCCGCGGTGGCGTCATCGGCGGGACGATGCTCGCCCTGGGCCGCGCGCTCGGCGAGACGATCTCCGTGGTGATGGTCATCTCGCAGGCCTTCGAGATCAAGCCGAACGTGCTGGAGTCCGGTACGGCGACCATCTCGGCGCTGATCGCGTCCGGGTTCAAGGAGGCCACGCCGGCGCAGCTCTCGGCCCTGCTGACCGCGGGCTTCCTGCTGTTCGTGATGACGCTCGTGGTCAACAGCCTCGCCGCGGTCGTCGTGGCCCGCTCGCGCGGAGGCGGGGTGACCGAGCTGTGACCGCCGTCGAGACCCGGCCCGAGGCCCGTGCCGAGGACCACCCGCAGCCGCAGCCCGAGACGGTGCCCGCTCCCGAGACGCTCCGCCGCGCCGGGCACCGCACCCGGGAGGACACGCTGACCCTGGTCGGCGCGCTGGTCGGCGCGACCGCGACGACCTGGGTCGGCTACACGCAGGTGCTGCCGTTCTCGGGCGCCGTCGGCTTCGCCGTGATCTGGTACGCCGTCTTCGTCGCCTTCTACGCCGGCCTGACGGCGCTCACCCAGCCCCGCCGCATCGTCGTGGACCGCGTCGTCGCGTCGGTCGTGATGGCCGCTCCGGCGCTGGTCGGCCTCGCCCTGCTCAGCACGGTGGTCTCCACGGTGTGGAAGGGCCTGCCGGCCCTGACGCACTGGAACTTCTTCTTCGACGACATGGCCGGGGTGCACGCCGATGCGCCCTTCACGACGGGCGGTATCGCCCATGCGCTGGTCGGCACCGTCATCGAGGTCTGCATCGCCGTGTCCATCGCCATGCCGCTCGGCGTCGCGACGGCGGTCTACATCTCCGAGGTCGGCGGCCGGGGCGCGGTCCTCGTGCGCACCGTCGTGGAGGCGATGACCGCGCTGCCCTCGATCGTGGCGGGCCTGTTCATCTACACCGTCTGGATCGTCAACCTGGGCATGGAGACGAGCGGCCTCGCGGCTTCGCTCGCGCTCGCGGTGATGGCGCTGCCGATCATGGCCCGCGCGAGCGAGGTCGTCCTGCGCGTCGTGCCGAACGGCCTGCGCGAGGCGTCGTACGCCCTCGGCGCCGGGCGCTGGCAGACCGTGTGGAAGGTGGTCCTGCCGACCGCGCGCCCGGGCCTGGCGACCGCGCTCATCCTCGGCGTGGCCCGCGCGGTCGGCGAGACCTCGCCGCTGCTGCTGACCTCCGGCGCCTCGACCTTCTTCAACGCCAACCCGACCCACAACCCGATGAACTCGCTCCCGCTGTTCGTCTACGCCTCGGTGAGCACCGGAAGCCCGGAGATGGAGCAGCGCGCGTACGCCGGCGCGACCGTCCTGCTCGCCGTGGTGCTCTCGCTGTTCCTGCTCGCCCGCCTGGCGGCCAGGGGAAGGAAGAACCGATGATCGCCACGCGCACCCGGATGCGGGTCGTCCGCACCGTCGCGCTCCTGCTCGCCGGCTACCTCGCCGTCGCGGCCGGTCCCGGCGCGGCCAGCGCCGCCGCGCCGTCGTACGCGCTGATCCAGGGCTCCGGCTCCTCGTGGGCGGCCAACGCGGTCAACCAGTGGGTGGCCGACGTCGACGCCAAGGGACTCAAGGTCGTCTACACCGCCAACGGCGCGGCCCAGGGCCGCAAGGACTACGCCAACAAGTCCACGGACTTCGGCGTGACCGACTCGCCCTACCGGGGGAAGGACCCGACGACGGGCGCGACGGACTCCTCGCTCGGCCGTTCGTTCGCCTACCTGCCGGTCGTGGCCGGCGGTACGGCCTTCCCCTACAACATCGAGGTCGGCGGCAAGAAGATCCGCAACCTGCGCCTGTCGGGAGACACCCTGGCGAAGATCTTCACCAACAAGATCAGCAACTGGAACGACCCCGCGATCACCAGCGACAACAACGGCCGGGCGCTGCCGTCGATCCCGATCATCCCCGTGGTGCGCGCCGACGGCGCGGGTGTCACCAACCAGTTCAGCACGTGGATGACCAGCCAGCACGCGGGTCTCTGGAAGGACTGCAACGGCGGCAAGGCAGCCCCGACGGACTACTTCCCGCTCAACTGCGGCGAGGCCCGCGGTCCCCAGCGCGCGCAGACCGGCTCGGACGGCGTCATGAACTTCATCAAGGCCAAGGGCTCGGTCGGCGCCATCGCGATGGAGGAGTACTCCTACCCGCTGATGGCCGGCTACCCGGTCGCGAAACTGCTCAACAAGGCCGGCTACTTCACCCTGCCGACGCAGTACAACGTCGCGGTCGCGCTGACCAAGGCGGAGATCAACGACAACCCGAGCGACCCGAACTACCTGACCCAGAAGCTCGACAAGGTCTACGTCAACCCGGACAAGCGGACCTACCCGCTGTCGTCGTACGTGTACGCGATCATCCCGACCGCCGCCGACGACTCCCGGATGACGACGGCGAAGCGCCAGACGATCGTCGACTTCCTCAAGCACTCGATCTGCGAGGGCCAGTCGGAGATCGGCCCGATCGGCTACTCGCCGCTGCCGATCAACCTGGTCCAGGCGAGCTTCACCCAGGTCAACAAGCTGAAGAAGGCCGACCCCAAGGTGTCCTTCGACGCCTCGATCATCCAGAACGTCAAGAACTGCCACAACCCGACGTTCGTCGCCGGCCACCCCGAGCAGAACCTGCTCGCGAAGATCGCGCCCTTCCCGGCCGACTGTGACCGGCCCGGCAAGGGCCCGTGCGCCGACGGCGTGGGCTCCTACAACGACAACCCGAACGGGACCGGCGGCCCCAAGGGCGGTACGACGGACACCGGCTCCGACACGCCCGGTGCCGCGACGACCGACACCGACGGCGACGGCATCCCCGACGCCCCGGCGGGTGCCGGCGACGTCCCGGTGGCCGGCGGCGGCGCCGACGGCACCGGCGCCGGGACCACGAGCGACGACGTGCAGGTCGTCGCGACCACCCTCGACCCCGACGCGGGGTCCGGCCCGCCGTCGGTCCTGGCCGCGCTCGTGATCGGCCTGTTCGCCGGCGTGCTCATCGTGCCGCCCGTGGTGGCGCAGGTGGTCGGCCGGAGGCGGTCGTGATGGCCGGCCGGGCGACAGGCCGGGTGACAGGCGGGGGCACGGCACGACGCCGGGCCGAGCGGCTCCTCTTCGCGCTCGCGTTCGTGCTCGGCGGCCTGGCGGTCGTGCTCCCCGGCGGACAGGCGCCCGCCGGTGCTGCCGAGGGCGTGACGAAGTCGGTGACCGCCGTCCGGGCCTTCCTCGACGCCGACGGCAAGGAGACGGTCGCCTCCACCAACAAGGTGCGGCTCAACGTCTCGCAGACCACCAACCTGCGCGGACGCCAGGAGATCAAGGTCCGCTGGGAGGGGGCGCACCCGACCGGCGCCGTCGTGCCCGACCCGAACTCGTCCGACGGCCGCAACCAGGAGTACCCCTTCGTCCTCCTGCAGTGCCGCGGCGTCGACACCGACGGTGCCACCCCCAAGGGGCAGGTGAGGCTCTCGCCGGAGACCTGCTGGACCCAGACGGCGCCCGAGCGCTACCTCGCGGCCGCCTCGAGCACGCCGTCGTGGCGCTTCGACGCCTGGGCGAAGGCCGAGGACCGCGAGGCGATCGTCGGCCCGCCCGCCACCCTGCCGAAGGCGTGCTCGTCGGTGTCCCAGCTGACCACCGAGCACTGGCTGCCCTTCAAGGCCGCCGGCGGCACGACCTACTACGGCGGACCGGACCCGGGCGTCGGCTGCATGCCGCTGCCGCCGGAGTCCGACTCGGCCGAGGCCGGCGGCCTGCCGAGCAACACGACCTACGGCATCACCGGCTCCGACGGCAAGGGCTCCGCCGACTTCGCGGTGTGGACCAAGGCGGAGAACGCCTCGCTCGGGTGCTCGGCCAAGGTCGCCTGCGCCCTCGTCGCGGTGCCCGTCGTCGGCGTCAGCTGCGACGCGTTCGGCACCACGCTGCCGGAGGGCACCCAGCTGACGACCAAGGCCGGGGTGCCGCTGACCGACGCCCAGCTGGCGAGCGGCGATGCCACCTGCCGTCGTACCGGCTCGTACGCGGCGGGGGAGCCGGCGTCGAGCCGGACCTCCGACCAGGCCGTGCGCGGCAACCTGTGGTGGACGCCGTCGAACTGGCGCAACCGGATCACGGTCCCGCTCGAGTTCGCGCAGACCGCCGAGGTCTGCCCGGTGGAGTCGGTCGAGAAGCCGCTCGAGCTGATGGGTTCCGTGGTGCTCAACGAGCTGACCGCCTCGTGGCGCCCGAAGTTCTGCACCACCGACTCGCTGTACTCGTTCACCCACGTGCAGCAGGCCGAGTCGCTCGCGCGCAGCCTCGTCCAGTCCGGCGAGATCAAGGGTGCGTTCAGCACCGCGCCGCAGCCGGGCGGCTACCAGCGCCCGGTGGCCCAGGCCCCCATCGCGTTCGGCGGGTTCGCCATCGCGTTCTCGATCGACAACGGGGACAAGCGGCGCCGTGAGCAGCTGAACCTCAACGCCCGCCTGGTCGCGAAGCTGCTCAGCGCGTCGTACCCGGCGGTGGCGTTCGTGCGCAACGGGCACGAGGGGCTGGGCGACAACCCGCTCAACATCACCCTCGACCCGGAGTTCCGCGCGCTCAACCCCGGCATCGACGAGCGATCGACGCTGCAGGCGGGCGCGGCGCTGCAGGTGTTCTCGTCGAACTCCGACCTCGTGTGGGCGCTGACCCGCTGGATCGACGCCGACCCCGAGGCCCGTGCCTGGCTCGACGGCACGCCCGACCCGTGGGGGATGAAGGTGAACCCGGCGTACAAGGGCCTCGACCTGCCGGTCGACAACTGGCCGCTGCTCGACGAGTTCGTCGCCCCGCAGTGGTACATCGACGACAACGCCTGCTACCGGAAGAGCCCGACGCCCTACCTGCAGCTGGTCGCGAACCCGCTGTCCGGCCTCGGTGCCGTCGGCCTCAACCTGCAGTTCGCCAGCTCGGCCGCAGCCACCGTCTGCCGCTACGACGGGTACGACGCCACGACGCTGCCGCTGCGCACGGAGGGCCGGCAGGCCGTCGGCTACCGCTTCGTCCTCGGGCTCGTCTCGCTCCCGGCGGCGCGTCGCTACAACCTCCGCACGGCCGCCCTGCAGTCGAGCTCCGAGGTGGCCGCCGGCAAGCAGTTCTCGGACGCCTCCGGGCGGACGTTCGTCGAGCCCGACACCAAGGGCCTCACGGCCGCGGCCGGCCTGCTGGAGGCCGACGACGAGGCGGGCACCTGGGTCGTCGCCGACGACGCGCTCGGCACGGCGAAGGGCAAGGCGGCCTATCCGGGGGCGATGCCGGTGTACGCCGTCTTCCCGACGAGCGGCGAGGACACCGCCACGGCGACCAAGCTGGCGAAGTTCCTCTGCTACGCCGGCGGCGCCGGCCAGACGCCCGGCCAGGCCAACGGTTCGCTGCCCGCGGGCTACCTGCCGCTCACGGCCGACAACGGCTTCGCCACGCAGCAGGCCTACCTGGCGAACGCGGTCAACGCCGTGCGCGCGCAGAAGGGCGCCGTCCCGGCGCTCGAGGTGACGGGGAAGGCGCCCACCCTCGCGAAGGCGTGCGACTTCTCCACCGCCGCTGCGCCGGTCCAGGAGTCACCGCCGAAGGCGGGGGCCGCAGGCGACGTGCCGGCCGCACCGGTCGTGGCCGATGACGCGCCGCCGGCTGAGAAGCCCGCCGCCGCCCCGGCTGCGCCGGTGGTCGAGGCCGAGACCGTGCTCACGGCCGGCGAGCAGTCCTCGCTCGGCCGGGTCGGCCTGCCCACGCTGGTGCTCATGGCGGCGCTGAGCGCGATCGCCGGGTCCGTGCTGCGCTGGCTCGACCTGCTGCAGGGACTGGTCTCCAGCGTCGTCGCCAGCGCCCGCCGGCCCGCACCCCGGAGGCGGGCATGAGCGACCCCACCCGCACCCTGGTCCACGACGGCGAGGTCGACGCCTCGCCGCCGCCCGGGCGCGCCGAGGAGCACATCCGGATCGCGGGAGGCCGCGCGATGCTCGCGCTGTCCCTGCTGCTCGGGTGGTTCCTCCTGTACCTGCTGGTTCTGAGCGACTTCGAGCAGAACCATGCACAGAACGTGCTCTACGGCGAGCTACGCACCCAGCTCGCCGAGGGCACGGCACCGACGGGCGCACCGGTGCGAGCCGGTGCGCCCGTCGCCCTGCTCGACATCCCCTCCCTCGACGTCGACTCGCTGGTCGTCGTGGAGGGCACGCGGTCCCGCCAGCTGCAGGACGGTCCGGGCCACCGCCCGGGCACCGTGCTGCCGGGACAGCAGGGCGTGAGTGTCGTGGCAGGCCGCTCGACGTCGTACGGCAGGCCGTTCGCGGACCTGCCCGACATCGAGCGTGGTGCCGAGGTCGTCGTGACGACCGCCCAGGGACGCTTCGAGTACGTCGTCTCCGGGATCCGGGTCGACGGCGACCCGATGCCCGCGCCCCCGGGGGACGGGGCGAGCCGGCTGATCCTGGTGACCTCCTCCGGCTCGGGCTCGCGCCTGGCGCGGCTCCAAACCTCCCACACCGTGTACGTCGACGCCGAGCTCCGCTCCGGCGCGGCCGCTGCCGGTCCGCGCTCGTCGGCGGACCCGGAGCCGACGCTGCTGGAGCCGCACGTCGACCGGCTCACCCTGGCCGAGCTCGCGCTCGCGCTGCAGGTGCTGCTGGGTGCCCTCGCCGCCTTCGTGTGGGCGTGGAGCCGCTGGTCGCGCAGGGCGGCGTGGATCGCGGGCGCGCCCGCGGTCGTGGCCGCGCTGTGGCTGGTCTCGTCGATCGGAGCCCGCCTCCTGCCTGCCCTCATCTGATCCCGGTCCGCGAGGCCCCGGGTCACCGGGGCCTCGCCCGCTCGTTAAATCGACTGAACCACTAGAGATAGGTAAGTTTCATGATCCGCAGGACGTCTGCTTCCGCAGCGGTGCTCGGCCTGGCGACCGTCGCCGGGCTCGCCTTCACCCTCACCCCCGCCCAGGCCGACCCGGCCCCCCAGCCCGACGACGTCGTGGCGACGGGCTCGGACATCATCCAGAACTCGTTCAACTTCCTCGCCGACGGCTACCACGAGCTGCCCGGCTACAACACGGCCGGCAACCGCTACCGGTTCATCAACTTCGACTCCTCGGGCGACGCCCAGGGCCGCAGCGCCTTCACCGACCCGCGCCTGCTGCCGACGATCACCGGCAACGGCACCGTCGGCGACGCCGACACCAAGTACGTCAAGCAGTCCGACATCAAGCTGCTCAACCCGACGATCGCGCTGCGCGCCGGCCAGGACCTCGTCGTCCGGCCCAGCGGCGGTGGCGGCGGCGGTCGCGACGCGATCATCAACGACGACCAGGGCTGGATCGACGTGGGCCGCAGCCCCGACGCGCTCAACGACACCCACCAGAACCTGATCCAGTCGAAGCAGGGCACCAAGCTCTACCGCGTCCAGATCGCCACCGACCGGCAGCTGATCGCGACGGCCACGACGACGAACGCGCCCGCGACCCTCTCGGCCGAGACGATCCTCAAGATCTACAAGGGCGACATCACCACGTGGGGCCAGGTGCCCGGTTACTCCGGCCCTGCTGCAGGCGAGACGATCATCCCGCTGATCCTGCCGACCGACGCGGGCATGTGGAACACCTTCGTCAAGAACGTCGGCCAGCAGAACCCCGGCGTCTCGGTCACCAGCGACGTGCTGCGCAGCAACCCGAACAAGATCCAGGTCCAGCAGAACGACCCGACCGCGATCACCAACCTGCCGGACGCGCAGCGCAAGAACGCGATCGTGCCGTTCCCGCGCGGGCGCTACCGCACGCTCAACACGGGCTACTACACGCAGACCTTCGACGGTCAGAAGACGAACAACTACAACACCGAGACCGGCCACCGCACCCCTGCGGACGCCAGCGGCATCAAGCTCCTCGACGGTGACAGCACCTCCGACGTGCTGGACAAGACGGCGCCGTACGGCGGCAACTTCGCCTACAACGCGCTGATCCGCGAGTCGGACCTGACGTCCAACGAGCCGTGGCAGCCGGGCAGCACGCTCAACTGGGTCCAGGCGCTGTTCTACAACCCGGACGGCCCGCTGCCCTTCGTGCGCACGCCTGCCGGCCAGGCCCTGCTCGAGGCGGCCGGCGTCACGCCGGACTACCACGTGTTCGGCACCAACAACGCAGAGATCCCGGTCGACTGAGCCCGCCGGGCCAGGAACCAACCGTCATGGGAACCAGGGTGCTCACCATCAGCGGCGCCGGCACGAGGACGCGCCTCGCGCTCGGCCTCGCGGTCGTCGCCGTCGTCGTCGTCGTCGCGAGCGTGCTCGTGTGGCGGCTCGGGTCGACCGAGGAGGCGCCGTACACGGACCCGGCGTCGACGGGCGGACTGACGCTCTGCTCGGCCGACGGCAAGGCCGTCACGGAGGGCCGGACGGGGGACAGGCCGTTCGCGGACCTGGTGCTGGGGGACACCCCGCTGCCCGACGACGCCGACCCGGCCGGTGCGGTGGCGACGCTGTACGCCTACCAGCCGCGGGAGGGCATCGCGCCCGGTGAGTTCAGCGGTTCGCCGATCACGGCCGCGGTCGCGTTCGCCGACCCGTCCAGTCCGGCCACCCGTGTCACGGCCGACGCCTGGTCCCTGGGGGACTTCGTCACGGCCTTCCCGGCGAGCCTCCAGGGCTACGTCCAGCTGCGGCTGGTGCTCGGGACGCCGCAGCTCGGGACGCTCGCGGACGGCTACGACACGGCGGACATCAAGGTCGACGGCGACCGGTGGGAGCTGGTGCGCGGCGGTTCCGCCTCGTGCCGCGACGCCGCGTCCGCCGTCGCCGACGGTTCCTGACCCGACCGGTCGACCACAGACTTCGAGGAGAAGAGATGAAGATCAGCAAGCAGAAGAGGTGGGGTGCCGCCGTCGGGCTCGCGCTCGTCGCCTCCACCGTCGGCGGCCTCGCCGTCGCGGCGCCGGAGTTCTCCGGTGATCCCACCTCGCTCGCCTGGTACACCGGCGACGAGGCGACGATCGACGACCCGGCGCGCACGGCCGTCGGCCTCCAGCTGTACGACGCCAGCGGCGTCGAGGTGACCTCGGGCTCCGTCACCGCGGCGCTCCCGGCGTTCGCCGCGGCGGGCGGCACGGTGCGGGCGAACGACACCCACGCCTCGCTCTTCGTGCACGCCGCCCAGTCGGGCACGGCGGCGGGCGCGTGGCCCGGCGTCCAGGCGACCGGGACCGACCGGTTCACGGGCGAGGGCGCGGTCACCGCACCTGCTCCGCTCGCGGGCCGGCCCTACGTCCACACCGCAGGGGGCTACACCCTCGCCGACGCCGTCGCCGCCTTCGACGGGGCCGGCCAGGGCTCGTTCAGCGGTGTCTACGAGCTCCGGCTGCGCACCAGCTCGGCGACCAAGGGCGTGACCGACAGCTACGCGTCGGCCTACGTCAAGGTGACCGGCGACCAGTGGGCCGTCGTCTCCGGGCCGGAGACGAACACGCCCGCCGTCACCCAGACCGCGGCCACGGCGCCGGGCTCGTCCTACTACGGCAAGGCGTTCACCGTCACGGCCACGGTGACGGGCGCCGGCTCCAGCGGCGGCACGGTCGCGGTCAAGTACGGCAGCACGGTGCTGGCGTCCAAGGCGCTCGACGCCGACGGCGTCATCGCCATCCCGGTGAGCGGCGTCAAGCTGGCTCCGGGCGTGCGCGCGCTGACCATCGCCTACGGCGGGGTGGCCGGCCAGACCGAGCCGAGCCAGGCGACGCGCTCGATCACGATCGTGAAGGCCAAGTCGGCGACGGTCGGCAAGCTGGCCGCGACGACGATCAGCCGGACGTCGTACCCGAAGATCACGGCGCGGGTCACCGCGACCGGGGTCCCGGCCGCGACCTTCACCGGCACGTTCACCGTGTACGACGGCTCGCGGGCCGTCAAGAAGGTCACCCTCACGGCCGCCAACCTCGGCAAGCTCACCATCACCTTGCCGAAGCTGGCCCGCGGGACGCACTACATCTCGGTCGTCTACAGCGGGAACAGCAAGGTCGCGAAGAGCACCAGCCCGAAGTACAAGCTGGTCGTCAGGTAGTCAGCAGGACCCCCGGTCGGGTGCCGGGGGAGCGCAGGCTCCCTCGGCACCCGGCCTCCCACGAAGGAGCAGCGCCGATGTCCGATTCCACCCTGGTGATCCCCGCCGTCCTCGACGAGGTCGCGCCACCCCCGCCCGCGCCGCCGTCGCCGCTGGTGCAGCCCGGCCGGCTGGAGGCCGACGCCGTGTCCGCCTGGTTCGGCCAGCGCAAGGTGCTCGACCGGGTGTCGATCGACATCCCGGCCGGCCAGGTCACCGCGCTGATCGGCCCGTCGGGCTGTGGCAAGTCGACCTTCCTGCGCATCCTCAACCGGATGCACGAGCTGGTGCCCGGCGCGGCGCTGGCGGGGGAGGTGCGCCTCGACGGCGTCGACATCTACGACCCCGAGCGCCGGCTCACCGACGCCCGGCGCGCGATCGGGATGGTCTTCCAGAAGCCCAACCCGTTCCCGGCGATGTCCATCCAGGACAACGTCCTGGCCGGGCTGAGCCTGGTCGGCTCGAAGCTGAGGAAGTCCGAGCGCCAGGACCTGGTCGAGGAGTCCCTCACCCGCGCCGGCCTGTGGGCCGAGGTGCGCGACCGGCTCCGGCAGCCCGGCTCCGCGCTGTCCGGCGGCCAGCAGCAGCGCCTCTGCATCGCCCGCTCGCTGGCCGTGCGGCCGCGGGTGCTGCTGATGGACGAGCCGTGCTCGGCCCTCGACCCGACGTCGACCCGGGTCGTCGAGGAGACGATCCGCGAGATCGGGTCCCAGGTCACGATCGTGATCGTGACCCACAACATGCAGCAGGCGGCCCGCGTCTCGGACCGTTGCGCCTTCTTCCTCGCCGCCCACGGCACGCCCGGGGTGATCGTCGAGCAGGGCCCGACGGACGTGATCTTCGACAACCCGCAGGACTCCCGCACGGCGGACTACGTCAACGGACGGTTCGGCTGAGGGTGGTCGGGGCGTCCGAGGCGTGAACGGAGGGTGCCTCCGCGCAGCGGTGCCATGTCACAAAGTGGTAACCTGAGCGCTCCGCCGCGTGGGCCAGTGCTGTCCCTTGCGCCCCACCTTCTGTGGACCCCCGTCGCGATGGCTTCGATCTTCGCTGCCGGACGGCCCCAGACGTAGCCGACGGGAGAACCTTGGTGCCCTCCATGCACTCGTTCCCACCGCCGCAGGGTCTCTACGACCCGCGCCACGAGAAGGACGCCTGTGGCGTTGCCTTCGTCGCGACGCTGACCGGAGAAGCCAGCCACGACATCGTGGCCAAGGCGCTCACGGCCCTTCGCAACCTTGACCACCGCGGCGCCGCCGGCGCCGAGGCCAACTCCGGCGACGGTGCCGGCATCCTGCTGCAGGTGCCGGACGCCTTCCTGCGCGCCGTCGCGGCCGACAACGGCATCACGCTGCCGGCCGCCGGCACGTACGCCGTCGGCACGGCCTTCGTGCCCGGCGACGACGGGCAGGTCGCCAAGACCCGCGCCCGGATCGAGGAGATCGCCGCCGAGGAGGGCCTCGTCGTCCTCGGCTGGCGCGACGTCCCGGTCAACCCCGGCATCCTCGGCACGATGGCGCTCAGCGTCATGCCGACCTTCACGCAGCTCTTCGTGCAGGCGCCCGGTGGGGCATTGAACGGCATGGACCTCGAGCGCCTCGCGTTCTGCCTGCGCAAGCGGGCCGAGCGGGAGACCGACGTCTACTTCCCGTCGCTCTCGTCGCGCACCCTGGCCTACAAGGGCATGCTGACGACCGACCAGCTCGACAACTTCTTCCCCGACCTGCGCGACGAGCGGATGGCCTCGGCGATCGGTGTCGTGCACTCGCGGTTCTCGACGAACACCTTCCCGAGCTGGCCGCTGTCGCACCCGTTCCGCTTCATCGCGCACAACGGCGAGATCAACACCGTCATGGGCAACCGCAACTGGATGCGGGCCCGTGAGGCGCTGCTCGACTCCGACACCATCCCCGGTGACCTCGAGCGGCTCTTCCCGATCTGCACCCCGGGCGCCTCGGACTCGGCGTCCTTCGACGAGGTCCTCGAGCTCCTCCACATGGGTGGTCGCAGCCTGCCGCACGCGGTGCTGATGATGATCCCGGAGGCGTGGGAGAACCACACCGAGATGGACGCGCAGCGGCGCGACTTCTACCGCTTCCACTCCACGATGATGGAGCCCTGGGACGGACCGGCGTGCGTCGTGTTCACCGACGGCACCCAGATCGGCGCGGTCCTCGACCGCAACGGCCTGCGTCCCTCGCGCTTCTGGGTCACCGACGACGGCCTCGTCGTCCTGGCCTCGGAGGTCGGCGTGCTCGACCTCGACCCCGCGAAGGTGGTCCGCAAGGGCCGCCTGCAGCCGGGCCGCATGTTCCTCGTCGACACCGAGGAGCACCGCATCGTCGAGGACGACGAGATCAAGTCGCAGCTCGCCGCGGAGCACCCCTACGGCGAGTGGCTGCACGCCGGGATGATCCAGCTCGACGACATCGAGGAGCGGGAGCACATCGTGCACACCCACGCCTCGGTCACCCGTCGCCAGCAGATCTTCGGTTACACCGAGGAGGAGCTGCGCGTCATCCTCACGCCGATGGCCAACACCGGTGGCGAGGCGCTCGGCTCGATGGGCACCGACACGCCGATCGCGGCGCTGAGCGACAAGCCGCGGCTGCTGTTCGACTACTTCAGCCAGCTGTTCGCGCAGGTCACCAACCCGCCGCTGGACGCCATCCGCGAGGAGCTCGTCACCTCGCTCTACGGCTCCATCGGCCCGGAGGCCAACCTGCTGCAGCCCACCGCGGCTTCGTGCCGGCAGATCTCGCTGCCGTTCCCGGTCATCTCCAACGACGACCTGGCCAAGATCCGCCACATCAACCGCGAGGGCGACCACCCGGGCTTCATCACCCACGTCTCCCGCGGCCTGTACGACGTCCACGGCGGCGGCGAGGCGATGGCGGCCCGGCTCGACGAGATCTGCCAGGAGGTGTCGGAGGCGATCGCCGGCGGCGCCCGGATCATCGTCCTGTCCGACCGGCACTCCACCGCGGACCTCGCGCCCATCCCGTCGCTGCTGCTGACGGGTGCGGTGCACCACCACCTGGTCCGCGAGAAGACCCGCACCCAGGTGGGCCTCCTCGTCGAGGCCGGTGACGTCCGCGAGGTCCACCACGTGGCGCTGCTGGTCGGCTACGGCGCGGCCGCGGTCAACCCGTACCTCGCCATGGAGACCGTCGAGGACCTCGCGCGCGAGGGCTACTACGTCAAGACCGAGCCCGAGCAGGCCGTCAAGAACCTGATCAAGGGCCTCGGCAAGGGCGTCGTGAAGGTCATGTCCAAGATCGGCGTGAGCACCGTGGCGTCGTACACGGGCGCGCAGATCTTCGAGTGCGTCGGCCTCTCGCAGGCGGTCGTGGACAAGTACTTCACGGGCACCACCTCCAAGCTGGGTGGCGTCGAGCTCGACGTCATCGCGACCGAGGTGGCGGCGCGGCACGCGAAGGCGTACCCGCCGGCCGGCATCGCGCCCGCGCACCGCGAGCTCGAGATCGGTGGCGAGTACCAGTGGCGTCGCGAGGGCGAGCCGCACCTCTTCAACCCGGAGACGGTGTTCCGCCTGCAGCACTCCACCCGGACCGGTCGCTACGACATCTTCAAGCAGTACACCGCTGCGGTCGACGACCAGTCCGAGAAGCTCATGACGCTGCGCGGGCTGTTCAAGTTCAAGGACGCCGGTGCGTTCGGCCGGACCCCGATCTCCATCGACGAGGTCGAGCCGGTCAGCGAGATCGTGAAGCGGTTCTCGACCGGCGCCATGTCCTACGGCTCCATCTCGCGCGAGGCGCACGAGACCCTGGCGATCGCCATGAACCGGCTGGGCGCGAAGTCCAACACCGGTGAGGGCGGCGAGGACGCCGACCGGCTCTACGACCCGGAGCGGCGCTCGTCGATCAAGCAGGTCGCCTCGGGCCGCTTCGGCGTCACGAGCGAGTACCTCACCAACGCCGACGACATCCAGATCAAGATGGCGCAGGGCGCGAAGCCCGGTGAGGGCGGCCAGCTGCCCGGCAACAAGGTGTACCCGTGGGTCGCGAAGACCCGGCACTCCACGCCGGGCGTGGGCCTGATCAGCCCGCCGCCGCACCACGACATCTACTCGATCGAGGACCTGGCGCAGCTGATCCACGACCTCAAGAACGCCAACCCGTCGGCCCGCGTCCACGTGAAGCTGGTCTCCGAGGTCGGCGTCGGCACGGTCGCCGCCGGTGTGTCGAAGGCGCACGCGGACGTCGTCCTCGTCTCCGGCCACGACGGCGGCACGGGCGCGTCCCCGCTCACCTCGCTCAAGCACGCGGGTGGTCCCTGGGAGCTCGGCCTCGCCGAGACCCAGCAGACGCTGCTGCTCAACGGCCTGCGCGACCGGATCGTCGTGCAGACCGACGGCCAGCTCAAGACCGGTCGTGACGTCGTCATCGCGGCGCTGCTCGGTGCCGAGGAGTTCGGCTTCGCGACCGCTCCGCTGGTGGTCTCGGGCTGCATCCTGATGCGGGTCTGCCACCTCGACACCTGCCCCGTGGGCGTCGCGACCCAGAACCCGACCCTGCGCTCGCGGTTCAGCGGCAAGGCCGAGTACGTCGTCAACTTCTTCGAGTTCATCGCCGAGGAGGTCCGCGAGCTGCTGGCGCAGCTGGGCTTCCGGTCGATCGAGGAGGCCGTCGGCCAGGTCGAGGCGCTCGACACGGTCGACGCCGAGCGGCACTGGAAGGCGCAGGGCCTGGATCTCGCGCCGATCCTGCACAAGGTCGAGGTCGCCGAGACGCACTTCCCCGACCAGGACGTCTACAACACCAAGGGCCAGGAGCACGGCCTGGAGAAGTCGCTGGACGTCACCGAGATCCTCCCGCTCGCGGCCGCGGCCATCGAGTCGGGCGAGCCGGTGCGCGCCCAGCTGCAGATCCGCAACGTCAACCGGACCGTCGGCACGATCCTGGGCCACGAGGTCACCAAGAAGTACGGCGGTGCGGGCCTGCCCGACGGCACGATCGACCTGACCTTCGTCGGGTCGGCCGGGCAGTCGCTCGGTGCGTTCGTGCCGAAGGGCATCACGCTGCGGCTCGAGGGCGACGCCAACGACTACGTCGGCAAGGGCCTCTCGGGTGGCCGGATCGCGATCCGTCCGGACCGCAGCGCGACCTTCCGCGCCGACGAGCACATCATCGCGGGCAACACGATCGCCTACGGCGCGACCTCGGGTGAGATCTTCATCCGCGGCGGCGTCGGCGAGCGCTGCTGCGTCCGCAACTCCGGTGCCACCGTCGTCACCGAGGGCGTGGGCGACCACGGCTGCGAGTACATGACCGGCGGCCGGGTCGTCGTCCTCGGCAAGACCGGGCGCAACTTCGCGGCCGGCATGTCGGGCGGCATCGCCTGGGTGCTCGACCTCAAGGACTTCCGGGTCAACGGCGAGCTCGTCGACCTGCGTCCGGTCAGCGAGCAGTACGCCGCGGAGCTGCAGGACATCGTGCGCAAGCACTTCGAGGAGACCGGCTCCGCGGTCGCCGAGGCGCTGCTGGCCGACTGGGAGGCCGCACTGCCGCGGTTCACCGAGGTCATGCCGCGCGACTACGCGAAGGTCCTGGCGGTCCAGGCCGAGGCACGCGCCGAGGGCCTGGACGAAGACCAGACCGCGAACAAGGTGATGGAGGTGCTCCATGGCTGACCCCAAGGGCTTCCTGAAGAACACGCGTGAGGTTGCCACCCGTCGTCCCGTCGAGGAGCGGGTCAACGACTGGAACGAGGTCTACCCGGGCGGGATCGGCCGCGCGCTGCTGCCGATCATCAACGTCCAGGCCAGCCGTTGCATGGACTGCGGCATCCCGTTCTGCCACTCGGGCTGCCCGCTGGGCAACATCATCCCGGAGTGGAACGACCTGGTCTGGCGCGACGACTGGGAGGGCGCGATCGAGCGCCTGCACGCGACGAACAACTTCCCGGAGTTCACCGGTCGCCTCTGTCCGGCGCCCTGCGAGACCGCGTGCGTGCTCGGCATCAACCAGCCGGCCGTGACGATCAAGAACATCGAGGTCTCGATCATCGACAAGGCCTTCGAGTCCGGCTTCGTGCGGCCGCAGCCGCCGGAGTGGCTCTCGGGCAAGACCGTCGCCGTCATCGGCTCCGGTCCGGCCGGCCTCGCCGTCGCCCAGCAGCTCACCCGCGCCGGCCACACCGTGGCCGTCTACGAGCGGGCCGACAAGCCCGGCGGGCTGCTGCGCTACGGCATCCCCGAGTTCAAGATGGAGAAGAAGCACCTCGACAAGCGCCTCGAGCAGATGATGCGCGAGGGCACGGTGTTCCGCTCCGGCGTCACCGTCGGCGAGGGCAAGCTCACCGGCCAGGCGCTCCGGGACCGGTACGACGCCGTGGTGATCGCCACCGGCTCGACCGTCCCGCGCGACCTGCCCGTCCCCGGTCGGGAGCTCAAGGGCATCCACCAGGCGATGGAGTTCCTCCCGCAGGCCAACCGCGTCGCGGTGGGCGAGGAGGTGGAGGGCCAGATCCGGGCCGACGGCAAGCACGTCGTCATCATCGGTGGCGGTGACACCGGCGCCGACTGCCTCGGCACCTCGATCCGCCAGGGTGCGGCCTCGATCACGCAGCTCGAGATCATGCCCCAGCCGACGGAGGACCGTCCGAACGGACAGCCGTGGCCGACGTACCCGATGATCTTCCGGGTCTCCTCGGCGCACGAGGAGGGTGGCGACCGGGTCTACTCGGTCTCGACCCAGGAGTTCCTCGGCGACGAGGACGGCAACGTCCGGGCGCTGCGCCTGGTCGAGGTCTCCTTCGAGGGCGGCAAGCTGGTCGAGCACGAGGGCACGGAGCGGGAGATCCCGGCCGACCTCGTCCTCTTCGCGATGGGCTTCGTGGGCCCGGAGCAGCCCGGCTTCATCGAGCAGCTCGGCGTCGAGCTCGACGAGCGCGGCAACGTCAAGCGCGACAACGACTACGCGACCAGCGTCGAGGGCGTCTTCGTCGCCGGCGACGCGGGTCGTGGCCAGTCGCTCATCGTGTGGGCGATCGCGGAGGGCCGTGCGGCCGCCGCCGGCGTGGACAAGTTCCTCACCGGCAGCACCCAGCTGCCCGCCCCGATCCCGCCGACGGCGCGCCCGCTGGTGGTCTGAGCGACAACTCGTTCGAGACGACGCAAACTTCGCCTGAAGTTTGCGTCGTTTCGACTTTTTCTACCCATGGGTCACCGTTAGGGTTTGGAACGTGCGAAGAGCCAAGATCGTGTGCACCCTCGGCCCTGCGACCAGCTCCGAGCGGAGGATCCGCGAGCTGGTGTACGCCGGCATGGACGTCGCGCGCCTGAACATGAGCCATGGCTCGCACGAGGACCACGCCGAGGTCTACCGGCTGGTGCGCGAGGCGTCCGACGCGAGCGGCCACGGCGTGGGAATCCTGGCCGACCTCCAGGGCCCGAAGATCCGCCTCGAGCGGTTCTCCGGCGGCCCGGTCACGCTCAAGCGGGGCCAGCGCTGGACGATCACCACCCGCGACGTCGACGGCAACGCCGAGATCAGCGGGACGACGTACAAGGGGCTGCCGGGCGACGTCTCGCCGGGCGACCCGCTGCTGATCGACGACGGCAAGGTGCGGCTCCGTGTGGTCGAGGTGGTCGACGGCACCGACGTCGTCACCGAGGTGCTCGTCGGGGGCAAGGTCAGCAACAACAAGGGCATCAACCTGCCCGGTGTGGCCGTCTCGGTGCCGGCCCTCTCCGAGAAGGACATCGCCGACCTCCGCTTCGCGCTGCGCCTCGGCGTCGATTTCATCGCGCTGAGCTTCGTGCGCAACGCCAAGGACGCCGAGGACGTGCGGGTGATCATGCGCGAGGAGGGGGTCGTGCTCCCCGTCATCGCGAAGATCGAGAAGCCGCAGGCCATCGAGAACCTCGACGAGGTCGTGGCTGCCTTCGACGCCTTCATGGTCGCCCGCGGCGACCTCGGCGTGGAGTGCCCGCTGGAGGAGGTGCCCTTCCTGCAGAAGAAGATCATCGTGGCCGCGCGGCGCAACGCGAAGCCGGTGATCGTGGCCACCCAGATGCTCGAGTCGATGATCACCAGCCCCGCACCGACCCGGGCCGAGGCCAGCGACGTCGCGAACGCGGTGCTCGACGGCGCCGACGCCGTGATGCTGTCGGGGGAGACCGGCGTGGGGGAGCACCCCATCCACACGGTCGAGACGATGGCGCGGATCATCACCGCCACCGAGGCGCACGCCCTCGTCGACGACACCTTCAGCCGGTTCGGCCGGATCGAGTGGGACCCCCACACCCGCTCCGGCGTGATCACCAAGGCGGCCGAGGAGGTCGCCCAGCGCGTGGGCGCCAAGTACGTCGTCGCCTTCACCCAGTCCGGTGACTCGGCCCGCCGGCTGGCCCGGCTGCGCAGCCCGATCCCGGTCCTCGCCTTCACCCCGGAGGCCCGTGCCCGGTCCCAGCTCGCCGTGACCTGGGGCGTCGAGGCGTTCAAGACCGGCACCGTCGAGCACACCGACGAGATGGTGCGCCAGGTCGACGAGGAGCTGCTGAAGATCGGCCGGGTCCAGGAGGGCGACCTCGTGGTCATCGTCGCCGGCAGCCCGCCCGGCATCCCCGGCTCGACCAACGCGCTGCGGATCCACCGGATGGGTGACGCGATCAACGAGGTGGCGCCGGCGTACCGACGGCGCAGCTGAGCCGCTCAGGACTTCCGGCCGATCAACGCATCGAGGCGTTCGACCGCCTCGCGCCGCGACACGCTGATGATCCGGACGTTCGACTGCCGCCACGGGATCTCAACGAGGTCGAGCGCCCAGCAGCAGAGCTCCCGGATGTCCCGTGAGGCGTTGCAGAACTGCCATCGCGGATAGCGGTAGACCTTCGGCGCACCGGCGACGATCCGCCGCGTCCAGTTGTCGACGCGACACCCGTCGGAGTGGAACAGGCCACGGAGGAACGGACCCGGGTGGTCTTCGACGATCGCGCGTTGCCAGTCGTCGAGGACGATGGGTCGGTCGTGCTTGCGACCCGGCCCGTGCTGGGGGAACAGGCAGGGCCAGTGCCGCCACCCGACGGTTGTGATGATGCACCCGGGAGCGCGACGTGTGTGTGGGCGGCCGCCCGGCTTGACGGCCGCCATCAGCGCGGCGATCCCGATGTTGTCCGCGGTGTACTTCTCGTCGTTGACGACGTGCAGGTTGTAGACATTCCGGCGGCCGCGGGTGATGTGCCCGTCGCCGAGGTACCAGCCCAACAGCTCGGCGTAGGCCGGGGTGTCGAGCGTTGCGCCGTCGCACTGGGGACAGGGGACCGAGGTGTGCGCCTGGCCACGCGCCTGACCGCGTCGTTGGTAGAGGCGCCGCCAACGACGGATCGTCTTGATGGCGACCCCGTGCTTCGCCGCGTTGTCCGCGTCCGGCATGCCGGCATCGGAGTCACGCAGCGCGCTGGCGACCAGCTCTGCTGATCTCACATGGGGCATGCGTCAGTCTCGGACGAAGACCCGACAGATCAGTCGTGCGTGGGTGCCGAGTGTGGGATTCGAACCCACATGCCCTTTCGGACAACGCTTTTTGAGAGCGCCGCGTATACCGTTCCGCCAACCCGGCCGGGTAGCGCAGCAACGGTAGCCGAGACGGCTCCCGCCCTCCGAACCGGGCGGGCCGATAACCTTCTCCCGTGACCGAGACCGCGCAGCCGACCCCCCGCACCGTGGTGATCGCGGAGGACGAGACCCTGATCCGGATGGACCTCGCCGAGATGCTCGTCGAGGAGGGGTACGACGTCGTGGGCCAGGCCGCCGACGGGCAGAAGGCGATCGAGCTCGCCGAGGAGCTGCGCCCCGACCTGGTGATCCTCGACGTGAAGATGCCCGTGCTGGACGGGATCGCGGCCGCCGAGGCGATCGCCGGGAAGCGGATCGCGCCCGTGGTGATGCTGACGGCCTTCTCGCAGCGCGACCTGGTCGAGCGGGCCCGGGAGGCCGGCGCGATGTCGTACCTCGTCAAGCCGTTCTCGCAGACCGACCTGGTGCCGGCGATCGAGATGGCGGTCAGCCGCTTCGCCGAGATCGCCCAGCTCGAGAGCGAGGTCGCCGACCTGACCGAGCGACTGGAGACCCGCAAGGCGGTCGACCGGGCCAAGGGCATCCTCCAGGAGCAGCTGTCGCTGACCGAGCCGGAGGCCTTCCGGTGGATCCAGAAGACGGCGATGGACCTGCGGATGTCCATGCGCGAGGTTGCCGAGGGCGTGGTCACGCACGGTGTCCCCGGCGGGTCGGGCTCGTAAAAAATTCGTGTGACCCGGCTCTCAGGTAACAGATTCGTCAGGATTCGGCTCCCGAGCCGCCGAGTTGCTTCCACCTGCACGTGAGCCGGTGTAGGTTCCCGCGGCAGGACACGTCCGAGGGCAGCGACCGCTGCCCTTCGGCTCGAGTAGGAAGCGGGACACAGTCTTGAGGCTCAACAAGGTATTCGGAGCCAGCGTCGCGACGCTGGCGCTCAGCCTTTCCATGGTCGCGTGCGGCTCCGACGACGGAGACGGCGGCAGCGACGCTGACGGCGGCGACTTCTGCGGCAAGAACCTCGCGTTCCTCGGCGCGCTCACCGGTGACGCCGGTGCTCTCGGCCAGAACATGGTCAACGGCATCGAGCTGGCGCTGAAGGAGTACAACGCCGACAACGCCGACTGCAAGATCAACCTGAAGAAGTTCGACTCGCAGGGCAGCCCGGACAAGGCGCCGGCGCTCGCGACCCAGATCATCAACGACGACACCATCTTCGGCCTCGTCGGCCCGGGCTTCTCGGGTGAGTCGCTCGCGACCGGCAAGACCTTCTTCGAGGCCGGCCTCCCGTCGATCTCGCCGTCGGCGACCAACGTCACGATCACCGACCAGGGCTGGACCACCTGGCACCGCGTCATCGGCAACGACGACGCGCAGGGCACGGCCGACGCCAAGTACCTCACCGAGACGGCCGGCGCCAAGAAGGTCTTCGTCGTCGACGACGGCCAGGACTACTCGAAGGGCCTTGCCGGCAAGGTCAAGGACTCCCTCGGCGACGCGCTGGTCGACTCCGACCAGATCTCGGTCGGCGACACCAACATGTCCGCGATCGTCCAGGCCGTGAAGTCCTCGGGCGCCGACGCCGTGTTCTACGGCGGCTACTACACCGAGGCCGGCCTGCTGGCCAAGCAGCTGCGCCAGGGTGGCTTCAAGGGCACGTTCATGTCCGGTGACGGCTCGGAGGACCCGAACTTCGTGAAGGTCGCCGGCGCCGACGGTGCCGAGGGTGCGGTCCTGTCCGCTCCCGCCGCTCCGGCCCCGGCCGACTTCGGTGCCACCGGCCTCTACGCCACGCAGGCCTATGACGCGACGAACATCTTCCTCGCCGCGATCAAGGAGGGTGTGTCGGACGCCCAGGAGCTCAACGAGTTCATCGGCTCCTACGAGGGTGACGGCGTCAGTGGCCCCATCGCCTTCGACGACAAGGGCGACATCAAGGAGTCCAAGATCTACGCCTACTTCGTGAAGAACGGCGCCCTCGACGTCGAGAACCCCGAGGCGATCGAGTGACCCGGTCCCGGTAGGGACTGACCTGTACTGCGGCCGGGGGACCACCCCCGGCCGCAGTCGATCACAAAGGCGGAGGAAACCCCCTTGGACTTCGGCAACCTTTTCGGGAGCCCCGAAAACTTCCTGAGCTACACCATGGGTGGGCTCGTGTTCGGCGCCATCTACGCGCTCGTCGCGCTCGGCTACACGATGGTGTACGGCGTCCTGCAGCTCATCAACTTCGCGCACTCCGAAGTCTTCATGTACGGCACCTTCGCCGTGGCGTGGGTCTTCATCCTCCTGCACGGGACCGAGAGTGCGAGCTGGAGCCTCGGTGAGGCCGTTCCCGTCCTGCTCGTGGCGCTGATAGCGGCCATGGCGCTGTCGGCCGGGGTCGCGCTCGCGCTCGAACGGTTCGCCTACCGGCCGCTGATGAAGAAGAACGCACCCAAGCTCATCGCCCTGATCTCGGCGATCGGTGCGTCCTTCGCGCTGGCCGAGGCCATGGGCCTGCGCGACCGCTTCGCCGAGGTCTTCGGGCTCGACGACAACCTCGCCGACTACGTGGCGCCCGGCAAGGCCCGCGACGTGTACTCGAGCCCCGTCACCATCCGCGAGCACGACCTGTTCACGATCGGCGGCTACACGCTCTCCGACGTCGACCTGGTCATCATCCTCGCGGCGCTGCTGATGATGGTCGCGCTCGACCAGTTCGTACGTCGTACCCGCTTCGGCCGGGGCATCCGCGCCGTCGCCCAGGACCCCGAGTCCGCCGCGCTCATGGGCGTGAACCCGACCCGTGTCGTCCAGCTGACCTTCCTCATCGGCGGCCTGATGGCCGGTGCGGCGGCCACGCTCTACATGATGAAGGTCGGCGTGACCCGCCAGAACGCCGGCTTCATCCTCGGCGTCAAGGCATTCACCGCAGCCGTCATGGGCGGCATCGGCAACCTGCGCGGCGCGTTGCTCGGTGGGCTCATCCTCGGCGTGATGGAGAACTGGGGCTCGGCCCTCTTCGGTCAGAACTGGAAGGACGTCGTGGCGTTCGTGCTCCTCGTCCTGATCCTCCTCGTGCGGCCGTCCGGGCTGCTCGGTGAGTCCCTGGGGAAGGCACGCGCATGACGAACCCGGTCAGCAACGCCCTGCGCTCCGTCGGCGACGCCTGGGACGGCGTCCTCGAGGGCTACAAGCGGCAGAACATCGTCGTGAGGATCGCCGTCCTCGTCCTGATCGCCCTCTTCTTCTACGGCCTGCCGATCCTGCGGCCGCCGCTGATCACGACCAACGAGATCGACTTCGGTGGCGTGATGTTCCAGGTGGCGGCGTTCGCGCTGGTCGCGGTGGGCCTCAACATCGTCATCGGCTATGCCGGCCTGCTCGACCTCGGGTACGTCGGCTTCTACGCCACCGGCGCCTACACCACCGGTGTCCTGACCTCGCAGCACGGCTCCTGGCCGTTCTTCCTGGCGCTCCCGGTGGCGATCGCGGTCACCATGGTGACGGGCGTGATCCTCGGTGCACCGACGCTGAGGGTCCGCGGCGACTACCTCGCCATCGTGACGCTCGGCTTCGGTGAGATCATCCGGATCTGCGTCAAGAACATCGAGTGGCTGGGTGCGTCCGCGGGCATCAAGGACATCCCGCACCCGAACACCATCGGGCCGGAGGCCAAGCCGCCGTTCGAGCCGGGTGGGCTGTTCGAGATCCCGCGCGTCGAGTGGGACGGGCTGGTCCCGCACCTCGACAAGGACCACCCGGTCCATTTCCTCGTGTTCGGTGCCACCAACGCGATCCCGTACTACTGGCTCATCCTGACCGCCCTGGTGCTCGTCCTGGTGGGCGACCGGCTGGTCAAGAACAGCCGGGTCGGACGCGCCTGGGAGGCGACCCGCGAGGACGAGGACGCGGCCGAGCTGATGGGCGTGCCGACGTTCAAGTTCAAGCTGATGGCGTTCGCGCTGGGTGCAGCGATCGGCGGCCTCTCCGGCTCGTTCTACGCCAGTGGCCAGGGCGGCTACATCAGCCCCGACAGCTTCCCCCTGCTGCTCTCGATGCTGTTCGTCGCAGCGGTCATCGTCGGTGGCTCGGGCAACCGCTGGGGTGCGATCGCCGGTGGTGCGCTCGTCGCGTACCTGCCCGAGCGCTTCCGCGAGTTCGCCGACTATCGCCTGCTCTTCTTCGGCCTGGCCCTGACCGTGCTCGCGGTCTGGCGTCCGGAGGGTCTGCTGCCACCGCGGCGTACCCGCCGGGCGAAGGCGGCTGCCGCCGAGATCGAGGCGCTGGAGGAAGGCGAGCTGGACGACGAGCTGGAGGAGACGCGCAATGTCTGAGTCCCCGATGTACGGCAGCGGCGGGTCCCCGTCGCTCGACAAGGGCGCCCCGGCCCCCGCGCCGGGCAAGGCGCTGCTCGAGGTCGACCACGTCACCTTGAAGTTCGGTGGCCTCACCGCGCTCAACGACGTCAGCTTCGAGATCCGCGAAGGCGAGATCCTCGGCCTGATCGGCCCCAACGGGGCCGGGAAGACGACCTGCTTCAACGTGATGACCGGTGTCTACCGGCCCACGTCGGGCGAGGCGCGCTTCGACGGCAACTCGCTGTCGAAGCTGAAGCGGCACAAGATCACCAAGCTCGGCCTGGCCCGGACGTTCCAGAACATCCGGCTGTTCAAGTCGATGACGGTGCTCGAGAACGTCATGGTCGGCACCGACGCGCACAGCAAGGTGGGCTTCTGGGACGCCCTGCTGCGCACGCCGCGCCACCGCAAGACGGAAGCCGCCTCGCTGGCGCGGGCCAAGGAGCTGCTCGACCTGGTCGGCATCAGGGCCCGGCACGACGAGCTCGCCGCCAACCTGTCGTACGGCGACCAGCGGCGTCTCGAGATCGCCCGGGCGATGGGCACGAACCCCAAGCTGCTCTGCCTCGACGAGCCCGCCGCCGGCTTCAACCCCGCCGAGAAGGTGAAGCTCATGGAGCTGATCCGCAAGGTGCGCGACGCCGGCTACACCGTGCTCCTCATCGAGCACGACATGCGGCTCGTCATGGGGGTCACCGACCGGATCGTCGTGCTCGAGTTCGGCCAGAAGATCGCCGAGGGGACCCCTGCGGAGATCCGCGACAACCCGGCGGTCATCGCCGCCTACCTGGGAGTGGATGAAGATGCTTCTTGAGGTCGACGACCTCCAGGTCAACTACGGCCACATCGAGGCGATCCGGGGCATCTCGTTCTCGGTGCCCGAGGGCACGGTGACCTCGCTCGTCGGCGCCAACGGCGCCGGCAAGACCACGACGCTGAAGACGGTGTCGGGCCTGCGCAAGGTCCGCGGCGGGGCCGTGCGGTTCCAGGGTGAGGACATCACCCACCTGCCGCCGTACGAGCGCGTCAAGCGGGGGATCAGCCAGTCGCCGGAGGGCCGGGGCTGCTTCCCGGGCATGACGGTGCTGGAGAACCTCGACATGGGTGCGTTCCTCCGCAAGGACCGCAAGACCGCGGCCTACCGCGACGACCTCGACCGGGTTTTCACGCTGTTCCCGCGGCTCAAGGAGCGCGAGAAGCAGGCAGCGGGCAGCATGTCCGGTGGTGAGCAGCAGATGCTCGCCATCGGCCGGGCGCTCATGTCCAACCCGAAGCTGCTGCTGCTCGACGAGCCGTCGATGGGCCTGGCGCCCAAGCTGATCCAGCAGATCTTCACGATCATCACGGAGATCAACAACCAGGGCACCACCGTGCTGCTGGTGGAGCAGAACGCCGCCCAGGCGCTGAAGCGCTCCCACGACGCGCACATCCTGGAGACGGGCGAGATCGTCCGCTCCGGCAAGGGGGAGGACCTCGCGGTCGACCCGGCCGTCAAGGCGGCCTACCTCGGCGGCGACGTCTGAGCCCCACCCACCACAACGACGAAGGGCCTCGCCATCCGGCGGGGCCCTTCGTCGTCGTACGGCTGTCTAGAGCACCTTCGAGAGGAACGCCTGGGTCCGCTCGTGCTGCGGGTTCGACAGTACGTCGGCGGGCCGGCCCTCCTCGACGACGACGCCGCCGTCCATGAAGACCAGCTTGTCGCCGACCTCGCGGGCGAAGCCCATCTCGTGGGTCACGACCATCATCGTCATGCCCTCGGTGGCGAGCTCCTTCATGACCGCGAGCACGTCACCGACGAGCTCGGGGTCGAGCGCGCTGGTGGGCTCGTCGAACAGCATCATGTCGGGGTTCATCGACAGGGCGCGGGCGATCGCCACGCGCTGCTGCTGGCCGCCGGACAGGTGGGCGGGATAGGCCGCCTCCTTCTCCGACAGGCCGACCCGCGCCAGGTTGTGCCGCGCGATCTCCACGGCCTCGTCCTTGCCGCGGCCGCGGACGGTCCGCTGGGCGAGGGTGAGGTTCTTCAGGACCGACAGGTGCGGGAACAGGTTGAACTGCTGGAACACCATGCCGATCCGCGAGCGCACCTCGTCGAGGTCGGTCTCGGGGTCGCAGATGTCGACACCCTCGATCAGCACCTCCCCGGACGTGGGCTCCTCGAGCCGGTTGACGCAGCGCAGCAGCGTCGACTTGCCCGAGCCGGACGGCCCGATCACGCAGACGACCTGGCCGGGGTCGACGAAGAAGTCGACGCCCTTCAGGACCTCGTTGTGGCCGAACGACTTGTGCAGGCCCCGGACCGCGATGGCGGCGACCGGCTCGCCGGTCTTGTCGAGCGTGGTGGCGTCGTTCATCGGGTCGCCTTCCTCTGCCGGCGCTCCTGCCAGGCCACGAGCTGGGTGAGCGGGATGGTGATCACCAGGTACAGCAGCGCGGCCTGGATGAGGCTGGTGGCGGTCTGGGCCGAGCCGCCGGACGAGGTGAAGTCGCGCGCCACCGTCGTGAGCTCGCGTCCGTCGATCGTGGAGCCGATCACCGAGAGTAGAGCGGTGTCCTTGATCAACAGGACGAACTCGTTGGTCAGCGGCGGGATGACGATCCGGAAGGCCTGCGGCAGGACCACCCGGAACGTCGTGCTCATCGTCCCCATCCCGAGCGAGCGTGCCGCCTCGGTCTGTCCCTTGGGTACGGCCTGGATTCCTGCGCGCAGGGTCTCGGCCATGTAGGCGCTGGCGACCATGATCAGGGCGAGGAGCCCGGCTCCGACGACGCCCCCCGGCGGGCTCCAGCCGATCGCGATCGGGAGGCCGAAGCCCATGAAGATGATCACGAGCAGTGCCGGGAGCCCGCGGAAGAACTCGACGTACGCCGTCGCGAGCCACCGCAGGGTCGCGATCGGGGACAGACGCATCAGCGAGAGCACCACGGCGAACGCGAGCCCGCCTGCGAAGGCGATCGCGGTGTACTTGACCGTGTTGACGGCCCCGATCGTGATCAGGTCGCCCCAGTTGCTCTGGTCACCGGAGACGCCGCCCGGGTTCCAGAAGTTGGCGCGGAAGTTCGGCCAGTCGATCAGCAGCAGGAGCGCGACGACGACCGCCAGGACGCTGAGATTGACGCCCCAGACGACGAGCCGCCGCTTGGTCGAGCGCTTCACTCGACCTCGAAGTACTTGTTGTAGATCTCGTCGTAGGTGCCGTCCTTGTGCATCTCCTCCAGCGCACCGTTGACGTCCTCGACGAGCTGGCTGTTGCCCTTCTTGATGGCGAGGCCGTACTGCTCGTCGGTGTCGTAGGTCTCGACGACCTTGAACTTGCCGTCCTTGGTGTGGTCGAGGTTGACCGGCAGGTCCTGGAGCAGGGCGTCGACCTGACCGGCCTTGATCGCCTGGAACATCTCGGCGTCGCTCGGGAAGGTGACGATCTCGGCGCCGTCGGCGTTCTCCTCGGTGTACGTCTTGCCGGTGGTGCCCTGCTGGACGCCGACCTTCACGCCGTCGAGGTCGCCGATGGCCGCGATGTCGCTGTCGGCCGGGACGAGCAGCGACTGCTTGGAGTCGTAGTAGCCCTCGGAGAAGTCGATGTTCTTCTTGCGGTCGTCGGTGATCGTCATCGCGGAGGCCGCGAGGTCGCACTGGCCGGCGTTCAGCGCCTGGCCGCTCTGCAGCGCGTCGAACGAGCTGTCCTGGTAGGAGAGCTTGAGATCGAGCCGCTCGGCGATCTCGTTGACGATGTCGACGTCGAAGCCCTTGAAGCCGAGGTCGCTGGACTTGTCGAAGTCCTCGAACGGCGGGTACGGGACGTCGGAGCAGACCGTCAGCGTGCCCTCCTTGATGACGTTGGCGCCGGTCGACGTCTTTCCGCTGTCGTCCGAGCCGCAGGAGGACAGGGCGAGTGCCGCGAGGGTGGCCACGGCCAGGGCCGGGAGTCGCTTCATGTTCATGGGCGCGACTCTAGGTGTTGGCCACGTCACGTTGCGAGGCGGCCGCGGCGATTCATCGTCTCGTATTCGAGATGTTACGAAGGAGGCGACGGCACCCCCTGTCGCGCGTCCCGGCCGCCGCGTAGTCTTGGCCGGCAGGTCCGGGGGGATGGCGGGCCAGTCTCGGGTTTTTTGGTCTTGGGTGAGGAAGGCAGGGACCCACATGAGCCGCTACTCGCTGACCACGCGCGTTGCCACGCGGGAGGACGCACCGGTCCTCGCGGAGCTGTGGAGCGACGCCGTCCGGCGCGCCGACCGCTCCGAGCAGTCCGCCGACCTCGAGCTGGTCGTCAAGGGGGCGGCCGCCTCGCCGGAGCAGCGCGTCGTCGTCGTCGAGTACGACGGCCAGCTGGCCGGCGCCGTCTACCTCCGGGTCACGACGCTCTCGCCGCTCAACCTCGAGCCGTGCGTCCAGGCGATCCACCCGCGCGTCTTCGACCAGTTCCGCCGCCACGGCGTCGGCCACACGCTGATGGAGGCGGCGACCTCCTTCGCCGAGGAGAACGGCATCCTCCACGTGGTCACCGCGGTCCCGCACTCCTCGCGCGACGCCAACCGCTTCATGGCGCGGCTCGGCCTCGCACCGGTCGTGATGTACCGGATCGCGCCGACCACGCTGCTGCGCAGCCGGGTCTCCCCGCAGCGCTCCGCGCTCGGCGCCGACAACGGCCGCACCAAGGTGCTGGCCGCGCGCCGTTCGCTGCGCCGCGCCCGCGCGGAGCGCCTCGCGACGCTCCCCGAGGTCTAGGCCGGCCCCCGGGCTCAGCCCTTCGGGGTCGGGTCGCGCTCGATGAGCGCGCAGGTGATCCGGGAGGTGCACACCCGCCGGCCGTCCTCGTCGGTGATCGCGATCTCGAAGCTCGCCATCGTCCGGCCCAGGTGCAGCGGCGTGGCCACGCCGGTCACCAGCCCCTTGGTCGCGGAGCGGTGGTGGGTGGCGTTGATGTCCGTGCCGACGGCGAACCGGCCCTCCGGCGCGTTGAGCGCCGCGGCGACCGACCCCAGCGTCTCGGCCAGCACGACCGACGCGCCGCCGTGGAGGAGGCCGTAGGGCTGCGTGTTGCCCTCGACCGGCATCGTCGCGACGACCCGCTCGGGAGTGATCTCGACGAGCTCGACGCCCATCCGCTCGTTGAGGGCGCCCATGTTGGCGCGGAGGAAGTCGGCGATCTCGGCGTTGCTCGTCATGGGCTGGAACGATAGTCGGCGGGCATCGGTAGAGTCGCCGGGTGCCCGAGACTGTGCCCGGTTCCCAGCGCCCGCGACTCCTCCTGCTCGACGGCCACTCGCTGGCCTACCGCGCCTTCTTCGCCCTGCCGGTCGAGAACTTCTCGACCGCCACGGGACAGAACACCAACGCCGTCTACGGGTTCACCTCGATGCTGGTCAACGTGCTGCGCGACGAGCAGCCGACCCACGTCGCGGTCGCGTTCGACGTCTCCCGGCAGACCTTCCGCACGGAGGAGTACGCCGAGTACAAGGCCAAGCGCAACAAGACGCCGAGCGAGTTCAGCAGTCAGCTGCCGCTGATCGAGCGGATGCTGACCAGCTTCTCCATCCCGTTCCTCAAGCTCGAGGGCTACGAGGCCGACGACATCATCGCGACCCTCGTGACCCAGGCGCTGGCCGACGAGACCAGTGGCCTGGAGGTGCTGATCCTCACCGGTGACCGCGACTCGCTCCAGCTGGTGACCGAGCGCTCGACCGTGCTCTACCCGATGCGCGGCGTCTCCGACCTGGCCCGGATGACGCCGGCCGCCGTCGAGGAGAAGTACGGCGTCCCGCCGCACCGCTACCCCGAGCTGGCCGCCATCGTGGGGGAGCAGAGCGACAACCTGCCCGGCGTCCCCGGGGTCGGTGCCGGCTTCGCCGCGAAGTGGATCAACACCTACGACGGGCTCGACAACGTCATCGCGCAGGCCGACAAGATCACCGGCAAGAAGGGCGACGCGTTCCGCGAGCACCTCGGCGACGTGATCCGCAACCGCCGCCTCAACGCCCTGGTGCGCGACCTGCCCCTCGGGGTGGCGATCGACGACTTCGCGCGCACCGACTGGGACCGCACGGCCGCGCTCGAGCTGCTCGACGAGCTGGAGATCCGGGGCGAGCTGCGGACCCGGATCCTCGACGTGGTCGCGCCCGCCGAGGACGTCGCCGTCGAGGCGGGTGTCGAGCTCGAGGGCACGACCCTGGCGCCCGACGCGGTCGCCGGCTGGCTCGACGCCGCTGGCAAGGAGACGGTCGGCGTCAGCGTGCGCGGCTCGTGGGGGAGCGGCACCGGCCGGGTGACCGGCCTCGCGCTGGCCCTGCGTGACGGACGGGCGGCGTACGTCGACGTCGAGACCATGAGCCTCGCCGACGACCAGGCGCTGGCTGCCTGGCTCGGCGACGCGGAGCGCCCGAAGGTGCTGCACAACGTGAAGGGGCAGCTGCTGGCGCTGGCCGCCCAGGGCTGGCCGCTGGAGGGCGTGGTCGAGGACTCGGCCCTGTCCGCCTACCTCGTCGCGCCCGACCAGCGCTCCTACGACCTGGCCGACCTCAGCCTGCGCTACCTCCACCGCGAGCTCGCCCAGGCCGGCGACGAGGACCAGGGCATGCTCTTCGCGGAGGACGAGGCCGACGACGGCGTCGCCCGCAGCGCGATGGTGCAGGCCCGTGCGGCCCTCGACCTGTCGGCCGAGCTGGCCGACCAGGTGGAGAAGGCCGGCGGCCGGCGGCTGCTGACCGAGGTGGAGATGCCTCTGGTCGGCGTGCTCGCCGGTATGGAGCAGACCGGCATCGCCGTCGACATCGAGCACCTCGAGGGCCTCGAGGCGCACTTCGGCGAGGAGGTGCGCAAGGAGGCCGAGGAGGCGTACGCCGTCATCGGCAAGGAGATCAACCTCGGCTCGCCCAAGCAGCTCCAGGTCGTGCTCTTCGAGGAGCTCGGCATGCCGAAGACCAAGCGCACCAAGACCGGCTACACGACCGACGCCGACGCGCTGCAGGGCCTGTTCAAGCAGACCGAGCACCCGTTCCTGCTCCACCTGCTGCGCCACCGCGAGGTCATCCGGCTGCGGCAGACCATCGAGGGCCTGCTCAAGACCGTCCAGCCCGACGGCCGGATCCACACGACCTTCCACCAGACGATCGCGGCCACCGGCCGCCTGTCGAGCACCGACCCCAACCTGCAGAACATCCCGGTCCGCACCGAGGAGGGTCGCCGGATCCGGGAGAGCTTCGTCGTGGGCAGCGGGTACGCGTCGCTGATGACGGCCGACTACAGCCAGATCGAGATGCGCATCATGGCGCACCTCTCGGAGGACGAGCAGCTGATCGAGGCCTTCCGATCGGGGCGCGACTTCCACGCCGAGACCGCGTCGCGGGTCTTCGAGGTGGCGCCCGAGGACGTCACGCCCGAGATGCGGGCCAAGATCAAGGCGATGAACTACGGCCTCGCCTACGGCCTGTCCGCCTTCGGCCTCTCCCAGCAGCTCGGCATCGAGCCGCGCGAGGCCAGCGCGTTGATGGACGACTACTTCGAGACCTTCGGCGGCATCCGCGACTACCTCACGGGCATCGTCGACGAGGCCCGTCGCACCGGGTTCACCGAGACCATCATGGGTCGGCGCCGCTACCTGCCCGACCTCACCAGCGACAACCGGATGCGCCGCGAGGCGGCCGAGCGGATGGCCCTCAACGCCCCGATCCAGGGCTCGGCGGCCGACCTGATCAAGGTCGCCATGTTGCGCACCAAGGCCGCCCTCGACGAGGCCGGGCTGCGCTCACGGATGCTGCTGCAGGTCCACGACGAGCTCGTGTTCGAGGTCGCCGAGGGCGAGGCCGAGGCGCTCGAGGCGCTCGTGCGTGCCCAGATGGCCGGCGCGGCCGACCTGACGGTCCCGCTCGACGTCTCGGTGGGCACCGGCCGCAGCTGGCACGAAGCCGCGCACTAGGGCGTCGCGGGGGCCAGCCGGCGGTGCCGGAAGGCCTGCAGCACGATCAGCAGGACCACCACGAAGGCGTCGACCGCGGCCACGGTCAGCGCGAGGCCCAGCACGGAGTCGGCCATCGCGCCGGCGACGACCAGCACCACGACACCCGCCGCGATCAGGTACTTCGTGGCGCGGCCGCGCTTCGCGAGGCCGGCGTACACGAGCAGCTGGAGGACGGACAGCAGGCCGCCGAGGACGGCGAAGAGCCACAGCTGGTCCTGCACGCCCGAGTAGTCGTCGCCGCCGATGAAGACGAGCGCGAGCCCCGAGAGGACGTACGTCGCGGCGGTGCACGCCGCGCCGAGGCCGGCCAGCAGGCTCAGGCCCTTGAGCACCGCCTCACGGCTCTCCCCGTCGGTCGACATCGAGGGGAACAGGATCACCACGGCGAACTGGGGCAGGAAGAGCACCGCCTTGGTGACGATCAGCCCTCCGGCGTACAGGCCGGCGTCGTGCTCGTCGAGCACGCTGCGGGCGACGACGACGTCGAGGTTGGAGAGGGCGAGGAAGGCGAGCAGGGCGACCGCGCTGCCGAGCGTCTCCTTGAGCACGTCGCGGCGCACCGCGACGTCGTGGTGCTCGATGTCGTCGCCGGGCCGGTGGCGCAGCGCCCAGGTGCCGACGGCGACCGGCAGCCAGGAGGCGATCAGCACGCCGAGCATGGCGCTGGTCTCGGTCGCCGACACGAGCAGGAAGCCGCCGCCGAGCAGGACCCGCGGGACGCCGACGGTCAGGTAGACGAGGCTGAGCGGCAGCCAGCGGCGCTCGCCCTGCAGCACCCCCGCCTGGCCGCCCATCACGGTGACGGGGACGACGCAGAGCCCGAGCAGGATCGCCGGAGCCAGTCCGTCGAGGCGCAGCAGCTGCCACACCGCCGGCGCGGCGGCGAGCGCCAGCAGGCCGAGGATGAGCGCGGCGCGCCAGGTGGTGAGCAGCACGGTGCGCTCGATCGCGGCGACGTCGTCGGGCTCGGCCGAGATCCGGCGTGCGGCGGTGGCCTGCAACCCGAGCTGGACGACCGACAGCACCATGAGCAGCGCCATCATGCTGGCCACGGCGCCGTACTGGCTCGGCCCGAGCATGCGGGCGGCGACCATCTGGAAGGCGTAGGTGCCGATGTTCATGACCGCCATCGCGAGGGCGATCCCGGCCGTGCTGCGCAACAGCCGCATGACGCGCGACTGCGTGGCCTCGACGGAAGTCGTCACGCCTGCAGGGTAGGCGGAGGGGCGGTAATCCGGAGATTCGACCCACGCCCCAATACAGTGACGCACGCCACGGGGAGGTGGCGACGGGAGTGGTGGGATGAGCGAGACGGACGCGCAGCGCGGCACGGCACGGGGCATCGCCCTGACGCTGTATGCCGTCGTGGCCGTGCTCATGCTGCTCCAGCAGCCCGGCGCGACCACCTACGACACCCGGGCCGAGCTGACCCAGCGCCCCGGCGACTTCCTCGCGGGCGCGTTCACGCTGTGGCACCCGGAGTCGAACTTCGGCGAGTTCCAGAACCAGGCCTACGGCTACCTCTTCCCGCAGGGCACGTGGTTCGTGCTGATGGACCTGCTGCACGTGCCGGACTGGGTGGGCCAGCGCCTGTGGTCGGCGCTGATCCTCGTCCTCGCCTGCGAGGGCGCGCGCCGGGTGGCTCGGGCCGTCGGCCTGGGCGAGCTCGCGGCCCTGCTCGCGGGCACGGTCTTCGCGTTCTCGCCGCGCCTGCTCGGCACCGTCGGTGTCCAGACGGCCGAGTCGCTGCCGGGGGCCGTGATGCCGTGGCTGGTGCTCGCCGTCGTCCTCCACCTCCGCGGCCGGCTCGGCGCTCCCGCGGCCGCGCTGCTGAGCGGTGCCGCCGTCGTGTGCATGGGCGGCGTCAACGCGGTCGAGACCGCGGGCTCGCTGCCGCTCGCCGCGATCCTGGTCGTCTGGGGCGTGCACCGGGGACTCGCCGGGTGGCGCTTCGCCGCGGGTTGGGCGGCGGTCGTCGGCGCCGCCTGCCTGTGGTGGGCGGTCCCGCTGCTCCTGCTGGCGCGCTACGCCCCGCCGTTCTACGAGTACGTCGAGAGCGCGGGCGACACGACCGCGCTGGTGGGCTGGTCGGAGTCGGCGCGCGGTGACTCCTCGTGGCTCGGCTACCTGCTCTCGGGCGACCAGCCGTGGTGGCCGGCCGCCTTCCACCTCGCCAACGAGCCGCTACTGGTGGTCGTGGCGGCTGCCGTCGCCGCGATCGGGCTGGCCGGCCTCGTACTCGTCGAGAGCGACCTGCGCCGCCCGCTCCTGCTCGCCGCGCTGCTGGGCCTGGGCTGCCTGACCGTCGCGCACGGCGGTGTCGCGGGCTCGCCGCTGGCCGACCCGGTCCGCACGCTGCTCGACGGCCCGCTCCAGATCTTCCGCAACGTGCACAAGATCGACCCGGTGGTGCGGCTGCCGGTGGCGATCGGGTTCGCGACGGCAGCGCAGCGCGGTGTGGCGCTGCTGGTCGCGCGCCGGCCCCGTCTCGCCGGCGCGCACCGCGCCCTGCTGGTGGTGCCGCTCCTGCTGGTGGCCGTGCTCGGCCAGCCGCTGCTGCTGAACCAGACCCGCACACCCGGGTGGGAAGCGATCGACGCGCCCTGGCAGCAGGCCCGGAGCTTCCTCGCCGAGCAGGACGCGGGCCGGGTGCTCGTCGTACCCGGCTCCAGCTTCGCCCAGCAGGACTGGGGCTGGACCATCGACGAGCCGCTCGCCATCCTCGGCGGGACCGACGTGGTCTCGCGCACCCAGGTGCCGCTCGTTCCGGGTGAGACCATCCGCTACCTCTCCGCGCTCGACCAGACCATCGCGACGGGTCGGGCCACCGAGGCGCTCGCCGACGAGCTGGCCCGGGTGGGCATCACCCATGTGGTGCTGCGCCGCGACCTGCTCCGCGCCCAGACCCGCTCGCCGCATCCCGGCGGCGCCGCCGTGTCGCTCGCGCGGGCGGGCCTGGAGCGCCTCGCGGGGTTCGGTACGACGAGCGACGGCGCGGCGGCGGTCGAGGTGTTCGGGGTGCCGCACCGCCAGGACCTCCTCCAGGCGACCGATGCCGACGACGTGGTCACCGTCCGCGGGACGCCGGAGAGCGTGCTCGCGCTGCAGGGGACCGGCGTGCTCGCCCCGGGCCGGGCGACGGTGCTCGAGGGTGAGCCGGGCTGGGACGCGGCCGCGGACGTGGTGACCGACGGCGACCAGCGCCGCGAGCGCGCCTTCGGCAACAACGACGAGCCGCTGTCGGTGCTGATGGGGCCGCGCGACGACTACCGCGTCGAGCGCGCGGTCCACGACTTCCCCGCCGGTCCGTCACAGGCCCCCGTCGTCGCCGGGTACGACGACGGGCTGGCCGGCGTCTCGGCGTCGAGCGCGCAGGGCTACGCCGACAACTACGGCCCGGTGATGGTCGAGTCGGGCCCGCAGGCGGCCGTCGACGGCGACATCGACACCCGGTGGGTCAGCTCGGGGATCGGACGTGCCGACCGCCAGTGGCTGCGCCTCGACCTCGACGGTGAGCAGGCGGTCCACGAGGTCACGGTCACCCCGGTGGCCGACGACCGGTTCGTCGTACCCATCCGGGAGATCGAGGTCGTCGCGGGGGAGCAGCGGGTCCGCGCGCGGGTCGGTGCGGACGGGGTCCCTGTCCGCGTCCGCCTCGACGGCAGCCCGGTCGACCGGGTGGAGGTCCGCGTCGTGGAGGCGGCGACCGACGCGCGGGCGGCCCGGGTCGGCCTGCGCGAGGTGCGCCTCGACGACCGCACCCCGACGCGCACCTTCGTCCTCCCCGGCACCGTTCCCGACGGTGCGGGACTGGTGTTCTCGGCCGTCCCGGGCCGCCGTGCCTGCACGATCACGCTCGGGCGCCCCGACTGCGACGTGGCGCGGATCCGCGGCGCGGAGGAGCGCGGCGGGATGGACCGCAGCTTCACGACCGACGGCGGCGCAGCCGTGCGGATCAGCGGCCACGTCGTCGCCCGCAGCACGCCGGAGGCGGCGCGGCTGCTGGAGCCGCTCGACCCCGACCTGACGGTGGGCGCGACGTCGGCCTTCGGCCAGGACCCCAAGGTCTCGAGCCGGTTCGCGCACGACGGCGAGCCCTCGACGGCGTGGGTCTCCGACGACTCCGACCTCTACCCGACCCTCATCTTCGAGTGGCGGCGCCCGCGCACGATCCGCGCGCTCACGGTCGCCCGGGCGGGCCTGCCCGGGGAGCCGCGAACGGCGGTCGTGACCGGCGACGACGGCGAGCCGCAGCGGATCGAGCTCGGCACCGGCGCGGAGCAGGAGCTGGAGGAGCGGATCCGGACCCGCCGGCTGACCATCCGCTTCGAGAAGGAGCCGGGCTTCGGCCACGTCGTCGTTCCCGACGTGTCCCTCGTCGGCGCCAATGTCGTCCGCCCCTTCTTCGCCGACACCCCGACCGGCGCGATCTGCGGGTTCGGCCCCGAGATCGAGCTGGACGGTCGCGTGGTCAGGACCAGGGTGACGGGCACGATGGCCGACATCGCCAACGGCAGCCCGATGACCCTCGAGGCCTGCGGCGACGTCGACCTCGCGGCGGGAGCGCACCGGCTGGCCGTCGTACCCAATGCGGAGATGGAGGTGCTCGACCTGGTTGTCGTGCCGGACGACACCGCTGCCGCGGCGGACGACGCGGGCCGCCGCGTCGAGGTGACGCGGTGGGGGAGCACCCACCGCTCGGCGCAGGTCGCGGCCGGCCCCGACGCCGTCCTCCACCTGCCGGAGAACTTCAACGAGGGCTGGGTCGCCGAGGTCGACGGCCGGCGCCTGAAGGCGATCCGGGTCGACGGCTGGCAGCAGGGCTGGCTCCTGCCGGCCGACGGCGCGGTCGACGTCGAGCTGCGCTACACCCCCGAGCGCGTGTACGACGTCGCCCTGCCTGCCGGGCTGGCGGTCAGCGGCGGCGTCCTGGTCGCCGGGGTGGTCGCGCTGGTCCTCGTGCTGTGGCGCCGGCGCTCCTCACCGGCACCGGAGCCTGCGCCGTGGCCGGACGCGGAGCCCTGGCGCCTGCCGGCGTGGCTGGCGACCCTCGGCGCCGCGGTCCTGCTGCTCGGCCCGGTGGCCGCCCTGGGACTGCTTGCGGGGAGCCTGCTGGTTGGTGGTCTGGTCCGCCGTCCGGTGGCGCTCGGCGTCGCGGCGGGCGTGCTGGTGCTGGCGTCGGGCGTCCTCGACGCGTGGACCAGCGCCCGGGTCGTGGCCGACCTCGCCGACCTGTCCGCCGCCGCGGCCGTCGGCCTCGTCGCCGGCCTGGTCCTCGGCGCGCCACGGCGCCCCCGCCACCGGGCGGAGGTGGGCTCGTGACCAGCAAGAGGTTCGCCGCCTGGCGCGGCGCGCAGGGACTCGCCGCGCTCGGCATCGTCGCCGTGACGGCGCTCGTGCGCGGCTGGCTGCTGGCCGGCTCCTACTTCAACCAGGACGACTTCTACATGACCGGCCGGGCCGCCGAGTCCGACCTGACGTGGGACTACCTCGTCCGCGACTTCGCCGGCCACGTCAACCCGCTGCAGCAGCTCACGCTGTGGGTGGTGGCCCACGGGGCGCCGTACCAGTGGCCGGTGCTGGCCGTCGGCATCCTGCTCGTCAACCTGCTCGCCGTGGTGCTCGCGTGGCTGATCCTGAGCCGGCTGCTGCCGGACCGGTGGTCGCGGGTGGTGCTGCTCGCGGTCTTCGCGTGGACCCCGCTGACACTCGTCTCCACGCTGTGGTGGAGCGCGTCGATGTTCCTGTGGCCGCACGTCACCTGCTCACTGGCGGCCGTGTGGCTGCTCGTGCGGTGGAAGCAGGAGGGCGCGCCGGTCCGCCACGTGCTGGCGATCCTGCTGGTGACCGCGGTCGGCCTGCTCTGGCACGAGCGCTCCGTCCTGATCCCGCCGCTGGTCTTCGGCGTCGCGGTCGCCCTGGCCGACCGGGCGACCGGCTGGCGCCGGGTGAGGGCGGCGCTGCGCGACCACGCCTGGCTCTGGGGCGGCATGGTCGCGCTCGTCGGCGGCTTCCTCGTGGCGCACTCCCGACTGACCCAGGTCGAGGGCGGCGGCGGTACGCCGAGGCAGCTGCTCGGCGTCACGTGGTCATTCCTGGGTCGCAGCGCCGTCCCCGGCCTCGCCGGCGGTCCGTGGACCGGAGAGATCGACGGCGGCGCCGTCCGGCCGGCGACGTGGGTGACGGTCGTGAGCCTGCTGCTCGCCGCCGTCGTGCTCGCGCTGCTCCTGCGCGGCGGCGGTCCTGCCCGGCGGTGGGCGCTCGCCGTGCTCCTCGGCTACGTCGCCGCCGACACCGCGCTGCTGCTGAGCGGCCGCGCTGCGTTCGGCGCGGTCATCGGCCTCGACCCGCGCTACTCCTCCGACATCCCGCACGCGGCGGTGGTCTGCGCGGCGCTGGCGTTGCGCGGCGGCCCGCCGGGCCTCGGCTTGGTCCGGCTGGCGACCGTCCGGGCCCGCGTCGTCGGGGCCGGGTGCGTGGTGGCGGCGTACGCGCTCGCGGCGGGGTTCGGCACCGCACTGCTGGTGCCGCACTTCCAGAACAAGGCCGACCGTGCGTTCGTCGAGGCCTTCCGGGCCGACCTCGCGGCCGATCCCACCCAGGTGGTCTTCGACGAGCTCGCGCCTGCGGAGCTCGTCCTGCCGCTCGTCGGCGACGACTCGCGCTACTCCCACATCTTCGGCCCGCTGCCTGAGCACCCGGCGTTCGACGAGCCGAGCCCGCGGCTGCGCGTCGTCGGTCCCGACGGCCACCTGCGGCCGGTCACCTTCGACGGCACGGTCGACGCCGTGCCCGGGCGTGACGGGGACTGCGGTCACGAGTTCACCTCGGCGGCCACCTCCGTTCGCTTCGCGCTGCCGGTCGAGGGCCGGCTCGTCATGCGGGTGCAGTACTACAGCGACGCCGAGTCGACCGTCACCGTCGCGGCGGGCGACTGGTCGGAGCGGTTCCTCGCCCGCCGGGGGCCCAACGAGGCCTGGCTGGTGCTGCCCGACCTGCCCGGCCCGGTCCCGTCGGTGGCGATGTGGAGCGACGGGACGGTGCCGGTGTGCGTCACCGACGTCGCGGTCGGCCTGCCGGAGCAACCATGAGGGGCGAACCATGAGGAAGCAGCTGCCCGACCTCGCGGTGACCGGTGCCGTCGCGCTCGTCGTGCTCGGCCCGCTCCTGCTCGGCAGCGGCTTCTGGCTCGTCGGCGACATGGTCTTCGTGCCCGACCAGCCCTGGAAGCCCGCCTGGCTGGGCCTCGACGGGGCGCTCCCGCGGGCGGTGCCCATGGATGCGCTCGTCTCGCTGGCGTCGTATGTCATCCCTGGGGCGCTGGTGCAGAAGGCGCTGCTCCTCGGGGGCTTCCTCGCCGGCGGGCTGGGCATGGCGCGCCTGGTGCGCGAGCAGGCGTGGTTCGCCCGGGCCGCGGCCATCACGCTGTTCTGCTGGAACCCGTGGGTGCACGAGCGACTGCTGATCGGCCAGTGGGCGATCCTGCTCGGCTACCTGCTGCTGCCCTGGGTCGCGCTCGCCGCCCTGCGCCTGCGCCGCAACCCACGTGACCCCGGCAACCTGGCGCCGGCCGCCGTCGTGCTGGTCCTGTCGGCCGTGTGCAGCCCCTCGAGCGGGGTGATGGCGGTAGGCGTGCTCGCGGTGCTCGGCCTCACCCGTGACCGCCGGGGCTGGTGGCGCGTCGCCCTGGTGGCCGTGGTCGCGAACCTGCCCTGGCTGGTGCCCGCGCTCACGGCCGATGCGGTCCGGGTGTCCACCGACGGGGTGTTCGCCGGCTTCGCGGCTCGCGCCGAGTCGGGCGCGGGCACGCTCGCCAGCGTGCTGTCGCTCGGCGGGATCTGGAAGACGTCGATCCTCGCGGGGGAGCGGGCCAGCGCCGTGCTGGTGCTGCTGTCCTGCCTGCTGTCGATCGCCGCCCTCGGCGGCCTGTGGCGGGGCGCGCCCGACCGGGTGCGCTGGCTGGGCCTGGGGGGAGCCGCGCTGGTGCTGGCGCTGCTGCCGACCGTCAGCCCCGGTGCGGACCTGCTCGAGGGCCTCGGCTCGGCCGTGCCCGGCGTCGCGCTGCTGCGCGACTCCCACCGCTTCCTCGCCCCGCTGGGCCTGGTGCTGGCGGTTGGCGTGGCCCATGCGGTCACGCTGGTCCGCGCACGGGTACGGCCCGGTCGGGGTGCGCTCTGGAGCGGTGTGGCACTCCTCGTGGTGGCGCCCGTCCTGCTGCTGCCGAGCCTGGCCTGGGGCGGTGGGGGCGAGATCCAGCGGTCGTCGTACCCGCGGGCGTGGGCGGACGTCGCCGACATCGTCGGCCCGGACGACGTGACCGTCGTGCTGCCGTGGGCGGGGTCCTACCGCGGCTTCGACTGGAACCACCGCCGCGCCGTCCTCGACCCGGCGCCCCGGTTCCTGCCCGGCACGGTGCTGGTCGACGACAGCGTGCGGCTCACCGACATCGTCGTGCCGCCCGAGGACCCGCGGGTGGTCGCCGTCTCGCGGGCCCTCGACCAGGCGGACCCGGCTGCCGCGCTGCGCGAGCAGGGCGTGCGCTGGGTGCTGGTCGAGGAGGGCATGGGCGCGGTCGACACGCCCGACGCCCCGGTGCGCTACGACGCCGGCGGGCTCATCCTGCTCGACCTCGCCGCCGACGGGCCGGTGGCGACGGGGGAGACGGACGTGCGGCCCGGGATGGCCCGATGGCAGGAGATCCTCGTGGCTTTCGGTCACGGTTTGGCGTTTCTTTTGCTTTTGGTTGCCGTGACATGGATACTCCGACCAGGGAGTAACGGGCGTCACACCACATGATGGACATGGGGGGAAGTGGCGCTCTGTGCTGGTCTTTGGGAGGGGACCTGCGCATGAACATCATCATTTCGACCATCGTCGGCGCGCTCGCCTCGACGGTTGTCCTGGTCGCTGGCGTCAACGCCGCGAACAACGACCACAAGCCCGTCAGCAACGACAAGCTGTACAGCTACTCGGACCAGTAGCCCGTCTGGTCGGCCGTCGTCCCTCGTGACGGCGGGCGGCTTCGTCATACGTCCTTCTGGGAGGGGGGACGTCTGAGCAGACGGCTTGGGAGGGTCCGATGCTGCAGATCGTCATTCCGGCGTTCAACGAGGAGCGCCGCCTGCCGCGCACCTTGCGTGAGCTGCGCCGGTACGCCGCCGCGCACCGCGGCGTGCTCGGCCACGTCGAGGTGATCGTGGTCGACAACGCCAGCAGCGACGCCACCGCCGAGGTGGCCCGCGCGGCGAGCACGGCCGCGCTGCCCGTGCGCGTGGTGCGCTGCACCCGTCGCGGCAAGGGCGCCGCGGTGCGGGCCGGCCTGCTGGCCACCGACGCCGACCTGGTGTGCTTCATGGACGCCGACGGCGCGACCGGGCTGGACGCCCTGGAGGTCGCGTGGCGCCGGGTGCTGCTGGGCGCCGAGGTCGTCATCGGCTCGCGCGCGCTCGCCGGGAGCGAGACCGAGGAGCGGCACTGCCGCACCAGGTCGCGGGGTGCCGCGGTCTACCGCCGGCTCGCCGGCCGGCTCGTGCCCGGGATCGCCGACACGCAGTGCGGCTTCAAGGTCTTCCGCGGCGACCTCGTCCGCGAGGCCGTGCGCGACCTCGACACGGCCGGCTTCTCCTTCGACGTCGAGCTCCTCGTCCGCCTGCGGGCGGCGGGCGCGCGGATCGAGGAGATCCCGGTCAGCTGGGTCGACGTGCCCGGCTCCACCTTCGTCCCCGTGCGCCACGGCGCGGGTGCCTTCGCCGAGCTGGCGCGGATCGCGTGGTCGACGCGCGGCCTGCAGACGTCGGGCCCCGGCAGGGTGGCGGTCAGCACCACGCGGTCCCCCATGCCGCTCCCCGCTGTCGCTGCCCTGCCGGCCGTCGTCGCGGTCCCCGTGCTGGCCTCGATCACCCCGCGGAGCCACCGGTGACGGCGGGCACGCTGGCCGGCCGGCGCATCGTCGTCGTCAACTGGCGCGACCTCGACCACCGGCAGGCCGGTGGTGCGGAGATCTACGCGTGGCAGTTCGCGCGGGCTCTGCGCGAGGCGGGCGCCGACGTACGCTTCCTGACCGCGCGCGACGCCGGGCAGTCCGCTGCCGAGGAGCGCGAGGGCATCGCCGTCGTGCGCGGGGGGAGCCGCAGCGGCTTCATCCCGTTCGCGCTCGGCTGGCTGCTGCGCCACCGCGACGAGGTGGACGCGGTGATCGACCCGTCCTGCGGGCTGCCGTCGTTCTCGCCGCTCGTGCTGCGCCGCTCGACGCCCGTGCTGCTCGTCGTGCACCACGTGCACCAGGCGCAGTTCACCGCCCACCTGCCGGCCCCGGCCGCCGCGCTCGCGCGCTGGCTGGAGCGGGTGCTGATGCGGCGCGTCTACCGCCGCCGGACGGTCGCCGCGGTCTCCGCGTCGACCGCGGCCGAGATGCGCGAGCAGCTGGGCTGGACCGGCGACATCCGGATCCTGGCCAACGGCGCCGACCTCCCGTCGTACGACGCCGGGCGGGCCGTCGCGAAGGACGCCGACCGGATCGCCGTGCTGGGCCGGCTGGTGACCCACAAGCGCGTCGACCTCGCCCTCGAGGCGGTCGCCCGGGCCCAGCACAGCGCCGAGCTCGCCGGGCGGGAGCTGCACGTCGATGTTGTCGGCCAGGGCCCGGACCGGGACCGGCTGGAGGCGCGCGCCGCCGACCTCGGCATCGCCGACCGGGTCACCTTCCACGGCTACCTCAGCGAGGCCGGCAAGCACGCCGTCCTGGCGCGTGCGTCGGTGCACGTGTGCGCCTCCGACGCGGAGGGCTGGGGGCAGGCCGTCATCGACGCGGCCGCCCGTGGCGTGCCGACCGTCGCCCGCGACGTCCCCGGGCTGCGCGACTCCATCCTGCCGGGCGAGTCCGGCTGGCTGGTCCCCGACGACGCCGACCACCGGGTCGTCGTCGACCGCCTCGCGGCCGCCCTCGGTGACGCGCTCGTCACCACCCCGGACCCGTCCACGCGGGTCCGCCGAGCGGCTGCCTGCCTGGCGTGGGCGGCCCGCTTCGACTGGTCGCGGATGCGTGCGGACGCTCGCGACCTCACCACCGAAATGATCACCGAGATGCTCACCGGCGGCGCCACGTCGTCCGGTCTCCACCACCCACGCGACGCTCGCGTGGCCGTCTGAGAGGTGCTGTCCATGCGCAGCAAGATTGCGGCCGTTGCCATCGGGCTCGGCGTGTTCATGATCGTCGCGGCCGGTCTGGTCCGGTTCTACGCGTACCCGACCCTGGCCACCGTCCCGCCGGACTACGAGGGCACCACCCTGCTCGAGGCGAAGGGGGCTCAGGTCCTCAACTTCGAGACCTACCAGGCCGAGACGCACGACCTGGACATCAGCTCGTACACCGTCGCCTACGAGGAGCCCAAGGCTCCGGACGGTGTCGTCAGCTGGGTCAACTCGACGACGGTGAAGCGTGAGGACGGCTCGGTCTTCCAGCAGACGCGGGAGCGGGCGCCCTTCGACGCGGTCAGCGGCGCGGCGTCGGACTGCGACGGCTGCGAGTCGTGGACCGAGGTCAAGGACGACGACCAGACCACCGAGGAGCCGACCGCTCGCGAGGGCCAGGTCTACAAGTTCCCGTTCGGCACGGAGAAGAAGGACTACGGCGTCTGGGACGGCACCGTCGGCAAGTCGGTGCCCGCGAAGTTCGAGGGCACCGAGAAGATCGACGGCCTCGAGGTCTACAAGTTCGTCCAGACCATCGAGCCCACCATGGTCGAGACCCGCGAGGTCCCGGGCTCGATGTTCGGCTCCTCGGAGCCGGGCGTCCAGGCGGAGATGTGGTACGGCATGACCCGCACGTTCTTCGTCGAGCCGCAGACCGGCTCGCCGGTCGACCGTGTCGAGGAGCGCCTGCAGGAGCTGCGCTTCGAGGGCCAGAGCGTGCCGGTCTTCAACGCCACCGTGCAGTACACCGACCAGCAGGTCGACGACCTGGTCAACGGCACCAAGGACGAGACCGGCGCCAAGACCAACGCGATGCTGCTGGGCGGCCTGCACTTCCTGTTCCCGCTGCTCCTCGTGCTGGTCGGCCTCGCCCTGCTGGCCGGTGGCCTGGTCGCGGGTGGCAAGGCCCGGGCCCGCCGCCACGCGGGCGCCGACGAGAAGAAGACGCTGGTCAACGCCTGACAGCGCCCCCAGGGACTCCTCTTTTCACAGGAGGGAGACGACGGCCTCGAGCAGCTGCTCGAGGCCGTTGTCGTTCCACGACGACGCCCGCCCGCGCAGGGTGAGGGTCGTCGTGCCGTCGTGCCCGACGGCCCCGAGGGACAGCCCGGTGCCGCCTGCGGTCACCGGGTGGAAGGACAGGGCCCGTACGCCGGGGGCGGTGACCTCGCCCAGGTGCGAGACCAGCAGCGTGGAGCCGAGCCGCGGGGCGAGCGCCCTGAGGCCGGCGGCCGCGGCGCGGGCCAGCAGCGGGTTGCCCCCGCCGGCGGGCGGGGTCTGCACCGGCGCGCTGGCGAGCGCCGCCGCGATGCCCTCGGCGTCGAGCTGCTCGACGTCGGTGAGCCGGAGCAGGACGCTGCGGTCGGCCACGGGCGCCCCGGCGCCGGTGGGCTGGTCGCGCACGGCGCCGACGGCGATCGCCACGTGGGTCGCCGACCGGCCCCAGGCACGCTCGTGCGCGACGACCGCGCGGGTCGCCGCGTCGACGAGGGCCGCTGTTCGGTGCGTCCCGGGCAGGGTGCGCTCGACGAGGACGTCGCCGGTGCCGGTCACGCGCCCCGGGGGTGGGGTCACCCGGGCCGGCGGGTGCAGCAGGGCCTCCCGCAGCCGCCGGGTCGTGGTGCGCGCGGCGCCACCGGTCGTCGTACGGGCTCCGACGCCGCGGGCGCCGGAGCGCACCGGCCCGGCGCCGAGCCGCTCGAGCAGGGTGAGCAGGCCGAGGCCGTCGACGGCGCTGTGGTGGGCGGACAGCACGAGGTGGCGACCGGACACGCCCACGAGCAGTGGCGCCGGGTCGGCGTCGACGAGTTCGCGCTGGAGCGCCCCGAGGTCCTCGCGGACGCGCAGCGGCGGGGGAGCGGGCCACTCCTGCGCCGCGGTGATCGCCGCGAGCCGGTCGCCGACGTCGGCGCGGTCGGGCGGCTCGGCCAGCCGCGCCGTCAGCAGGATCCGCCAGCCGATGCCCGGATCGGCCACCCACCCGGTCACGGCTTGTGGGCCACCACGACCAGGCTGACGCCCGGCAGCCGCTTGAGGGGGAGGACCCGCTCCATCCCGACCCCGGCGCGCAGGCCGGCGTTGAGGACGGGGTTGACCGCCTCCATCTCGCTCTCGGGCGCGTCCTTGTTGCGTCGCCGGGCCCGCACGACCGGCCGGAGCAGGACGTTCCACGACCAGAGGTCGTCGATCACCAGGCCGGCGCCGCGCACCAGGTCGGCGAGCTGGTCGCGCTCGTAGCGTCGGACGTGGCCCAGGGCCACGTCGTGCCCGCTCCACAGCGCCATGCCCGCCGGTACGGCGACCAGCACCCGGCCGCCGGGACGCAGCACCCGCGCCGTCTCCGCAGCGACGGCCACGTCGTCGTCGATGTGCTCCCAGGCGTCGGTCGACATGACGAGGTCGACGGACGCGTCGGCGACGGGCAGCGCCCGTCCGTCGCCCTGCACGACCGGGATGCCGCGTGACGCGGCGATGTCCGCGCCGGTGGAGGTGTACTCCACCCCGATCGCCTGCCAGCCCATCTCGCGCAGGACGACGGTGTTGCCGCCCATCCCGCACCCGACGTCGACCGCACGACCGGCGGGCCAGTCACGGACGGTGCGACGGACGAGGGCGCGACGGGCGGCGTACCACCAGTGCTTGCGCTCGAGGGCAGCCGAACGTGCGATCTCCTCCGCATCCACGCGGCCACCCTAGTTGGCGCTCAGCGCGAATCAGGCGGCCCAGGTCGGGTCGGCCTTGATCCGGATCTCGCGCCCGTCGTTGGCGCCACCCCAGTCGGTGTCGGCGCGGGTCGGGTCCGAGCGGTGCTTGCTGTAGCGCCAGTTCGCGCTGCCCGTGACCTCGACCTTGTCGCCGAGGCCGTCGCCGTCGGTGTCCTTCTTGGTCGGGTTCGACTTGCGCGTGGTCAGCAGGTACCAGCCGCCGTACTTCTTGGTGCGCTTCACCCGCTGGTTGATCTTCGTGCCGACGACCTCCTGGCGGTCGCTCAGCCCGTCGCGGTCGGTGTCCTTGGCGCACGGGTTGGTCCGCACGACGCCGATCGACCTGCCGTTGACCGGCTTGCCGCGGTTGGTGAAGACGACCTGCTTGACGTTGATGCCCTTGACCTCGGGCCCGTCGACGAGGCCGTCGCCGTCGGTGTCCTTGCGCAACGGGTTGGTGTGCCCGGTGCTGCACCCGGTCGGGCCGTTCAGCTCACGGGTGTCGGTGAGGCCGTCGCCGTCGGAGTCCGCCTTCAGCGGGTCCGTGCCGGCGGCCTTCTCCGCGCCGTCGTTCAGCCCGTCGTTGTCGGAGTCCGCGTCGGTCGGGATCGTCCCGTCGGTCACCTCGACGCCGTCCTCGACGCCGTCGTCGTCGGTGTCCGTGTCGTTCGGGTCCGTCTGGTGGGTGTTGACCTCGGCGCCGTCGGTCAGGCCGTCGTCGTCGGAGTCCGCGTCGTCGGGGTCGGTCCCGTTGGTGATCTCCTCGTCGTTGGTGAGGCCGTCACCGTCCCGGTCGTTGCTCGGTACGTCGTCCGCGGGCGCGGCCACCGGGTTCGTCCCGTTCGCGACCTCGGCGCCGTCGGTCACGCCGCCGTCGTCGGTGTCGGGGTCGAGCGGGTCGGTGCCGTGGGTGTGGACCTCGGCGCCGTCGGAGAGACCGTCGTTGTCCGAGTCGCTGTCGTCGGGGTCGGTGCCGGCGGTCGCCTCGTCGGCGTCGCTCAGGCCGTCGCCGTCCGCGTCGCCCGTCGCCGCGACGTCGTCGGCCGGGTCGTCGACCGGGTTGGTGCCGTTGTCGACCTCGGCGCCGTCGTTCACGCCGCCGCCGTCGGTGTCGGCCACGTTCGGGTCGGTGCCGGTCGTGTTGACCTCGGTCCCGTCGGAGAGGCCGTCGTCGTCGGAGTCCGCGTCGGCCGGGTCGGTCTGGTGCACGGCCTCCTCGGCGTCGGTGAGCCCGTCGCCGTCGCCGTCGGTCGACGGCAGGTCGTCGGCGGGGTCGTCGACCGGGTCGGTGCCGTTGTCGACCTCGGCGCCGTCGGTGGCGCCGCCGTCGTCGGTGTCGGGGTCGAGCGGGTCGGTGCCGTGGGTGTTGACCTCGGCCCCGTCAGCGAGCCCGTCCTGGTCGGTGTCGGCCGCGGTCGGGTCCGTGTGGTGGGTGGTGACCTCGGCGCCGTCGGTCAGGCCGTCGTCGTCGGTGTCGGGGTCGTCCGGGTCGGTGCCGGCGGTCGCCTCGTCGGCGTCGCTGAGCCCGTCGAGGTCGCGGTCGTCGTCATCGAGACCGTTGAGCGGGTCGGTGCCGTTGTCGACCTCGGTGCCGTCGTTGACCCCGCCGTCGTCGGTGTCGGCGTCGGTCGGGCTGGTGCCGGTGCCGGTGTCGGGGCCGCCGGCGTCGGTGTCGAGCTCGTCGCCGTCGGTCAGGCCGTCGTCGTCGGTGTCCGCGTCGGCGGGATCGGTGGTCCAGGTGTGGACCTCGGCGCCGTCGGAGATCCCGTCGTCGTCGCTGTCGGTGTCGTTGATGTCCGTGCCGTACGTCGCCTCGTCGGCGTCGCTCAGGCCGTCACCGTCGGTGTCGGTGGCCACGACGGGCGTGCACTCCACCCCGCCGTTCGGTGCGGCGGCCGCGACGTCGCCGGCGCCGACGGCCAGGTCGACGTCGGCGAGGGTCGCGAGGGCCGTGGTGACCTGGAGGCTGACCCCGACGACGGCGTCCTGCGAGCCCGCGCCGTTGGCGGCCGCGGAGGAGTCGGTGAAGGTGCCGACGCCGACCGAGAGGTCCACGGAGGTGCCGAGGATGCCGAGGTCGACCGGGATGGCGACAGGGGAGGTGGCGGTCGAGGGGATCGACGCGACCTCGGAGCCGCCCACGCTCACGACGACCGTGTAGTTGCTGCGGCTCGCGGTGCCCGTCGTGCCGTCGGACTCCGCGGTCGTCACCACGTCGTCGGAGACGTGGATGGTGACCACGCCGCCGAGCAGGGAGATGTCGCCGACCGTCGTGGTCACCGTGGAGACCACGTCGTCGCCGCCGGTGGCGTCGGGGACCAGCGCGGTCTCGGAGACCGAGTCGACCGCGCCGACCTGGGCGACGGAGCCGATGCCGGCGAGGTTCACGAGCGTGACGCCGGCGGTGCTCGCCTCCGCCTTGCCCAGCAGGCGCGCGCCGCCGGCGAGCGCCGGGCAGGCCGCGTCGCCGGCGTAGTGGGCCTCCACCTGGCCGTGGACGACGGTCGCTGCCGCGATCGGCGCGAGCGGGACGGCGAGCAGGTCCTGGCCCGTCGAGGGTGCGTCCGGCGCGGCGACCGCGCCGATGCTGTCGACCGTGATCGGCAGGCCGCCGAGCAGGTCGGCGTCCACGTTGGCCGCCTGGGCGGTCACGTCGTTGCCGCCGCGGCTGCTGTCGACGTCGGTGTGGCTGTGTCCGACGGGCACCTGGGCGAGGCTGCCCAGGAGGCCGAGGTCGGCTCCGACGTACACGAGGTCGCCGTGGGCGGTCCCGGTGTAGGTGGCCGGCAGCGGCGCTGCCGTCGCGGAGGTGGCCGGGACGGCGAGGACGAAGGTCCCCGCTGTCGCCAGCGTGGTCAGTGACAGCGCCGCTCGGCGCAGGTGTGCTCCCGACATGCGGCCAATATGGGCGCCCCGTGCGGGGCGGGAACACCGGCGGCGGCGCGCTTTGGCCGAACGGCGGCAAAGACCCCCCGGACGGAAGCAGGCCGGCTGGCCGGGGTGGACTAGTCCACCCGGGACCAAAGGTCCGATCCGAAGATGGCGGTACCGGGTGTGAGAACACCGCGCTCGCGCGACCAGCCGCCCCACAGCCGCTCGTGGTCGGCCGGCCACTCGGGCTCGAGCAGGGTGGTCAGCCGGAACCCGTGGCCGGCCAGCAGCGCGACCCAGTCGCCGAGGGTGCGGTGGTGCTCGACGTACGACGTCGTGCCGGTCTCGTCGTCGACCTCGACATAGGGCGTGCGGTCCCAGTAGGACTGCGACGCCGTGAGGCCCTCGGTCGTCGGGTCGTCGGGGAACATCCAGCGCGTCGGGTGGGTGATCGAGAAGGCGTAGCGGCCGCCCGGGCGCAGCACCCGCGCCGTCTCGGCCACTGCCCGGTCGATGTCGGCGACGAACTGCAGCGCCCCGAAGGAGGAGAAGACGATGTCGAAGCTGTCGTCGGCGAAGGGGAGGTGGGTCGCCGTACCCCGGACGCTGGGGACCGCGACGCCGCTCATCTCGTCGATCCGCCGCGAGTGCTGCAGCTGGCGGTGGGAGAGGTCGAGGCCGAAGGCCCGCCCGCCCCGGCTGCGGATCCAGCGCGAGCACTGCCCGGCGCCGGAGCCGACCTCCAGCACGTCGCGGTCGCGGACGTCGCCGAGGATGCCGGCCTCCGCCTCGGTCAGGCCCTCGGGGCCCCACAGGAAGCCGACGTCGCCGAGGAACTCGCCGTGGGTCGCCTGGTACTCATCGGCGTAGCGGTCCCAGTCGGCGCCGTTGGCGCTGCGTGACTCCTTCTCGTCGGCGTCGCGTCGATGGGCGGTCACCGGGCGTTGCGGCCACTCCTGCACGGGGGAGAGCGTAGTGCCGCCAGTTGGACCGGCGTACGCCGGGACGGGTACTCTGGAATGTCTGTGTCCACACAGGACGCTGACCCGTGCCCCGATCGGGACCCGGCTCCAACCTACATCTGCCCATCCAAGGACTGTCCTTCTCTATGACCAGCACCCTCTCGACCCCGCTCTCGAGCCACTACGACGACAACGCGCCCCAGGTCGCGGTCAACGACATCGGCTCGGAGGCGGACTTCCTGGCCGCCATCGACCAGACCATCAAGTACTTCAACGACGGCGACATCGTCGACGGCACCATCGTCAAGGTGGACCGTGACGAGGTCCTGCTCGACATCGGCTACAAGACCGAGGGCGTCATCCCCTCGCGCGAGCTGTCGATCAAGCACGACGTCGACCCGTCCGAGGTCGTCCAGGTGGGCGACAAGGTCGAGGCTCTCGTCCTCCAGAAGGAGGACAAGGAGGGTCGCCTGATCCTGTCCAAGAAGCGCGCCCAGTACGAGCGCGCCTGGGGCACGATCGAGGAGATCAAGGAGGCGGACGGCGTCGTCGAGGGCACCGTCATCGAGGTCGTCAAGGGCGGCCTCATCATCGACATCGGCCTCCGGGGCTTCCTCCCCGCGTCGCTCGTCGAGATGCGCCGGGTCCGCGACCTGCAGCCGTACGTCGGCCAGACGCTCGAGGCGAAGATCATCGAGCTCGACAAGAACCGCAACAACGTGGTCCTGTCGCGCCGCGCCTGGCTCGAGCAGACCCAGTCCGAGGTTCGCCACGGCTTCCTCACCCAGCTCCAGAAGGGCCAGATCCGCAAGGGTGTCGTGTCCTCGATCGTCAACTTCGGTGCGTTCGTGGACCTCGGCGGCGTCGACGGTCTCGTCCACGTCTCGGAGCTGTCCTGGAAGCACATCGACCACCCGTCCGAGGTCGTCACCGTCGGTGACGAGGTCACCGTCGAGGTCCTCGACGTGGACATGGACCGCGAGCGTGTCTCCCTGTCGCTGAAGGCGACGCAGGAGGACCCGTGGCAGCACTTCGCGCGGACCCACCAGATCGGCCAGATCGTCCCCGGCAAGGTCACCAAGCTCGTTCCCTTCGGCTCGTTCGTGCGGGTCGAGGAGGGCATCGAGGGCCTGGTCCACATCTCCGAGCTGGCCGAGCGCCACGTCGAGATCCCGGAGCAGGTCGTCCAGGTCAACGACGACGTCATGGTCAAGATCATCGACATCGACCTCGAGCGTCGTCGGATCTCGCTGTCCCTCAAGCAGGCCAACGAGACGACCGCCGCGGTGGACGTCGAGGAGTTCGACCCCACGCTGTACGGCATGGAGGCGACCTACGACGAGCAGGGCAACTACGTCTACCCCGAGGGCTTCGACCCGGAGACCGGCGAGTGGCTCGAGGGCTACGACGAGCAGCGTGCGAAGTGGGAGGAGCAGTACGCCAAGGCGCACGCCCGCTGGGAGGCGCACGTCAAGCAGCAGGCCGAGGCCAAGCAGGCCGAGATCGAGGCCGGCGAGGCCAGCTCGTACTCCTCCGCTCCGGCCGAGGACACCAGCGGCGGCGGCTCGCTCGCTTCCGACGAGGCGCTGCAGGCGCTCCGCGAGAAGCTCACCGGCGGCAACTGATCTGCTGATCAGCCGCTAGCAAGCAGCACAGAAGCCCCGACCATCCGGTCGGGGCTTCTGGCTTTTTTTGGGGGGTGGGGATCGGAGGGTGGTCGAGGTGCGAGTTAGCGAGCCTCGACACCTCAGTCGAACCAGGCGGCACGGCGCGGGGCGCTCATGCCGTCGTGGCGGACCCAGGAGACGAGGACGCCGAGGGCCGCGATCAGGATCAGGAGGATGAGTGCGGTGGTCATGGCAGAAATCATGCTCTTGTCGGAATCCTGCCACCAGTGGCAGAAAAGCCGTGCTGCGTTGATTTCCTGCCATTGGGGTGCGACAGTGGGCGGGTGAGCCTCACCAACGTCGCGGTGATCGCCTTCGACGGCGTCGCCCCCTTCGAGCTCGGCATCCTCTGCGAGGCGTTCGGCATCGACCGGACCGAGGACGGCGTCCCGCCGATCGACTTCGCGGTGTGCGCCGAGGACGACCGCCCGCTGCAGACCTCGATGGGCTTCACCATGCAGGCCCAGCACGGCCTGGACCGGGTCGCCGAGGCCGACCTGGTCGGCATCCCCGCCATCAAGGAGGTCGAGGCCTCCCCGGCGGTGATCGCCGCGATCCAGGCTGCCTACGAGCGCGGCGCCCGCCTGATGTCGGTGTGCAGCGGCTCGTTCATCCTCGGCCAGGCCGGCCTCCTCGACGGCCGCGAGTGCACGACGCACTGGATGCACACCGAACGCCTGCAGGCGCAGTTCCCTCTCGCGAAGGTGATCCCCGAGGTCCTCTACGTCGACGCCGGTCAGGTCGTCACCGGCGCCGGCAGCGCCGCCGGCCTCGACGCCGCGCTCCACATCTGGCGCCAGGAGCACGGAGCCGCCGTCGCCAACACCGTGGCGCGCCGGGCCGTCGTACCTCCCTACCGCGACGGTGGCCAGGCGCAGTACATCGCCCGCGCCGTCCCCGACTGCGACGCCGACACCCTCGGCCCGCTGCTCACCTGGATCTCGCAGAACCTCAACGAGGACCACGGCGTCGAGGCCCTCGCCAAGCGCGCCCTCATGTCCCCGCGCACCTTCGCCCGCCGCTTCCGCGACGAGACCGGTACGACGCCCCACACCTGGATCACCCGCCAGCGCGTCGCCGCCGCCGAGGAGCTGCTCGAGCGCACCGACCAGCCGGTCGAGTGGATCGCCTCCGAGGTCGGCTTCGGCAACGCAGCGACGCTGCGGCACCACTTCGTGCGGGTGCGTGGGGTGAGTCCGCAGAACTACCGGCGGCAGTTCGCCTGCTGAGCCTCGGCTCCTGAGGGTTACGCCGGGTCGGCTGGGGCGGAGCTCACCTGTCTCGAGCGCCGCCGGTCACCCAGAGCTCCGCCCGCAACGACGGCGGCGAGAACGACGAGACTGCTGGCCAGGCTCGTGCGGTCGGTCGGGGTGTCGTCGATTCCGACGAGGTCGAGCACGAGGGCAACCAGCACGATCGCAGCCAATGTCGCTAGTGCGCGCCACATCAGGCGGTGCAGCGACGAAGAGCTCATCGGACCACTCACCCTCGAACTGTCTCACAGGCGAGCCGATGTGGTAGCCCGATGCTTCCGTTGCGGGCGCGCCCGGCCTCCGGACGCTGAAAAGGTCTATGCCCGCCCGCCGGCACTAATGCGCGGAGCGCCGCAGAGTCGAGCGTTAATAGGGTCGGAGGTATGACCGATATCGACCTGTTAGTCGATGGCGAGCGAGTCGACCTGATCGACACCATTCGCTTGCTCCAGAGAGATCCGTATCCGGGCGGCCATCGCTATCGACTAATCCTCAGCGGACGAGCTCTAACCGTTTACAACCGGTTCGAAGCCCAGAACTCCGTGTCGGAACGACCGCTCGATCCGGCCGCCATCTTCTTCGCCATCGAGAGCATCGCCGCGGGGATGTCCGGTGAGGGCCAGATTCCGCCCCGCTTCATCTTGAACACGGTCGATGAGGTCATTCGTGATGGTGATCAAGTGTCTGTCCAGGGGGTGTGCTCTCTACCGATCCATTGACCGCGCACCGGCAGGATTGCCCCGTCAGCGGCATGGGTCGGGCGCTCCCGTCCCGACAGCGGCATGGTCGTGCAGATCGCTCACCGAGGGGACGTATCGATCTCGCCCTTCCAAAGGCAGAACCTCACGGCCCGCTCCTCGAACGTGAGAGTCACGCCGACCACCTCGTTTACCTCGTTGAACACCGGCGTTGCGGACGTGAGCAGCGACCCAGCAAGGCCGACGAACGGTACCTCGTGTGTTGAGTCCCGCATGACCCAGCGTCCGTGGAAGTCGACCCGATATGGGTCCATCCACCGGTCATCGCCCGACTGGGACACCGACCACTCGAGGGTCCAATCGCTGGCCCCGTCGAAGTGCGCACCTCGTCCACCCTCGAACCACATGTGGACCGAACCGACGTCCGGGTTCACAGGTGAGCCGTCGTCTGCGTACCAAGCGAGCCGCTCGACAACACGCAGCCGCCGACTGATCACCTCATCGAGCACGCTTGCACCGTGCCCACGATCAGGTGCGCCGAAAGCGACGGAACCATCTACCCCTCATCGGTGGCACAGGCGCTGGCCCGTGCTCCCCGGTGCTGCGTTCCGACTCGTCTTTAGCGATGTTGATGCCGGCGTGGAAGGCCAGAACGCGCTGCTGCTCCCGGTCAAGGCCCGCCCGGTCCAACCAGCTCGCCAGGCGCGCTCTCTGGACCTCCGATAACCGGTCCCAGGTGATTGCGGCACTCACGTCGAGCCAGTTCCTCAGCCCTGCGCGGCCGAGTCCTGCCAAGTGGGGGTCCTCGTCGGCGGCGGCGCGAAGGTCCGCCTCGACGCGGTGCCACCCGCCGGCAGCCCGAGCGAGGCGCCAACCTGCACGTCGGCTCGACGGAAGGCCGGACGCCCAAGCCGGCTCTGCGACGGTCGAGGGTGCACCCAGCCGGCCCAGGGCTCGCGCCGCGGCAGAGCTAACTCGTGCGCTCGGGTCTACCAAGGCCGGTGTCAGCAGTTCGACTGCGTCGGTCGGGGCAGCGCACGTTTCCACCGCGACGACGGCGGCTGCCCGGACCCGCCCGTTGGGGTGCTGGAGCCGCCTCGTTACTGCTTCGAGATCCTGCGCGTCGCCGGTGCTGCTCAGTCCGTCCAGGCACGCGGCAACCACCCGCGGGGATGCATCCGTGTTTGCCAAGGCGCGCCGGTAGAAGCCGGCAACGTCCCAGTCCCGGCGGCGTGCCCGCCAACGTGCCTGCTCCCGTACCCGAGGTGCCCTATCAAGCAACAGGTTCCTCAGCGTGTCGTCGCCGAGGCTGGCATCGGGAACGCGGGTCAGCGCGACGATGCGCGCCTCGACGCTCCTCGCGTCCAGCAGAGCCGCGAGCACCGCAGGGTCCGGTGCATGCATGAGCCACTCAGCGCAGGCCGACCGAATCCACTGGTCAGAGTCGGCTTGGGCCGCCAGCACCAGCTGCTCGGTCGCGAACAAGTCGTACTTATGCCCGTACTGGAACGCCCAGCGTCGTACTCGACGGCGTTCGCTGTGCGCGAGCTGCGACACCAAGACACGGGCGGGGACCTCGCCGATAAGCGCAGCCCACACCTTGTCGAGCGCCGCCCCGCCCTGGAGCCTGTCGGCTCCTGCGAGGAGGACGTCCATCACTTCCTCGGCTGTCTCAACCCGAATGTGCTGTCGGATCGCCTCCCAAGCCTGATCTCGGACCTGAGGGACGTGGTCCATCAGGCGCACCGCCAACGCAGGTGCGGCAACTGCGCTGGGCACCGCACCCAGAGCCCGCACGGCACGCTCCCGAAACCGACCGTCCACATGAAGACTCGTGACGGCAGCGACGAAGCCTGATGATTCACCCAAGGGCGCGTCGGTCCATCCCCGAACGCCACTTATCGGGGTGCCATCCGTGTAGGTGAACGCCCGGGCACCCTGGTCGAGGAGCAGCCAGGCGCGTCCGTCCAAGCGGGCCAGCGCCGCGAGACCAGCAGCCCAAGCCGCAGCGTCTGCTCCATTGGCCGCGTCGGCGAGTTGCCGCGCGAGCGTCCTGGCCTCCGGGAGGGTCATCACGGGCCCATCCTGTCCTGCCCGGCACCCGAAGTCGCACAGGTTTCCACGTCCGACACGATCGGTACGGCGTCCCAGCCGGCCGCGCTGGCGCGGCATCCTGCACAAGCGGCACTGATGGGCGAGCACTCTGTGCAGGAAGCGGCTCGCACAAAATCTGCTCTCCCGACCCGACGGCGGCATGGTCGGGGGCTCCGTCCGGACAGCGGCATGGTCGGGCGCTCCGCCCCGACAGCGGCATGGTCGGGCGCTCCGCCCCGACAGCGGCATGGTCGGGCGCTCCGCCCCGACAGCGGCATGGTCGGGCGCTCCGCCCCGACAGCGGCATGAGCGGACAGTTCAGGACCGCAAGACTTCGTCATGGATCCGCACCTCGGGAAGCACCTGCACGCGTGTTCGACCCGCCCAGCCAGTGGATCCGTACTCCACAACGACCTCCCGGACCGCGTCTTGGCGAAGTACCGTCAGAAGCGTCGCCATCTCGCGAAAGAGGTCGGACACGATGCTGCCGCCGCGTTGGTGCCGGATCCGAACGCTGTCGTCGGTGAGGTCCCAGGTGATGCGCAGCTCCTCAGAGTCAGCGATCGGCACGATCAGCTCCTGGACGAAGTCATCGCCGGAGGACTCCTCTACTTGCGGCATGACGCCGAGCGCAGCCAGCCACGCCTGTTCGTCCGTCACCTGAAGGTTGGGCATCTCCGCACCCTAAGGGACCGATCCGGAGCCATCCGCTCATCGGCATGAGCGGGCACAACGCCTCGCGGATCAAGCGGCGAGGTCGCAGACGATGACGACGCGGCCGAAGCGGTCGGGGCGTGGTGGAGTCCGGTCCCGCCGGGTGGCGGTGACTTTGCGTGTTCCGGTCTGGTCGACCAAGTAGTGGGCCCCGTGTGGGTCTCGCCAGATGACGATCCCGGGGAAGGGTTGTCGGACCTCCCAGCCGGCGTGGGTCTTGATCCGGTGGTGGGTGCGGGTGAGGGGGCCGAGGTTGTCGGTGGAGGTCGGTCCGCCCTCGGCGTAGGGGATCTGGTGGTCGAGGTCGACCTGCCGACTGAGGTTGGCGGCGAAGGGGAAGGTGTCGCCGGGGTGGATCAGGTGCACCGCTTCGCGGAGCCGGTGCGGGATCTCGTAGGCGTCGACGGATGCGCCCTGGTTGAGATTGATGACCGGCTGGACCTTGACCTGGCTAGCGAAGTGGTCGACCAGGTGGCGGACGTACTGGACCGTCAGGGGGCCGTGGCCCTCCATCCGGGCGATGGCGGAGTCGGGGGTGCAGTGCAGCCGGATGAGGACCTTCGGCTTCACCGGACCCACCGTCAGATCGACGTGGGCCTCAGGGTTGGTCAGCAGCGCGAACGCCGCCAGGCGCCGTTCGGTCTTGGTGGCATCGGGCATCTGGTCCTTCAGCCCGTCGGCGGTGGCGTCGAGGCCAGCCTCGGAGCCGAGGATCACGGCGGCGTGGTCGCGGATCGTCATCGTCATGATGCCGTGCTTGTCGACGCGGGAGCGACGGATGAAGGTGTCCTTCGCTGCCGCCTCCTCCTTCGCCTTCGTGAGCTCGGGGGACGCTGCGGCGACCTTGCCCTCGACCACGGCTTCGAACCGGGACCAGGCCAACCGGCCGTCCGCGATCTCCACGACCTCACCGTCGACCCAGGCGGCCTCCTCCGCCGACAGTTCGCGGGTCGCGTCGGCGACATGCCTTGCATGCGTCGAGCGCACCTGACCTGCCTGCACGCCGGCCCACAGCTTCGGGAGCCGGTGAACCAGGTCGACCGCGTCGGCGATCAGCTTCTTCGCGCCGTACGGGCTGGTCTGGATCCGGGCGCCGAACGTCGCGGCGGCGTGCTCGGTGATCTTCGGTGTACCCAAGGCTCCTGCGGGCTTGGCCCGTTCCCGACCGCGCTTGTCCGTGGCCGGCAGCGCGTCCGGTGAGTGCAGGACCGCCCACTGGTAGGCGGCTTCGAGGATGTCGCGCTCGGCGTCGAGTCGGGCCGCGTGGCGCTGCTCGGCGAAGGACAGCACAGCGTCGGCGGACATGTCCGCGAGCTGGTGGTGTCGGTGCCGAGTGGCCATACGTGTATTGGATCACGGAGTACCGACACAAAGGGCCCGCCGACCACAGACTTTCCACAGCCGCGACGGGCCGGGGAAAGCGCCTCGAAGGTCAGGATCCGCTGTACGTTGTGCGGTGCCGCGCCGCGGCTCACGCCCTGACAGGAGACCCCCCATGTCCCAGCCCGCCCGGCCCTTCACCCGGCAGTCCACCGTCCTCGAGCTCTCCTCGACCCTGCCCGGGCGCGCCTTCAAGGCGCTCATCGTGCGTCAGCTCCCTCCGGTGGCGACCGAGAAGGAGCGGCAGGAGTTGGAGGACCTGACCGTCGGGCTTCCACTGGAGACCTTGGTCGAGCTGTCCGAGGGCAAGCTCACCTGGGCGGTCGCGGACTCCGTCGTCGACCTGGCCAACCGCAAGCCGCACCGGCTGATCCCTCGTGGGATCGGCGCGGGCGCCGGAGCCGTGAAGAAGGTCGCGCGCACCGTTCGCCGCTGACTCACGGCGCCCGGTTGCCGCGCCTCTCCTCCTGCTCGACCAGGGCGGGCAGGTCGCGGAGCCGGTCCAGGCCGCCGACTGCGCGAGCCATCCGCTGGTTCGCAGCGAAGCGCTCGCGATGGCGGTCGAGGAACCACCAGTAGCCCGCGGTGAACGGGCAGGCGTCGTCGCCCACGCGGACCTTCGGGTCGAACCGGCACGAGCCGCAGTGGTCGCTCATCCGGTCGATGTAGGCGCCGCCCGAGGTGTACGGCTTGGTGGCCAGGACGCCCCCGTCGGCGTGCTGGGACATGCCCACGACGTTCGGGACCATGACCCAGTCGTAGCCGTCGACGAAGGCGCGGTGGAACCAGTCGGTGACCTGCCGCGGGGACCAGCAGCGTTGCATGGCGTACGAGCCGAGCACCATCAGCCGCGGGATGTGGTGGACCCAGCCGTGCTCGGCGACGCCGTCGAGGGCGTGGGCGAGGCAGCGTGCGTCGGTCGCCGAGGAGTCGAGCTCGGCGAACCATGCCGGCAGCCGCTGGTCGGCCCGCAGCTCGTTGTGGCGCCGGTAGGGCTCGCCGAGGTGCCAGTACAGGTGCCACACGTAGTCGCGCCACCCGAGCACCTGGCGCACGAAGCCCTCGACTGACGAGATCGGCACGTCTCCGGACCGGTAGGCCTCCTCGGCGCGCTGGACCACCTCCAGCGGGTCGAGCAGGCCGAGGTTGAGCGGCGCGGAGACGAGGGAGTGGGCCATCCATGCGTCGCCCTCGAGGATGGCATCCTCATGCGCGCCGAAGTGGGCGAGCCGCTCGGTGACGAAGTGGTCGAGCGCGGCCAGTGCCTGGCGCCGGGTCGCGGCGAACCGCCGGGGCCCGTCCCGGCCGATGAAGGAGACGGCGCCGTCGCGCTCTCACCGGTCGAGGTCCTCGCGCACCTCCTCGTCGATCTCGTCCTCCTCCGGCCACCACGGATCCGGTACGCCGAGGGTGGTGGCGCCGCGCGGCGGTGGTTCACGGTTGTCGTGGTCGTAGTTCCAGCGCCCACCCTCGGGCCCGCCCTCGCCGTCGAGCAGCACGCCGTGGGCCACGCGTGCTCGTCGGTAGAAGTCCTCCATCACGAGTCGCTTCTGCCCGCGGCCCGCGGCCCATCGGGAGAAGTCGGCGCGGTCGGTCGCGAAGCCCCGCGGGTCGAGCAGGCGCAGGTCGAGCTCGGTCGCGAGCCGGTGGGCGAGCCCGAGCGCCGCGTACGACGTCGGGTGGACCACCTCGATCGGTCCGTCGTGGCGCTCGGCGGCCTCGCGGACGGCGTCGGCGTACCCGCCGTCGGTCCGCACGTACGTCACTCGCTCGCCGAGCTCGCGAGCCCGGTGCCGCATCGCCGAGAGCACGAGGTGGGCCTTGGCGCGGTGGAACCGGCGCCGCGCGAGGACCGCGCGGGACTCGACGAGCAGGAGCGGACCCCGGTGGTCGTGGACGAAGTGCGGTCCGAGCTGGTCGCCGAACAGCCAGCGCAGGGTCATCACGCGAGCGTAGGGCACACTCACGGTCTCGACGGAGAGCGGCGCGGGGGCGTCCGGTACCCGTGGAAGACCACCTCGCGTCGTACGACGAACCCCAGCCGCTCGTAGAGCCGGATCGCGCCGGCGTTGCTCGCGGCGACGTGGAGGAAGGGCTGGTCGCCGCGCTCGATGATCCGGGCGGCGACGTCGCGGACGAGCAGCTCGGCCAGGCCGCGGCCGCGCGCCTCGGGGGCGGTGCACACCGCGCTCACCTCGGTGAGGCCCGGCACGCGCAGGCGCTCGCCGGCCATCGCGACCAGTCGGCCGGAGTCGTCGCGGACGCCGGCGTACCGGCCCATCTCGAAGGTCCGCTCCCAGAACGGTCCGGGTCGGGCCTGCTCGGCCAGGGCGAGCATGGCGGGGACGTCGTCGGCGGTGAGCTCCTCGACGGCAGGGTCGTGGACCGCGGAGGCCAGTGAGGACGAGCCGACCATCTGGAGGCCGTCCAGGCGGAAGGCCGGCTCCCACGACGGCGGGGGAGTGACCGGCAGGCTGAACAGGTCGGCGAACCTCCCGGGCCCGAGCAGCGCCGCGAGGTCGTCCCAGTCCTGCTGGCCCGGGTCCGGGGGGACGGCCGAGAAGGTCGCCACCGCACGGTCGTACGACGCCGCGCGGCCGACCCGTCGGGCGAGGTGGGCGTGCGGGCCCGCCAGGGCGGCGGCGACCGGGGCATCGAGGACGTCCGTCACGGCGTCATCCTGCCGGAGCGGACGACCCCGGGAGGTCAGGTGGTCGGCTCGCTCGCCTCGACGAGCGCCGCGGTCGCCAGCACGGTCCACTCCCGGTGCAGCGCGAGCCGCTCGACGGGATCGTCGACGAGTGGCGCGCCGAACGCGCCGGACCGGTCCTGCTGGGCACACAGGAAGGTGACGGCGTCGCGAACGAGGCGCGGCGGCAGGTGGGGGAGACGGACCAGGCCACGCACCGCGACGGTGAACCAGGCCAGGTCGTAGTCCTCGACAGCGGTCCGACAGCCGGCGATGAGCTCGCACCCGGCGCGCTCGGCGTCCTCGGTCGCGAGCGGAGGTACGCCGCGGCGGCCCACGAGGTCGGCGACGAGCAGCCGCGAGCGGTCGCGGTCCGTGGCGTCGGCAGGCCGCTGGCGCAGGCCCGTCGGTGGCTCGGGGGCGGGCGACTCCTCGGCGAGGGCGGTCACCGCGACCAGGACGTCGTCGACGACATCGAGCCGGTGGGCGAGGGCAGCGGTCGCGACGGCGACATCGCGGGACGCCCCGCGCACGAGCTCCGCGTAGCCGGGGTGCACGGCAGCCGCGGAGAGCAGTGCCCCGGCGGCCTCGTCGTCGCCCGCGGCGGCGTACCCGCGCGCGGCCCACGAGAGCGAGCGCAGGTCGCCGGCTCCGTGGGCGGCCAGCCACCTGGCGGAGCCGTCCAGCACCGCCTCCGGTACGACGACGGGGCGGTCGTCGAGCGGCGCGGGATCCGGGCGCGGGACCGTCCGGAACAGCAGGTCCTCGAGCGCCCCGACGATCGTCGTGTGGTACGCCGTCGCCCACGATCCCCAGTCCGCGTCGGCTTCCGTGAGCCGGCGCGGGATCACGCCCGGCGGGCCTTCGAGGCGGCCGTCCGGCTCCTGCCAGGACCGCAGCCACCGACGGCAGGCACTCTCGAAGTCACGGACGGGTGCGCGGACGCAGGTCAGGCACATCAACAGCTCGCCGACCAGGTCGGCGTCCTCGCGGGCGCGGGCGACGGCCAGGCAGCCGAGGAGCAGGTCGGCCACACCGTCCGTCGTGGTTCCGGACGGCCAGGCGACCTCGCGCTGGCCGAAGTCGGTGACGTAGAAGACCGCGTGCGTGATCGCGTAGACGTCGCTGACCGACAACTCCCACACGTTGGGGTCGGCGACGAGGAGCGTCATCGGCAGCACCTGCGCGTAGTCCGGCGCGGGGGAGTCGATGCCGGCCAGCTCGAGGGTGTGCAGCAGGTCGAGGTGCCGGTAGGGCACCCGCTCGAAGGAGGTCGCGTACCGCCCGTCCACGGTCGCGACCAGCGCGTGGCGCAGGTCCTCGTCCTCGCGGCCGCACAGGCGCAGCGCGGCGTACGTGCCGGCGTACAGGAGCAGCGCACGACGGTCGCGCCGGACCAGCTCCCGGTACGACGGCCGCGCGGCGACGTCGACGAGGACGTCCAGCAGGCGCGTGTACGTCGCATCGAGCGGGCCGTCGAGGCGGGCCCGGAGGCCGACGAGCAGGGCGACCTCGACGAGCGCCTTGCGGGAGAAGAGCGCGGTGTCGGACGCGGCGAGCGCAGGGTCGAGGTAGGTGGCGCGGTCGGCGAGCCAGCCGGCGGCCCGCTGCTCGAGCGAGCCGGTCGAGGGAGGTGCGGTGGGGGTCATGGTCGTGCCTTTCCGGGCAACGCCCCGGGGCCGCCGGCCCCGGGGCGTCCGTGTCGTCAGCGGATGACGGGGTTCTCGATCTGCTCGGCGATGTCGCCGACGACGAGGACGTACTTCTCCCAGGCCAGGACGTAGCCGGCGACCTCCTCGAGCTTGGACACGGAGTCGGCCAGGCGCGAGACGGGCATCTCCATGTTGACGAGCTCGCTGGACGACAGGAACTCGATCGCACGGCGAGCGGCGAGGTTGCGGGACTCGGGCATGCTGTTCACCTCCTCTCGACCCTTGCAGCGGTGCTTGTCAGGAGGAGGCGCGGGCCACGGTTCCTGGTACAGAAGCTCGCCGACTAGGTTGGTCCGGTGCCCAGGTCATTCATCGCCGACCCCCACTCCCGTTCGCGTCCCAACGAGGTCGTGGTCCGCCACATCTCGCTCGACCTCGACGTCGACTTCTCGGCCCGCCGGGTGAGTGGCACCGCCGCCTTCGACCTCGAGCACCGCGACGCCGACGCCACGCAGCTGGTGCTCGACACCTGGCAGCTCGACGTCTCAGCGGTCCGCGGCGCGGACGGGGCCGACCTGCCCTTCGAGCTCGGTGCGCCCGACCCGGTCCTGGGCAGCGCGCTGACCATCGAGGTCGGCGCCGCCGACCGCGTCGTCGTCCACTACGCCACCAGCCCCGAGGCGCGGGCGATGCAGTGGCTCGAGCCGGAGCAGACCGCGTCCGGCAAGCCGTTCCTCTTCACCCAGGCGCAGCCGATCCTCGCCCGGACCTGGATCCCGTGCCAGGACAGCCCGGCGGTCCGGGTCACCTACGACGCCACCGTCCGGGTGCCGGCGGACCTGCTGGCCCTGATGAGCGCCGAGAACCCGGTCGAGCGCACCGACGGGACCTACCGCTTCTCGATGCCGCAGCCCGTGCCGTCGTACCTCATCGCGCTGGCGGTCGGCGACCTCGAGTTCCGTGAGCTCGGCGGCCGCAGCGGCGTGTACGCCGAGGCGTCGGTCGTCGACGGCGCAGCCTGGGAGTTCGCCGACACCGAGGCGATGATCGAGGCCGCCGAGCGGCTCTACGGCCCCTACCGCTGGGGCCGCTACGACATCCTCGTGCTGCCGCCGAGCTTCCCGTACGGCGGCATGGAGAACCCCCGCCTCACGTTCGCGACGCCGACGATCCTCGCCGGTGACCGGTCACTGGTGACCCTGATCGCGCACGAGCTGGCGCACTCGTGGTCGGGCAACCTGGTCACGAACTCGACGTGGAACGACATCTGGCTCAACGAGGGCTTCACCGTCTACTTCGAGACCCGCATCGACGAGGAGCTGTACGGCGGCCCGTACACCGACATGCTGCTGCGACTCGGTCGCCAGGACCTCGAGCGGGCGGTCGCCGACGAGCAGCCGCGCGACACCTGGCTCGAGCTCGACATGGCCGGCCGCGACCCGGACGACGGGCCGACGAAGATCCCCTACGAGAAGGGCTCGCTGTTCCTGCGGCTCATCGAGGCGAAGGTCGGCCGCACGCGCTTCGACGCATTCCTGCGCTCCTACTTCGACACCTTCGCCTTCGAGTCGATGGACACCGCGACCTTCCTCGCCCACCTGCGGGCCGAGCTGCTGGAGCCGGCGGGCATCAGCGACGAGGACCTGCAGCTGGAGGCGTGGGTGCACGGCCCGGGCGTCCCGTCGAACGCACCGGTGTTCGCCTCCGACGCCTTCGACCGGGTGGACGAGCAGGTCGCCGCGCTCCTCGGTGGACCGGTCGACGGGGGAGTCGTCGCGGCGCTCGACACCGAGGGCTGGGTGAGCCAGCAGTGGGTGCACTTCGTGCGGGCGCTGCCCGTCGACAGCCCGGCCGCGACGCTCGCGGCCGTCGACGAGGCCTTCGGGTTCAGCGGCAGCGGCAACATCGAGATCGCCACCGCGTGGCTCGAGCTGGCCGCCGAGTCCGGTTACGTGTTCGAGGCCCCCGCCGTCGACCGGGCGCTCGCCGACTTCCTCACCCGGCACGGTCGTGCGCTCTACATCCGGCGCGTGTACGAGAAGCTCGCCGGCAGCGAGCGCGGCCTGGCGCGGGCGCGGGAGATCTACGCGACCGCCCGGCCGTCGTACCACTCGGTGTCGCAGGCGGTCATCGACCGCATCGTCGGCAAGCCCTGAGGCTAGTGCTCGAGTGAGGGGTCCCAGCGGTTGGCGATGAGCTTGAAGCTGGGGGTGTCGTCGAGCGAGGTCAGTGCCTCGTAGATGCGCTCGTACTGCGTCGACGCGATCCGCCAGGCGCCGTCGGCGTCGCGGCGGTAGGTGTCGCGGTAGTAGCCGGCCCCGCGGATCTGGACCTTGAAGTCGGGGACGATGACGGTGTCCTCGAACGCCCACGACCCGGACGCGGTGTCGCCGTCGACCTCGATCTCGGGGTGGTTGGCGATGTGGACGGTGATGGTTCCGCCGCTGAGGTTCTTCTCCATGAAGGCCACGACATCGGCACGGTTGTCGTAGTGCAGCGGCTCGCCCATCGCCTGGGTGCCGTAGCGGGCGGTGACGTCCTCGGCGAGGCAGTCGCCGAACTCCTCCCACTGCTTGAGGTCGAGCGTGCGGAAGTAGCGGTGCTTGAGGCGCTTGATCTCCTCGATCGCGGCAAGGTCCATGGACGCAGCCTAGAACGCGTTCTAGTTCTGGTCGAGGGACTGTCCCACTCGACTGGCACCATGACGGGATGGACCGGGTGCGGGAGCTGCTGGAGGCCGAGCGTGACGAGGCCGTACGACGCCTCGCCGGCCTGACCGGCCAGTTCGACGAGGTCGTCGCCGCCTCCCGCGACACCAACGCCGACGACGAGCACGACCCCGAGGGCGCGACGATCGCCTTCGAGCGCTCCCAGCTGGCGGCGCTCGTCGCCCAGGTCAGGGAGCGACTGGCCGAGGTCGACGCCGCCCTCGAGCGGCTGGCGGCGGGGACCTACGGCGTGTGCGAGGTGTGCGGCCAGCCGATCGCCGAGGGCCGGCTGGAGGTGCGCCCCACCGCACGGACCTGTGTCGGGTGTATCAGCGCTCGCGCACCGCGCTCCTGACAGTGAGGGCCCCGTAGACGACGGGACCCCACCCCTCCCAGGAGTCGTCATGTCAGAAATCCTCCATCGCCGGAAGCCGCTCGACCTGATCCCGCTCGAGCTCGCCGAGAGGCCGCTGCGCCTCAAGGAGTGGCTGGACAAGCACCTCCACACCATCGTCGGGCCGTCCATCTCCGGGATCTCGCCCGGGTCCGGCCCCCGCGGCACCATCCTCACGATCACCGGTGGGCCGTTCTCCACCACCCGGTGGGAGAACGACGTGAAGGTCGGCGGTGCCGCCGCCTTCGTCCTCGCGGCGACGGCGACCGAGCTGAAGGTGCTGGTGCCGCCCGACGCCGACACCGGCCCGGTCGAGGTCACGGTCGCCGCAGGGACGGCGACCTCCGCCGCGCCCTTCACGATCACCGGCTACCCGGTGCCGGGCGACAACACCACCGACGGCCCGCCGGTCGTCACCACGGGCGTGACGCCGACGCCCGGCGCGGGCGACGTACCGGCCAAGGGCACGATCAAGGTGCTGGTCGTGATGCTCCAGCCCAACGACACCGCGCCCGCCAACCCGGCGGCGACCCGCAGCGCCGTCGACACCAAGTGGGGCACGGTGCGGACCTTCTACGACCAGGCGAGCTACGGCCAGACGGTGGTCACGACGGCGCTGACCAACTTCGCGACCCTCGACGGCACCCTCAACGACTTCGTCGACAGCTCGCCGAGCGTCCAGAACTTCCGGTCCAACCAGCTCGGCCGGATCGCCGCGATCGGTGCGCGAGCCGCCGTGGACCAAGGGCTGAACCTCAACGACTACCAGATGATCGCGTTCGTGACGTTCACCAACGGCACCTTCGTGCGGGCCTGGGGAGGCGGGGCGCAGAGCACCTTCTCCTACGACAACGGGCTGCCCGCCGGCGACCCGAACCGGATCTCGATCAACCTGACGACCAACAACGCGATCAACACGCTGTTCATCAACGACCAGGCCGACTGGGGGCGCTTCGCGCACGAGTTCGGGCACAACATCGTGTCCGCGCCGACGAGCACCGGCGACGGCACGGGCACGCTGGGGGAGGACGTGTACGGCTCCGACCTCGTCGATCCCGGCGCGGCCACGGCGTCGGCCTTCGAGATGATGGGCAACCACGACAGCCACCCGCTGTTCTCCGGCTACCACCTCGACAAGCTCGGCTACTACAAGCCGGCCAACGTCCGCGAGCTGGTCTGGGACCACAACGCCAACGCCTTCACCATCGACGTGGTCGCGCACGGCCTCACCGAGGACAACGACCCGAACCGCGTGCACCTGGTCAAGATCAAGGTCTCCGACGCGCTGTCGTACTACGTCCAGGTGCGCCAGCGCCCCGGCACCACGGCCCAGGTGTACGACGACAACATCCCCTTCGGGGCATCGGCCAACCAGGGTGGCGTCGTGGTGACCCGCGCCATCGCGGGCGTGATGAACAACAACCAGCAGACCCGGTTCATCACCTTGATGCACGGCCCCGACGTCCTGCTCAAGGACCAGTTCGCGGAGGACCCCGCGCGCGCCCTGAAGATCACCGTGCTCGACGACAACGTCCAGGCCCGGCCGCTGGTGTGCCGGGTGCGCGTCGAATGGGCGCAGAACATCTCCGACGACCCCAACGGCTCCTTCGACCTGAAGGTGGAGCCCTGGGGATCGGACTACACCTCGCCCGACATCTGGGTCGACCGCGACCCGTTCGGGTCGTTCGACAACGCCCTCGACAGCCAGGGCCGTCCGCTCGGCAACGGTGACAAGCCGCGGGTCAACAAGGTCAACAAGTTCGTGTCCCGGGTGCACGTCTCGGGCGCGACCGGGGCCACCAACGTCAAGGTGACGCAGTACGCCGTCTCGCCGCCCGGCGTGGGCGACAACGGCAACTGGTCGCCGATCGGCATCACCACGGTCCCGTCGATCTCCGCCAACGGCTCGGCCGACGTCACCTGCAACTGGGTGCCGGTCGTGGGCAAGCACACCTGCCTGAAGGCCTACGCCTCCGCCCAACTGGGGGAGATCAGCGGGCACAACAACTCCGCGCAGGAGAACGTCGCCGACTTCATCACCGGCGGCGGCAGCCCGTGCGAGCCGGTGCTGGTGCGTACGGCGATCCGCAACCCGGTCGACGAGCGTCGCGCCGTGCAGGTCTCCCTCACCGGGGTGCCCGAGGGGTGGATGGCGCAGGTTCCCTTCGCCTGGGTCTGGCTCGACGGCCTGGCCGAGAAGGAGATCGACGTGGCGATCTGGCCGACCGACGACCTGGCGGCGTACGAGATCGGCAACCTGCGCCGCGACGACGAGAAGCGCGACGACCACCGCAAGTATGTCGGCCTCGCGCCGGTGCGGGTCCGGGGCCAGGTGGAGCGCACCTACCCGGTCAGCGTGATGCCGAGCGGTGACGGCGCGGCGTCGCGGTTCTACCCGATCGGCGGCGTGTTCTACCGCGTGCACGTGCGACGCCGGGCCGAGATCAAGATGGAGGTCGGGCACGACAAGGAGCTCGGCGAGTTCGGGTACGCCGTGCACGGCTGGGTCCGGCCCGCGGTGGGCGACCAGCGGATCGTCATCGACGTGAGCGAGCCGGGTGGTCGTGACGTGCTGAACCTGGTGACGCTGACCCAGTCGGACGGCTCCTTCGAGGTGAGCTTCGACCTGAGGGACGCCGTCGACCGGTTCGGGCCGGGCGCCTATGCGGTGCAGTCGTTCATCTTCGACGCCGACGAGCTCGACGACGCGGAGTCGAACGTGATCCAGCTGTCCGTCTGACGAGGCTGAGCGGCCCTACTCCTCGGTCAGGGCTGTCGACGGAAGCCAGTCCGCGCCGAGGAGGAGGGCGAGGTCGGCAAGGCCGGTGGTGTCGCTTCCGACGGTGTCGGAGGCCGCGGCGATCCGCTCCACCATCACCTTGCCGACCTGCTCCTCGACCGTGCCCTCGGCGTAGGCGATGTGCCACGGCGAGACCTGGTGGTCGCGGTGGGTGCGGCCGGTGACCTGCCGTCCGGCGATGCCCGAGAAGCGGGCCTGGTGGAAGACACCGACCCGCGGCTCGGTGCTCGCGCGGCGGCCGTCGGCGAGCGTCTCGCCCGCGTGCAGGCTGATCGAGGCGACGGTGGTGAAGACGCACACCTTCGCCTCGCCGGTCTGGAAGCGCAGCCGCTCGGCCTCGGCGTCGAACCGGTCGCGACCGTAGATCGTGGCCACCTCGATCCCGGAGTCGCGCAGCCGGTCGGCGATCGGGTCGGCCGCCGTCGCGACGAACTCGACCGAGCACGCCACCTGCCGCTCGGCCTGGACCTGCTGCGCGATCCAGTCGACCGTGGAGTCGACCCGGATCAGCCCCGCCTTCTGGCGGAAGCGCAGCAGGGCGGCCCGGCCCTTCGCGACATTGCGGCCACGGCGCGCGATGTCCATCTCGCGGCAGAACTCTCCCCACTCGGCCTCGTACGCCGCCCGCTCGGCGGGGGTCAGGGTCACGGGCATGCCAGAGATCGGCACGGGGCCCCACGGGGCGGCGCGGTGCAGCATGGCCGGCGGGCGCTCGTCGGCGAGCCAGCCGCGCACCAGCTTGAGGTCGGCGGCACGCTGCGCCGCGTCGGTGGTCCAGCTGGCGCCGTACCGGCCCTGCTCGACGCCGACGCCGTGACGCTCGAGGGCGGCCGCGAAGGCGGCGCCGGGCTGGGTCGCAGACGCCCACTCCTTCATCGGCTCGCCCAGCACCTGCGCGTACGCCGGCGCCAGGTACGGGAGCTCCAGCGGCGTGTGGCCGGGCGTCGCGGTCGTCGCGATGACGAAGGGTGCCTTGTCGTGCGGCTTGCCGTGCCCGGAGATCCGGGCCCAGAGCTTCCACCGCTTCGTCGTCGTACGACGCAGGGCGTGGGCCTCGTCGGCGATGATCACGTCCCAGGTGTGGTCCTTCACCTTCTCCAGCCGGTCCCAGGTGATGACGACCCACTCGAGGCCGCCGTCGCCGAGCGCGGTGATGGTGCGGCACCAGTGGCCGATCGTGATCGCGGCCGGCCGGTCGGCGACGACGAGGACCCGTCGCGCGCCCCGGAGGTCGCCGACGGCGATCGCCCCGAGGACTGCGGAGATCGTCTTGCCGACACCGGGCTCGTCGGCCAGCAGGAACATCCGTCCGCCCGCCTCCGCCCGCGCCGCGATGGCGTCGGCCGCCTCGAACTGGATCCGCCGGGGTTCGAGGGGGTCCGTCGGCTCAGGGACGGGCGCCGGGGCGCCGGGGTTGAGGGTGTTCTCGATGAACCTGCCGAGCGTGTGCGGCCCCGGCGCGTAGGGCGCCAGGTGCGCGGGGAGCGCCCGGCCGGCGTACAGGTGGGTCCGGACCGCCGGGTGCCAGGTCGCACCCTCGACCTGGGTGCCGTAGGGGACGTCGAGCACCCACAGGCGCTCGCCCGGACCGGTGAACGGGAGCGGTCGCTCGGACGGGCGCGAGCCGCTGCGGCGCCGGCCGCGGGAGCGTCGCGGAGCGGCCACTCCTCAGAGCCCCTTCTCGAGCAGGGTGAACTCGAGGTCGTCGCGGCGGGGGACACCGAACCGCTCGTCGCCGTACGGGAAGGGCGAGCGGCGACCGGTGTCGGTGTAGCCGCGCCGCTCGTAGAACGCGATCAGGTCGGTGCGCTGGCGGATCACGGTCATCTCCATGACGCTGCACCCCCAGCGGGTGCGGGCCAGCTCCTCGGCGTACGCCATCACCTGCCCGCCGATCCCGCTGCCCTGGCGGGCCGGGTCGACGGCGAACATGCCGAAGTAGCAGCGCGGCCCGCGGCGCTGCACGTGGCAGCAGGCCGCCAGTGCGCCTCGGCCAGCTCCAGGGTGCTCGGCGAGCACCACCACGCTGTCGGGGGCCGCGATCGAGCCGCGGACGGCGTCCGGGTCGGTCCGCTGGCCGTCGAGGAGGTCGGCCTCGGTGGTCCAGCCGGCCCGGCTGGCATCGCCGCGGTAGGCGGACTCGACCAGCGCCACGATCGCGTCGACGTCGTCGGTGGTGGCGGCGCGGAACGTGGGAAGCCCGGTCATGGGGGGATCCTAGGGATACTCCGGGAGCTCGGGCCCGTTGACGGCGCGCTCGACCAGGGCGGTCATCGCCTCCATGTCGAGGTCCTCCGGAGCGGGGCCGGAGCCGGTGAGCATGTCCACGTGCATCCGGCCGATCTCCTGGTTGGCGTCGACGTAGTCACGCATCCGCTCCCGGTAGGCCGCGAACCCGGCCTCGGCGTCCCAACCCGCGGCGGCCAGCTCGCCGGCGAGGAGGTAGGCGCCGACCAGCGCGAGCCCGGTGCCGGCGCCGGACATGGGCGATGCGCTGAAGGCGGCGTCGCCCAGCAGGCCGACGCGGCCGCGCGACCAGTCCTCCATCACGACCTGGGCGACCTGGTCGAGGTAGAAGTCCGGGGAGTCGTCGACGTGGGGGAGGATGCGCGGCGTCTCCCAACCGAAGCCGGTCATCTGCTCGTGCAGGAGCTGCTTCTGGGCCGCGACGTCGCGGTGGTCGATCGCGAAGTCGGCGGCCGGGAAGGACAGCATCGCGATCGCCCTGGACGGGTCGGGGACGGGACGCAGGCCGGCCCACCGCCCGGCCTCCTGGTGGTCGTACATCCAGCCCTCGAGCCCGAACTCGTTCGGCACCGTGAAGAACGCGAGCACCAGCCCGAGGTGGCGGACGAACTCCTCCCGCGGCCCGAAGACCATCTCGCGCAGCGCCGAGTGCAGGCCGTCGGCGCCGATCACGAGGTCGAAGCGACGCCGGACGCCGCTGGCGAGGACGACGTCGACGCCGTCCTCGTCCTGGGTGAGCCCGGCGATGCGGTCGCCGAAGAGGTACTCGGCGTGCGGGCTCGTGTCGTCGTACAGGATCTGCGCGAGGTCGCCGCGCAGGATCTCGATCTCGGACACGTAGCCGTCGCCGCCGTCGTCCTCGGCGCGGTAGGTCTCCAGCACGTTGCCGTCGGCGTCGACCGAGTACGCGCCCTGCGTGTTCGTGCACGCCGCCCGCACGGTCGCGTCGAGGCCCATCCGGCGGATGACCTCCTTGGCCACGCCGCGCGCGTCCACCGCCTGTCCGCCCGGCCGCAGCCCCGGCGCCTGCTCGACCACGGTCACGTTCGCGCCCCGGCGGTGCAGCCAGTGGGCCAGCGCCGGGCCCGCGATGCTCGCGCCCGACACCAGCACGTTGATCTCAGTCATGCGGGATACGACACCCGGTCGGGCGGTTTCTCATCGGTCCCCGGTCTGCTGGACCCGTTCGGCGACCGCGACGACGATCCCGTCCGGGCCGCGCACGTAGGCCATCAGCCAGCTGCCCTCGTACTCACCGATCCCGCCGACCAGCCCGTACCCGTCCTCCGCGAGCCTCGCGACCAGCTCGCGCAGGCCACTGACCTCGAAGCACACGTTGCGCAGACCGAGCTCGTTCGCCATCGCGGCGGGGGAGCCCGTCGTGTGCTCCGGTCGGACGTACGCCGCAAGCTCGATCGCCGTCCCGCCGCCGACGGGCCGCAGCATCACCACCTCCACCCGCGAGTCCGGGATGCCGCTCACGGTGTCGAGGAACTCGCCCTCGACGAACGTGCGGCCCTCGACCTCCAGGCCGAGCGTGGTGAAGAAGGCCGTCGCGGCGTCGAGGTCGCTGACGGTGATGCCGACGTGGTCGAACTGCTGGAGCTGGAACATGGGAGCCATCCTTCATCGGTGGGGTGCTGAAGGGGAGACGGAGCGGGTGGCGGGTTCTCGACATCGGTCGGGCTGCGGGCTGGCGGTGCCAGCTGTTCAGTCCGCCGAAACGTAGCCCTTGACCGTCACGGTCGCGTCCGAGACCTCGCTCCCGAAGGTGCCGTCGATCCGAACCTCCAAGCGGGGCTCCGGATCGCACGACGCGCTGATCACCTCGATCTGGCCGGTGGCCTGCTCCTCGGCGGAGGAGAGCTCGACCTCTTTGCCCACCTCGGTGATGAAGCCGACAAGGAACGTCTTCTCGTTGCCCCATTCCTCGACATGAGGAAGGTCGAGTGTCTCCTTGCCGGTGGTGTCCGCGGCCTCGATCAGCATCGCGGGCTCCGTGGGTACGGTCGGTCCACCCGGGCCGCGGTTGAAGTCCCATCCGGAGGTAGCGCTGACGATCTGCGCGTCGGGCTGGTCGTCCTCGCTCGGCCGGCAGGTCACCGTGAAGTCCGTGAACTCGACCTTCATGCCGCCTGCCGCGGTCGCGACGATGCCGGTTTCCTGTGGCTTGTCGTCCTTGCTCGCTCCCGCCGCGTCGTCCGCGGTGTCGCTGCAGGACGTGACGAGAGCGGTGATGGCTGCGAGAGCGGCGACGGGCCGTGCGATGGTCATCCGCCGACCGTAGGTGGCTGCCCATCGTCGCGCGGGGATTCGGATGGTTCGCGGCGAAAAGGCGGGCACGGGCCCATGGCGCGCGGGCCCTGTCGGCTCGTCGGCAGGTGCGAGCGCACGGTCCGGGTCGGGCAGCCCCGACTCGTGTCAGGCGGTGAGGTCGCAGACGATGACGTCGCGGGTGTAGTGGTCGGGGCGTGGTGGAGTCCGGTCCCGCCGGGTGGCGGTGACTCGTCGTGTTCCGGTCTGGTCGACCAGGTAGTGGGCCCCGTGTGGGTCTCGCCAGATGACGATCCCGGGGAAGGGTTGTCGGACCTCCCAGCCGGCGTGGGTCTTGATCCGGTGGTGAGTCCTCGTCAACGGCCCCAGGTTGTCGGTCGAGGTGGTGCCGCCCTCGGCGTAGGGGATCTGGTGGTCCAGGTCGACCTTGCGGGACAGGTTCGCGGCGAAGGGGAAGGTGTCGCCGGGGTGGATGAGGTGCACGGCCTCGCGGAGCCGGTGCGGGATCTCGTAGGCGTCGACGGCGGCGCCCTGGTTGAGGTCGATGACCGGCTGGACCTTGACGCAGCTCGCGTAGTGGGCGACGAGGTGGCGGACGTACTCGATCGTGAGCGGGCCGTGGCCCTCCATCCGTGCGATGGCGGAGTCGGGGGTGCAGTGCAGGACGATCTCGACCTTGGGCTTCACCGGCCCCACGCTCAGGTCGACGTGGGCCTGAGGGTTGGTCAGGAGAGCGAGGGCGGCGACGCGGCGCTCGTTCTTGGTGGCGTCGGGCATCTGGTCCTCGAGCCCTTTGGCCACGGCTGTGACGCCGGCGTTGGAGCCGAGGATGAGGGCCGCGTCGGTGTGGAACGTCAGGGTGGCCTTGCCGTGCTTGTTGATCCGTGAGACCCGGACGTAGTTGTCCTTCGCAGCAGCCTCTTCCTTGGCTCGGGCGAGCTCGGGGGACGCGGCGGCGACCTTGCCCTCCACGATGGCTTCGAACCGGGTCCAGGCCAGCCGGCCGTCGGCGATCTCGACGACCTCGGCGTCCACCCACCCGGCCTCCTCAGCCGACAGCTCACGCGTCGCGTCGGCGACATGACGCGCATGCGTGGACCGCACTTTCCCGGCTTGGACGCCGGCCCAGAGCTTGGGGAGGCGGTGGACGAGGTCGACCGCGTCCGCAATGAGCCTCTTCGCGCCGTACGGTGACGTCTGGATGCGGGCGCCGAAGGTCGCCGCGGCGTGCTCGGTGATCCGCGGCGTACCCACGGCACCAGCAGGCTTGGCCCGCTCACGTCCGCGACGGTCCGACGCCGGCAGGGCGTCGGGCGAGTGCAGGACTGCCCATTGGTAGGCGGCTTCGAGGATCGCTCGTTCCGCAGTCAGCCGTGCTGCGTGTTGGTTCTCGGCGAACGACAGCACAGCGTCGGCGGACATGTCCGCGAGCTGGTGGTGTCTGTCCCGAGTGGCCATACGTGTATTGGATCACGGAGGACCGACACAACCGGTTGGCGCGGGACTTGCCTGTGCACAACGGCGCGCCCGCCGGGCGTTGTGGACGACCAGTGGCGCAAGGAGTCACTCGCGGAGCTGCCGGACCGCACCCGACAACCGGAACCCAGCCCCGCTCCCACCGCCCTCGTCGCTGCGCTTGAGAACCCCACCACGCACCCGACCGCAGGGCACAGCGGGTGCGCCGGAGCAAGGGGTCTCGTGACGGTCGCTGCGCGACCTCCTTGACCACCGGGTCGCTGCGCGACCTCCTCGACCACCCCTCGACCACCGGAGCGGCTGCGCGCGCGAACTTCGGCCTCGTCAGGTCAGTGGAACAGCCCGCGGTGCCGGGCGATCTCCCGCCGGGCCGCCGCGATCTGCCGCCGCTCGATCCGCTCGTCCTGTCGTGCCCGCACCGCCGAGGGAGCCTCGCGCAGGGCCGCCAGCGCCGGGAGCCAGAAGCCCGACAGCAGGGCGACGGCGAGGGGGAGCAGCCACCAGCCGCGCTCGTCGCGCGTCACGATGACGATGACCATGAGCAGGGCGACGAGGCCCCACCTGGACTGGTGGAGGCGGGTGCTGACGGTGTCCCAGGGCCTCACCCCTCCATCGTGCCCCCGTCGAGGGTGGCTCGTGGTTGGTTTCGAGGAGTCGGGACCGGACGGTCAGAGGTGCCGGGACCAAGGTCCCCCGGAGAGCCAACCGCGCCCGGCCGCGGGGAGACCGGTGCGAGCGTGGGCGGGTGCTCTCGCGTGTGAGGGGCGCGGTCGTCGCGCTCGTGCTCTGCCTGCCGCTGGCGTGCGTCCTCGCCCCCGGACCGGCCCATGCCGCCACGCCGTCGCTCACCGTCACGCCGACGGTGCCCGTCGTCGGCGACACCGTGCAGGTGACGACGACCCTGCCGACCCGGGTACGACGCCCGGTGCAGCTGCAGCGGGCCAGCGGCGGCCGGTGGGTGACCCTCACCCGCGCCTGGAGTACGACGACCGGCCGGGCCACCTTCCGGAGCAGGCTCACCGAGTCCCGGACCTCGCTGCGGGTCCTCGCGCCGTCGTACCGCACCGGCGGCCGACGACTCCCGGCGGTCGCGACCCGGAGCACCACGGTCACGGCCGCGACCGAGACGGTCACGCTGGCCACCCGGATCGTCGCCGGGAAGGCGGAGGCGCGGATCACCGCTTCGCACCTGCTCGCCGGACGGCCGGTCCAGCTGCAGGCCCGCACGGCCACCGGCTGGACCGTGGTCGCCGCAACCACCGCCACCACCTCGCGCCTCGTCGTCCTCATCGCGACCCTCGCCACGACGCAGGGCAGGGACCTGCGGGCCGTCCTGCCCGCCCACGCCGGCCGGGCCACCGTCGTCTCCCCGGTGCAACAGCCGCCCACCCTCGCGGTCACCACCACGCCCGACGGTGACGACGTCCGGATCGACGCCGCGACCACCGGGACGGTGCGCGAGGTCCGCTTCTTCGCCGACGGGGTGCTGCTCGCGAAGGACTCCACGGCGCCGTACACGACGACGTGGACGCCGCGGGTGGGCCGGCACGACGTGGTCGCCCGGGCGATCGGTCCGCTCGACAGCGTGCTCAGCCCCGCGACCGACGTCGTGACCGCGGCGGCGCCGGTCACCGCCGACAGCGGGGTGGCGGAGGGGTACGCGATCGAGGTGGTGCAGGACGGCTTCGAGCTGCCGACGAGTGCGGCGGCCCTGCCCACGGGTGGCGTGCTCGTCACCGAGAAGGCCGGCGTGGTCAGGGCCGTCGAGCCGGGGGAGGACGGCTGGTCGCTCCCGCGCGAGGTCCTCGACCTGCGCGACGAGGTGCACGACGGCGGGGACGCGGGCCTGATCGGCATCGCTGCCGACCCGGGCTTCGCCGACAACGGGTTCGTCTACCTCTCCTACGTCCGCGACGACGGTGAGGAGGGTGACGAGGGCGCCGGCGTGCGGCGCACGCAGCAGGTCGTCCGCTACACGTGGGACGACGACGTCCTCGACCCCGACAGCCGCCACGTCGTGCTCGGCGGGGTCACCGGTCCCGCCTGCTCGGCGGACGACGGGATCCGCACGCCCGGCTGCCTCCCGCTCCTCGGCGAGGCCCACACCATCGGCGACCTCGGGTTCGACGGCGAGGGCAACCTGCTCGTCGGCGTCGGCGACGGGTCCCTCTACTACACCGCCGACGGCCTGGCCGGTCGCCCCGAGACACTGCGCGCGCAGGACCCGGACGTGCTCGCCGGCAAGGTGCTCCGCGTCGACCCGGCCACCGGGGAGGGCGTCCCCGGCAACCCGTGGTACGACGGCGACGGCACCACGAACGCCTCCCGGGTCCTCGCGCTCGGGCTCCGCAACCCGTTCCGGTTCACCGTCCACGACGGCCACCTCGTCATCGGCGACGTCGGCGAGGGCGCGAGCGAGGAGGTCGACGTCGTCGAGCTCCACGACCTCACTCCGGCGGGCGGTCCGGCGAACTTCGGCTGGCCGTGCCGGGAGGGGGACGCGGACACCGCGCTCGGCGACGTGACGGACGACGAGAGCCCCTGGCACGCGTGCGCGGCGATCCGCGACGAGCCGGCGACCCGCGGGCCGTCGTACTCCTATCCGCACACGGGCGCCGGCGGCTCGATCTCCGGCGGCGTCTTCCTCGACTCGGAGGCCTACCCGGCGGCGATGCGCGGCCGGTACCTCTTCGGCGACTACGCCCAGGGCTTCCTCCGCACGGCCGAGGTCGCGCACGGCGGCGCGGTCTCCGACCCGGCCCTGCTCGCCGATGCGAGCGCCGCTGCCGGACCGGTCAAGCTCCTCACCGGCCCGGACGGACTGGTGTGGACCGTGTCGATCACCACCGGCGCGCTGCGGCGGATCCGCTGGACCGGCGCCCAGCAGGCCGACCAGTGCCCGGTGGGCACCTTCCGTCGTACCTTCCACGACCTCGACGGGCCGGACTCGCCCTTCGACGACGAGGTCCCCGAGGGTCCGTACAGCTGGCTGCTCCCGTACGCCGCCGTCCAGCTCCCGCCGCAGCCGCTGGCCGCCCCGACCTGCGAGCCCGGGATCCGGCTCGCGACGGACGGCTCGCCCTGGCTGCCGGACGAGCAGGAGGACACGAGAGCCCATCCCGGCGACCGGTTCGGCACCGCGTGGCGCGGCCGCGTCGCCCTGGACGCCGGCACCTGGCGGTTCACGGTCGAGGGCAGCGAGTGGGTGCGGCTGTGGGTCGACGACCAGGTGGTGCACGACTTCTGGTCCAACCCGTTCTGGCAGCTCCAGCACCGCCAGCACGACGTCGCGCTCGGCCCCGGACAGCACGTCGTCCGGGCCGAGCTGGTGCACGGCGACGAGACCGACGCCGAGGCCGAGGTGACCTGGACCCGCGTGGGCGGACCACCCGTGGTCGAGCTGCGCGCGCCCGTCAACGGCGTGGTCGCCGTCGACGGCACGGTCCCGTGGGAGATCGAGGTCGCCGACCCCGACGGCGACCTGCCCGCCGAGCTCGCGGCCCGGACCCGCCTCGAGGTCGACTTCCTCCACTACACGGGCAACAGCACCGACGGGGGCTTCCACGCCCACCCGTCGTCCCGCATCGACGGCCAGCTCACCGGCACGCTGCCGGTCAGCGACGTCCACGCACCCGGCGCCGGCGTGGTGCGCCTCCGGGCCAGCGTCACCGACGCCAGCGGAGCCCGCTCGGTCAGTGCGCCGGTCTACGTCTGCTTCCCCGGCGGCGCGGTCGGACCGTGCGCTGAGCGCTAGATGTGATGCCCAGGCACGTAGGTCCTGGTCCGCGCGAGGTCGGTGACGAGGTTCGGGTTGTCGTCCGCCGCGATCCGCTCGGCGAGCTCGCGCGCCCGGTCCGGGCCGCCCTCGGCCATCCAGTCGAACTCGCCCTGCGTCACGCCCACCAGCTGCAGGAAGTCGACGCGCCCGTGCACCGTGTCGATCCCCGGCACCTCGGTGTCCGGTACGACGAGGTAGCTGGTGAGCTGCGTGTCGCTGCCCACCCGCAGCGGGTTCGCGCCGCCGCCGACGAACTGCCACGGCTCGAACCAGCGCCTCGACGTCGCTGTGTAGCGCGCGAGCGCGCCGAGCGAGCCGGCTGCCCAGTGGCAGTCGTCCGGGTCGTCGGCGCGCAGCTTGATGGTCAGCTCGTAGCCCCAGCCGCCGTGCTCGGCGCCGAAGGACTCCTCGTCGACGTACAGGTTCGAGATGCCGTAGGTGACCAGGTGCTGGTAGCCGCCCGGGCTCGGGAAGAAGCTGACCCCGTCGAGGTGCTCGGGCCCGCCGAACATCGCGCGGACCGGCATCAGCGTCGCGAGATGCGCCGGCTCGACGCCCGGGTAGAGGGCGGCGAAGGCCTCGTCGATCGCGTCCCAGCCCGGCGACCAGTCGTCCTGGGCGGCGGCGCGGGCGAGGTACTCCTCCTTGGTCATCATGCGCCCGATCATCACAGGCAGGTGGTCACCGCCCGCCCAGCTCGCGTCGCAGCACCTTCCCCGTCAGCGTCCGCGGCAGCGCGTCCAGGAACACCCATGTCTTCGGCCGCTTCGGCGGGGCCAGGTGCTCGCGTGCGTACGCCGCCAGCTCGGCCTCGCTCGCCGTGCCGACCACCGCGGCGCAGACCCGCTGGCCCCAGGCGGGGTCCGGGACGCCGTACACGGCGACCTCGGTGACGCCGGGGCACTCCTCGAGGACCTGCTCGACCTCCGTCGGGTAGACGTTGACGCCGCCGCTGATGACCAGGTCGACCCGGCGGCCGTCGAGGAAGACGTAGCCGTCGTCGTCGATCCGGCCGAGGTCGCCGACGGTGAACGCCGGACCGTCGGGAGTCTCGCGCCACGCCTCGGCGGTCTTGTCCGGCGCGCCGTAGTAGGTGAACCGGGCGAAGCCGGGGACCACGCACCACAGCGTTCCGTCGGGATCGACCGTCATCGTGCGACCGGGACGGGCGCGCCCGACGGTGCCCGGTCGCTCGAGCCACTCCTCGCTGCGGCAGGCCGTGAACTGGCCCTCGGTCGAGCCGTAGAACTCCCACGTCGAGCCGGCCGGGAAGAGCTCGACGATCCGCCGCTTCACGTCGGTCGGGCACGGGGCGCCGGCGTGCGCCACGAGCCGGAAGGACGACAGGTCCGGGACACCGACGGCCTCCCAGTGGCTGATCAGCCGCTGCAGGTGCGTCGGGACGCAGAACATCGTGGTCGGCCGCTCCCGCTCGATCGCGTCCGTCACCGCCGCCGGGTCGAAGGGGCCGGGGATGACGACCCGGCCGCCGGCGAGCCGGGTGCCGAGCGCGAAGCGCAGGGGAGCGGAGTGGTAGAGCGGGCTCAGCACGAGGTTGACGTCGTCGGGACCGAAGCCCCACAGCTCACGCTCCTCGGTCCACAGTGCCTCGGCGTCCGCCGGCGACAGCAGCCCCGAGAAGACACCCTTCGGGACCCCGGTGGTGCCGCTCGTGCAGTGCATCGGCCGGCCCAGCGGCAGCCCCGGCGGCGGGAGTACGGCGAGCAGGTCGGCCAGCTGGGCCTCCGACGTCACGACCACGGTGGGGTCGAGGCCGGCCAGGACCCGGGTCCGCTCGGTCTCGGTGAGCCGCGGGTCGAGGGGGATCGGGAACACGCCGGCGGTGAGCAGGCGGTGCACCGCGTCGACGTACGCGTGGGAGCCGGGCACCAGCAGGGCGACCCGGTCGCCGGCGGCTAGGGTGACGACGTCGTTCATCGAGCGGCATCATCGCAGGCACCACCTCCGAAAGGCGCGCCATGTCCGACGTCGACGACCTCCTCGGCCAGCTCCCGTTCGACCAGATCGCCGACGAGCTGGGCGTCACGCCCGACCAGGCCCGCGCGGCCTCGGCCCAGGCCCTGCCCGCCCTGCTGCACGGACTGGCCGCGAACGCCGACGACGAGGCCGGCGCCGCCTCCATCGGTGAGGCGCTCGGTCAGCACGCGCCCCTGCAGGGGACCGCCGACCTCGGCCGGGTCGACACCGCCGACGGCGCGAAGATCGTCGGTCACGTCTTCGGCGACAACGCCGACGCGGTCGTGGACCAGCTCGCCGGCACGCAGCAGGCCGCCGGCCTCTCGCCCGACCTGACCCGCAAGCTGCTCTCGATCCTCGCCCCGATCGTGCTGTCCTACCTCGCCGGCAAGCTCAGCGGGAAGCTCGGCGGGAAGGCGGGCGGCATCGGGGCCACCGTGCTGCAGGAGATCCTCAAGGGCAGCCTCGGCGGCGGCTCCGCGGGCGACATCCTCGGCGACCTGCTGGGCGGCCTGCTCGGCCGCGGCCGCCGGTGAGGGTCGGCCTGACCGGGGGCATCGCCTCCGGCAAGAGCACCGTCTCCTCGATCCTGCGTGAGCTCGGCGCGGTCGTCATCGACGCCGACCAGCTCGCCCGTGAGGTCGTCGCCAAGGGAACGCCCGGCCTCGCCGAGGTGGTCGAGGCGTTCGGCCCCGACATCCTCACCGAGGACGGCCACCTCGACCGACCGAAGATGGGCGGCATCGTCTTCAACGACGAGGGCCTGCGCCGCAAGCTCGAGGCGATCGTGCACCCCCGGGTCTTCGAGCTGTACGCCGCCCTGGAGGCGAGCGCGCCGACCGGCGGGATCGTCGTCCACGACATCCCGCTGCTCGTGGAGTCGGGTCGTGCCGAGGAGTTCGACGCCATGGTCGTCGTCGACGTGCCCGACGAGGTGCAGGTCGAGCGGATGGTGCGCGACCGGGGCATGAGCGAGGAGGACGCCCGGGCCCGGATCGCCGCCCAGGCGACCCGGGAGCAGCGGCGCGCCGTGGCGACGTACGTCATCGACAACACCGGCACGCGCGAAGACCTCCGCCACCAGGTGACGGAGGTCTTCGCGGAGCTGCGGAACGCGGCGGTCTGATCAGGCGGCCGAGCCGGAGGCCAGGTCCGGGTCGCCGAGGCGGCGCAGCTTCTGCAGCGCCTCCCGCTCGAGCTGGCGCACCCGCTCGGCCGAGATGCCGTGCTTGACGCCGATGTCGGCGAGCTTGTGCTGGCGGCCGTCGGTGAGGCCGTAGCGCGAGCGGATGATGTCGGCCGCGCGCGGGTCGAGCTGGTCGACCAGGCTGTTGAGCCGGTCGCGGGCCTCCACGTCGAGCACGGTCAGGTCCGGGCCGGGCGCGGTCTCCTGCGCCATGAGGTCGCCGAGCGAGGTGTCGCCGTCCTCGTCGACCGGGGTGTCGAGGCTGACGTGCTCGCGGCCCCAGGCCATCAGGTCGAGCACCCGCTCCACCTCGATGCCGAGCTCGGCGGCGATCTCCTCCGGCTCCGGGTCACGGCCCAGCTGGCGCTCGAGGGTACGACGCGCGCCGCCGACCTGGTTGAGCTCCTCGACGACGTGCACGGGCAGGCGCACGACGCGGGCCTGCTGCGCGATGCCGCGCGTGATGGCCTGGCGCACCCACCACGTGGCGTAGGTGGAGAACTTGTAGCCCTTCGCGTAGTCGAACTTCTCGACCGCGCGGATCAGGCCGGTGTTGCCCTCCTGGATCAGGTCCAGCATGGGCATCTGGGCCCGGCCGTACTTGCGGGCGATCGACACGACCAGCCGCAGGTTGGCGTTGATGAACTCCGTGACGGCCTTGCGGCCCTCCTCGGCGATCCACTCGAGCTCCTCGCGGGTCGCCTGCTTCGGGGCGCCGCCCTTCTTGCGACCCACCCGACCCTCGGCGAGGAGGTGCTCGGCCAGCAGGCCGGCCTCGATGGTCTTGGCGAGCTCGACCTCGCGGGCTGCGTCCAGCAGGGGGGTCCGCGCGATCTCGTCGAGGTAGAGGCCGACGCTGTCGCGTCCCTCGATCTCCCGACCGGTGTTGCGCGTCCTGTTCGCAGTTGCCGTGGCCATTGCGTCCCTCCTTCAGCACGGATGTCGGACATCCGTACGGGTGTTCCAACACCAGGGGTCGGTCCCGGATTCCCGGGTCTTGGTGTTGCTCTATCCGCAATGACGTCCGGCAGTCCCCGTTAGTTGCCCGAAAGAGGGAATCTCAGGCAGTTCTCAAGAAAGGATCTCTGCGTCGGCCAGGCCGAGCCGGTCGAGGATCCACGCCAGGCTGAAGGCACGGTCCTCCCAGGCGCGGTAGCGCCCGGACACCCCGCCGTGCCCGGCCGCCATCTCGGTGCGCAGCAGCACGTCCGCGTGCGGCGCCCGGTCGCGCAGGCGGGCGACCCACTTGGCCGGCTCGACGTAGAGGACCCGGGTGTCGTTGAGCGACGTCTCGGCCAGGATCGGCGGGTAGGGGAGGTCGGCGACGTTCTCGTAGGGGGCGTAGCCGGCGATCCGCTCGTAGGCCACCGGGTCGTCGGACGGGTTGCCCCATTCGTCGTACTCGGGGACGGTCAGGGGGAGCGTGGCGTCGAGCATCGTGGTGAGGGTGTCGACGAACGGTACGCCGGCGACGAACCCGCCGAACGCCTCCGGCGCCTGGTTGGCGACGGCCCCGATGAGCAGGCCGCCGGCGCTGGCGCCCTCGCCGACGATGCGCTCGGGCGTGGTCCAGCCGGTCTCGACGAGGTGGCGCGCGGCCGCGATGAAGTCGTCGAAGGTGTGCTGCTTGTGCTCGAGCTTGCCGTCGTCGTACCAGCGGCGGCCCATCTCGCCGCCGCCGCGGATGTGCGCGATGGCGAAGGCGGCGCCCCGGTCCAGGGTCGAGAGCCGGGCGACGGAGAAGTAGGGGTCCATCGAGGCCTCGTAGGCGCCGTAGCCGTAGAGGTGGACGGGCACCGGGTCGGTGCCCGCCTCGCCGCGCACGCCCTTGCGCACGACCAGCGAGATCGGGACCTCGACGCCGCCGGTGGACGGCGCCCAGAGGCGGTGCTCCTCGTAGTCGTCGGGGTCGTAGCCGCCGAGGACCGGGGCCTGCTTGCGCAGCACGAGCTCGCCGGTGCGCAGGTCGTGGTCGTAGACCGCGGACGGGCGGGCGAGGCTGCCCATGCCGACCCGGATGGTCGGCTGCTCCCACGCCGGGTTGTTGCCGGCGCCGACGGTCGCGAGCTCGCCGGGGAACTCCACGAACCGGTCCGCGGCGATCGGCGCCGCGGGGTCGTCGGAGAGGGTGAGCACCCGGACCTGGCTGCTGCCGTTGCTGCGCTGCTGCACCACCAGGTGGTCGGCGAAGGCGTCGACGTCCTCGAGCCGGACGGCGGGATCGTGGGGGAGGAGGGGCACCCAGCCCGACGCCGGGGTGGGGACGGCCGGGGCGAGGCCGAGCTCGAACTCGGGGCCGTTCGCGTTGTGCAGCACGAGGAAGTGGTCCTCGCCGCCGATGACCGCGTGCTCCAGCGAGTACTCGACGCCGTCGGTGCGCGCGGCGAACAGCTGCGGCTGCGCGTGCGGGTCGGTGGCGTCGAGGACGTGGAACTCGGAGGTGGTCTTCGAGCTCGCCGCGACCACGACGTAGCGGCGGCTGCGGGTGCGGCCGACCCCGACGAAGTAGCGGCCGTCGGGCTCGTGGAAGACCAGCTCGTCGTCGGCCTGGGCGGTGCCGAGCCGGTGCCGCCAGACCTTGTCGGGACGCCAGGCCTCGTCGACGGTCGTGTAGTAGAAGTGGTCGGCGGCGCCGGACTCCGGCGCCGCGCCCCAGGTGACGCCGCCCATCACGTCGGTGAGCACGTCCTCGTGCAGCTCGCGGGTCGCGAGGTCGAGCACGCGGACGGTGTAGCGCTCGTCGCCGACGACGTCGGTGGCGTAGGCGAGCAGCCGGTCGTCGGGGCTCACCGAGGAGCCGCCGAGGGAGAAGAACTCGTGGCCCTCGGCCAGCTCGTCGAGGTCGAGCAGCGTTTCCTCGCCGGGCAGCGCGGGCTGGTCCGGCCTCGCGTCGGCCGCAGGCTGCGGGGGAGTCCAGTCGTCCGGGTCGGTCACGGGGACGCGGCACGTGGCGCCGTACTGGCGGCCCTCGAAGGAGCGCCCGTAGTACCAGTACCCGCGCACGCGGGTCGGCACGGAGAGGTCGGTCTCGAGGGTGCGGGCCTTGATCTCGTCGAAGATCCGGCCGCGCAGGTCGGCGAGGTGGGCCGTGCGCGCCTGGGTCCAGGCGTTCTCGGCCTCGAGGTAGGCGATCACCTCGGGGTCGTCCTTCGCCCGCAGCCACTCGTACTCGTCGGTGCGAGTGTGGCCGTGCAGCGTCGTGGTGACGGGGCGCTGGTCGGCACGGGGCGGGACGGACGGTGCGGACGGTGCATCGGACATGCGCCGAACGCTACTGCTCCGCTGGTTGCCCGTCGTCCTGCGGGGCGGGCGGGTGCCAGCGGTGGAGGGTGGGGTCGTCCGCCGGGAAGGAGCGCACCGGACCCGGCGGGGTCTCGGCGGTCTCGAAGCGGACGGTGACCACGCCGCGGCCGGAGCCCCAGACCCAGCCCCGGCCGTGCTCGTCGTGGACCACGTCCATCCCCGGCGCCCAGGTCGCGCCGCGGGGACGCGCGCCGGCCTCCTCGGGCTGCTCGGCCGGCGGCGCGGCGGTCGGCTCGTCCTCCGCTCCCTCGTCCTCGTCGAGGGCGGCGAAGAGATCCTCCTGCACCCAGTCCGCGAGGCCGGAGACCCCGACGCCGAGCAGGCGGACGCCGCCGGAGGTGTCGAGGTCCGCGAGCAGGGTGCGGGCCAGTCGGGCGATGGTCGCGGCGTCCTCGGTCGGCGCCGGGAGCGTGGCCGAGCGGCTCAGCGTCGTGAAGTCGTACATCCGCACCTTGAGCGACACGGTCCGCCCGGACAGCCCGCTCGCCCGCATCCGTCGCGCGACCTCGCCGGCCTGACGGACGACGATCGCCTCCATCTGCCGCCGGTCGGTGAGGTCGTGCTCGTAGGTGCCCTCGACGCTGACCGACTTCGTCTCCCGGTCCGGTACGACGGCGCGGTCGTCCTCGGCGCGCGCCAGCTGGTGCAGCCCGTGGCCCAGCGACCGGCCCACCTGTCGCACCAGCTCGTCCTCGCCGACCTGCGCCAGCTCCCGGACCGTGTGGATGCCGGCCCGCTTGAGCCGCTCGACCGTCGCGGGTCCGACGCCCGGGATCACCGACACGTGCATGGGGTGCAGCAGCGCGACCTCGGTCCCGGGCTCGACGACGACCAGGCCGTCGGGCTTGCGCAGGTCGCTGGCGATCTTCGCCAGGAACTTGGAGCTGGCGATCCCCACCGAGGCGGTCAGTCCGCCGGTCACCTCGCGGACCCTCGTCCGGAGGTCCTCCGCGAACGCCGTCACGGTCGCCACCTCCAGGTCGGGCAGGTCGGCCTGCTCGAGGTCGACGAAGGCCTCGTCGAGCGACAGCGGCTCGACCAGCGGCGAGACCGAGCGGAGCAGTCCCATGACCGCCGCGCTGGTCGACCGGTAGGCCTCGAAGCGGCCGGACAGGTAGGCCGCGTGCGGGCACCGGGCGCGCGCCTCCCGCGTGGACATCGCCGAGCGGACGCCGAACCTCCGCGCCTCGTAGGACGCGGTCGAGACCACGCCGCGGCCGCCGGTGCCGCCGACGACGACCGGCTTGCCGCGCAGGGAGGGCTTGTCCCGCTGCTCGACGGCCGCGAAGAACGCGTCCAGGTCGAGGTGGAGGATCGAGGCCCGGTCGCGCACGGCGCAACGCTAGTCGGCTCCACCCCCAGAACCGTCCCCTGACCCTCCCCAGGGCACCGCCGCGAGGGTGCCCTGCACAGGCGGCCGCGCGGACCGGCGTGCGTGTCGGGCCTGCCGGCGAGGTTTCCGGTCATGACGACCACACCCGACGCACCCCTGCACCTGACCGCCCGCAGCCCCGAGGACCTCCTGGCCATGGCGCCGGTGGTCCTCGGGTTCTGGCCCGACGACTCCGTCGTGATGATGACCTTCGGGGCGCTGCGCCCCTTCCACGCCCGGCTGCCGCTGCCGCCGGCCGACGAGCTCGACGTGTGCGGGCTCCTCGAGGTGGAGGAGTGCCTGCTCGGCCCTGCCGAGCGCCACGGCGTGCAGGCCGTGGTGCTGCTGTACTTCACCGACGACCCGGGCCGGGCCGGCCTCGTCCACGCCGCGCTGCGTGAGGGCTGCCGGGCCCGCGGGATCGGGGTGGTGGTCGCGATCGTGCCCGACGGCGCCGACTACTCCGTGGTCGGTGCGGACGGCGCGCTCGGGCCGCGGACGTCGTACGACGTGACGGCGCACCCGTTCGTCGTGCAGGCGCTCGTGGAGGGCCGGATCGCCCACCGGACCCGCGCCGACATGGTCGCATCCCTCGAGACGGAGCCGGCCCTGGCGGCGCCGGTCCTCGAGCAGCTCCACGAGGGCGGGTGGGAGGACACGGACCCACCGCTCGGTGCCCGGGCGGTCCGGCGCCACGGCAACTGGGTGGAGGCCACCGTGCGGCTGGCCACCGAGACCGGCGAGCTGCCGGGAGCGAGGCGCCTCGCCCGGTTGCTCTGGGCGCTGCAGGTGCCACGGATCCGTGACGCGGCCTGGTCGACGCTCGACCGCGCGACGGCGCCCCGCCACGTGTGGCTCTGGACGGAGGTCCTGCGCCGGACGCCCGACGACCTGGCCGCGGCGCCCGGCGTCCTGCTCGGGCTGGCCGCGTGGCAGGCCGGCGACGGCGCCCTGGCCTGGGCGGCGGTCGACCGGTGCCGCCGGGCCGACCCCGACTGCCGGCTGGCCGACTTCCTCGCGACCCTGCTGGAGGAGGCCGTGCCACCGGACGCGTGGACCGGCACCGTCGACTGGGCGTCCGGGCTCCCGCCGGCGGCGGGGGACCCCCGCTAGTGTCGGTGCATGGGTGATGACGTCGCCGCACAGGAGTTCACACCTGCCGACCGGACCCGCTACCGGGAGAAGGTCCGGCGCTGCCTCGACGTGTTCGAGCGGATGCTGCGCGAGTCCGCCTTCGACACCGACGACCCGTGGACCGGCATCGAGGTCGAGCTCAACCTCGTCGACGAGGCGGGCGACCCCGCCCTGCGCAACGACGAGGTGCTCGACGCGATCGCCGACCCCGGCTTCCAGACCGAGCTCGGCCAGTTCAACATCGAGCTCAACCTCCCGCCGGGCCCGCTCGCCGACGGTGGCCTGACGGCCTGCGAGGAGCGGCTGCGCACCAGCCTCAACGCGGCCGAGGAGCGGGCCGCGGCGATCGGTGCCCACCAGGTCATGATCGGCATCCTGCCGACGCTCGCGCCGGAGCACCTCACGGCCGAGGCGATCAGCGCCAACCCGCGCTACCGGCTGCTCAGCGAGCAGATCCTCGGTGCGCGCGGCGAGGACATCATGATCGACATCCACGGCGTCGAGCGGCTGCAGACCACCGTCGACACGATCATGCCGGAGGCGGCGTGCACCAGCACGCAGTTCCACGTCCAGGTGAGCCCGGAGCGTTTCGCGTCGTACTGGAACGCCTCCCAGGCCATCGCCGGCGTGCAGATCGCGGTCGGCGCCAATGCGCCGTACCTCCTCGGCAAGCACCTGTGGGCGGAGACGCGGATCCCGTTGTTCGAGCAGGCGACCGACACCCGCGCCGAGGAGCTCAAGGCGCAGGGGGTGCGCCCGCGGGTGTGGTTCGGCGAGCGGTGGATCACGTCGGTGTTCGACCTGTTCGAGGAGAACGTCCGCTACTTCCCGGCGCTGCTCCCGGTGATCGACGAGGAGGACCCGCTGACGGTCCTGGAGGCCGGCGGGACGCCGAACCTCTCCGAGCTGCGCCTCCACAACGGCACGATCTACCGCTGGAACCGGCCGGTCTACGACATTAGCGGCGGGCTGCCGCACCTGCGCGTCGAGAACCGGATCCTCGCCGCGGGGCCGACGGTGGTCGACACGGTGGCCAACGCCGCCTTCTACTTCGGCCTGGTCCGGGCGCTCGCCGAGAACGAGCGGCCGCTGTGGTCGCAGATGTCCTTCAGCGCAGCGGAGGAGAACTTCCACGCCGCGGCCGAGCACGGAATCGACGCCGAGGTCTACTGGCCCGGCGTCGGCCGGGTGCGGGCGACCGAGCTGGTCCTGCGCCGGCTGCTGCCGCTCGCCCACGAGGGCCTGGCCGCGTGGGGCGTCAGCGCCGAGGAGGCCCACCGCTATCTCGACCTCATCGAGCAGCGCTGCCTGGCCGGCACCAACGGCGCGGACTGGTTCGCGCGGCAGATGCAGCAGCGTCGCGACGAGGACCGGTACGACGCCCTGCGCGCCGTGCTCGGCGACTACCGCGCTCGCATGCACGACAACCAGCCGGTCCACACCTGGTAGCGGCCCCGGTCGGACCCGATCAGGCCCGTGGATCGGGCCGGACCCGCGCCCACACCTGCCCGGCGCCGGAGCGGGGGTCGCGCCACGAGCGCCGGGTGATGACGACGAGGTCGAGGCGCACCCCGAGCTCACCCGACGCGGCGGTGACGGCAGCCGCCCACGCCAGGTCCTCCTCGTCGTGCCCGTCCGGCATCCGGGTCAGCCACACCAGCGGCACCCTGCCCTCCGCGAGGTGGTGGCGCGCCATCGTCTCCACGACCTCGGTCCGCAGGGCGAGGTCGAAGCGGTCGTCGGGCCCCAGCTCGAGTCGGCGGACCTCGCCGCGCGGGATGCCGACGTGGAGCACGGCGGGATGGGTCCGGCGGCGCTCGGCGAGGGCGTGGTCGCGGACCGCTCCCCGCAGCACCCGCCGGAGCAGGGAGGGGAGCGGCTCCTGGATGCCGGGACCGGTCGCCATGCGGGTGAGCCTGCCCGATCCGCCCGCCTCGTGCGGACGTCCTCCACAGCCTCGGTCCGGCGGGCCGGATAGGTTGCGGTCATGACCTCGCCCCTCATCGGTGTCGACGAGCTGGCCGCACGACTCGGGGAGGTCACGGTCCTCGACGTGCGCTACCGGATGGGCGGCCCGCCTGGCCCCGACGAGTACGCCGCCGGCCACGTCCCCGGAGCCGTCTTCGTCGACCTGGACACCGCGCTCGCGGCGCCACCCGGGCCGCGGGGCCGGCACCCCCTGCCGGACGAGGAGGCGTTCGTCCGGGCCATGAGCGCCGCCGGCGTGCGCGACGACGGTCCGGTCGTCGTCTACGACGACTGGTCGGGCCACGCGGCCGCCCGCTGCTGGTGGCTGCTGCGCTTCCACGGGCATCGCGACGTCCGCGTCCTCGACGGCAGCTGGGCGGCCTGGCAGGCGGCCGGCCTGCCGGTCGAGCAGGGCGCGCCCGCCCCGGCGCCGGTGCCTGGGGACTTCACGGCACGACCCGGCGCGATGCCGGCCGTCGACGCCACCACGGTCGCCGCGACGCAGGTCGTGATCGACGCGCGGGCGCCCGAGCGCTTCCGCGGCGAGGTCGAGCCGATCGACCCGGTGGCGGGCCACATCCCGGGCGCGGTCAACGTCCCCACGGCCCGCAACCTCGGCCCGGACGGCCGGTTCCTGCCGGCCGCCGGGCTGGCGGACGCCTACGCGGCGGTCGGCGCCGTCCCCGGAGCCGACGTCGCGGTCTACTGCGGGTCCGGCGTCACCGCCGCCCACGACGTCCTCGCGCTCGAGGTCGCCGGGGTGGCGGCGGCGCTCTACCCGGGCAGCTGGAGCGAGTGGGTCGCCGACCCGGCCCGCCCGGTGGAGACGGGCTGACGGTCCGGCTGGGCGCCCTGGCGCCGACCTACCAGTGCACGCCGCGGAAGAGCTGGGCGAGCAGCATCTGCTCGGTCTCCCGGCGGTTCTCGGCCGGCGCCTCCTCGGCGGCGGCCGCCGCCTGCGAGGCCGGCTTCTGGCCCTTCGCCGCGGCGGAGTCGGGGAACACCTGGTAGGCCAGGTTGAGCACCCGGAACGCGGCCCGCGGCGCGATCGTGTGGGCCAGCTCGCCCGCCGTACCGAGGGCCGTGTTGATCTCGTGCGGCTTGTCCACCAGCGCCTTGATGACCGTGTCGGCGGCCTGTGCGGGCGAGATCGTGGGGAACTTGTCGTAGATCTTCGTGGGCGCGATCATCGGCGTCCGCACCAGCGGCATGTGCACGTTGGTGAAGGTGATCCCGTGGCCCACGACCTCGGAGGAGACCACGTTGCTCCACGCGTCGAGCGCCGCCTTGGAGGCGACGTAGGCGGAGAAGCGTGGCGGGTTGGTCTGCACGCCGATCGAGGAGATGTTGACGATGTGGCCGGAGCGCTGCGCGTGCAGCTGCGGCATCAGGCCCATCACCAGGCGGATCGCGCCGAAGTAGTTGAGCTGCATGGTGCGCTCGAAGTCGTGGAAGCGGTCCTGGGACAGCTTGAGCGAGCGGCGGATCGAGCGGCCGGCGTTGTTGATCACGTAGTCGACGCTGGGCAGCTCGGCGACGAGCTGCTCGCAGAGCCGGTCGATCGCCTCCAGGTCGGAGAGGTCGCACGGGAAGACGTAGGCCTGCCCGCCGCGCCCCTCGATGACCGCCTTGGTCTCCTCGAGCTTCTCCTTGCCGCGCGCGACGAGGACGGGGATGCCGCCGGCCTGGGCGACCTTGAGGGCCACCACCTTGCCGATGCCCGAGGAGGCACCCGTGATCACGACGGTCTTGTCCTTGAGCGCGGCGCGCGCCTTGGGGTCGCGCCCGACGGTGTCGTCGAGGTTCTCCTCCCAGTAGGACCACAGCGTCCGGACGTAGGTCTCCAGCGGCGGCACGGAGATCCCGGAGCCGGCGAGCGCCTTCTCCGTGATCCGCGAGTCGAAGACCGACGGGAAGGACGTGTGCGCGAGCGCCTCGGCGGGCAGCCCGAGGCGGCCGAGGGTCTGGTCGAGGAGCAGCTGCGCCGGCGCGGTGCGGATCACGGCCGTCATCAGGTTCAGCGGCCGCAGCGGGCGCGGGACCAGCGACAGCGGGCCGGCCGTCACGTTGCGGCTCACCGGCGTCGCGAACCGGGGCGCACCGGCGGCGGCACAGAAGGCGTTGACCATGTCGACGACCGGCTGCGGCTCCGGGTTGACCAGGTGGAAGGCCTCGCCGTCGCGGTCGGGCAGGTGGCCGAGGTGGTCCATCGCCTTGGCGACGTAGTCGACCGGCACCACGTTGGTGTCGCCCAGGTCGACGCCGACGAGCGGCAGCCACGACGGCAGGTTGTCGCGCAGCCGCTTGATCAGCGGGAAGAGGTAGTAGGGACCGTCGATCTTGTCCATGGCGCCGGTCTCGGAGTGGCCCACCACGATCGCCGGGCGGTAGACGCGCCACGGGACGGCCGACTCGTCGCGGACGATCTTCTCCGACTCGTACTTCGTGCGGTGGTACGGCGACGGGAGCGGCTGGCCCTCCTCGAACATCGTCTCGTCGAACCGGCCGTGGTAGTCACCGGCCGCCGCGACGGACGAGACCTGGTGGAAGCAGCCGGCGTCCAGCGCCTCCGCCAGCGCGAGCGCGTTGCGGGTGCCGTCGATGTTCATCGCGTCGTTGGTCGCGTCGTCGGCGGTGATGTCGTAGATCGCGGCCAGGTGGAAGAAGTGGTCGATCGACCCGGCGTGCTCCGCGACCCACTCCGGGTCCACGCCCAGTCCGGGCTGGCCCAGGTCGCCGACGACCGGCTGGACCCGGTCCGAGCCCCACTGGCGGATCAGCGCCTCCATCCGGCCGAGCGAGGACGCGCGGCACAGGACGTGGATCGGACCCTCGCGGTGGTCGATGAGCTCGGCGATGAGGAAGCGCCCGATGAAGCCGGTGGCGCCGGTGACGAAGTAGGCCATGTGACGAACGCTACGCGCTTTTGGGCAGGCGCGTACTGGTCAGTTACTTGTTGGTCCGAGGGGTGGTCGAGCCGCTGGTCGACGCTCGACCCGGCCCGACCGACGTCACTGGTCGCCGCCGCCGAACATGATCTCGTCCCAGCTCGGGACGGACGCCCGACCGCGCTTCTTCTGCACCGGCCGGCGGTGCTTGGCCCGCTCGGCGTCGGCTGCGCGGGCGGCCTCGGCGGCCGGCTCGTCGGCCGTCGCCCGGATCGGCTCGTCGTGCGCCTCGGGGGCCTCGGGCACCGCGAGGTCGAGCGCCTGGTCGACGTCGTACGCCGCTGCCTCGTAGCCCGACTCCAGCGACGGGCCGGCCGGCGCGCCGAGCGGCAGCTCGTCGTCGACGGCCTCGCCGCCCAGCGGCAGCTCCTCGGCGGGCACGGCGGCGAGCCGGCGCTCGCGGGCCTGCTGCAGGTCGTCGCGGGCGGGCGCGACCGGCTCGGGCAGCACGTCGCCGACCAGCCAGCGCGCGTCGTCGTTGTCGGAGAGCGCGTAGTTGCCCGGGGCGTCGTAGGTGAACCGGGCGGTGCCGTTGCGCCCGGCCGAGAGATAGGTGCCGGTCAGCACCCAGCGCCCGGTCTCGCGCCGGTAGGCGTCCCACACGACGTCGACGGCGGGGTCGGCGCCGACGCTGCGGAGGTGGGCGGCGACCGCGTCGCCGAGCACGCGCGCCTGGGTCGGCGACGCCGGACCCTCGCCCGGAGCACGGCGCAGGGAGGCCTTGAGGGCGCGCTCGGCCACGTGCTCGCGCTCGGCGAGGACGGGCGCGACATAGGGCATGATCGCGTCCACGGTGGTCCCGGCGGCCTCGGCCACGGCCTCGGCGGACTCGCCGGCCCGGATGCGGGTCTGGATCTCGCGCGGACGGATGCTGCTGCTCATCTTGGTCTCCAACGGGCCGACACGGGTGGTCTCGCTGCGCACGGCGGCACGCAGGTCGGGCGTGATGTCGAGGGTGAACTCGGCGCCCTGGTCGTCCACCAGGAGCAGGCGGCGACGGTCCGGGGTCGCACCGGTGAGGGTGAGCGGCGCGGCGCCGGGCTTCGCGGCGTCGTCCGCCGCACCCGCGTCGTCCTGCTCGGTCACTCGTCGTCCTCGGTGGTGTGCTGCCTGCTCCGGTTCCGCCGAGCCTACGCCCGCGGCCGGTCCGGATCCGGCTGGCCGCGCGGCGTGTGGGCGATCTGTCGACAATTTGCGCGGCTCGGGGCCGAGCGCGGCGGTCAGCTCCACGTCGCCCTCCCACGCACGTACTGCCAGCCCTCGCCGTCGCGCCGGAACCGGCTCACCTCGTGCAGGCTGCGCTCCCGGCCGTCCTCGACGAAGGACGCCCGGAACTCGACCGTCCCGCGCCGGTCGTCCGGCCCGCCGTCCGCGGCCGCCAGCACCTCGAGCCCGGTCCACCGCACCCCGTCGTCGAGGTCGAGGGACTCCGGGCGGGTCGCCGGGTGCCACGTCGCCAGCAGGTACGACGCCAGGCCGGCCACGAACGCGGAGTAGCGCGAGCGCATCAGCTCCTCGGCGGTCGCCGGCGTCGCGGCCCCGCGGTGGAACGGGCCGCAGCACGCGTCGTACCCACGACCGGAGCCGCAGGGACACTCGGCCCGGGTCACGCGCCGAGCACCCGGTCCAGGTAGGGGTTGGTGAGGACCCGGTCGGGGTCGAGGCGATCGCGCAGCGCGGTGAACTCGCCGAAGCGGGGGTAGCGGTCGGCGAGGTCGCCGGCCTCGAGGTGGTGCAGCTTGCCCCAGTGCGGTCGTCCGTCGTGGTCGCGCATGATCGCCTCCATCAGCGCGAAGTAGGCGGAGTGGTCGGCGCCGCGGTGGGTGTGGAAGGCCAGGTAGAAGGAGTCGCGGCCGAACGAGGTCGACATCGCGACGTCGTCGGCGGGCGCGACGCGGATCTCGACCGGGAAGGACACGGCGAGGCCGGAGCGCTCGAAGGCGGTGCGGCACTCCCGCAGCGCGTCGAGGCCCGCGGCGCGCGGGACGGCGTACTCCATCTCCCGGAAGACGACCCGGCGATCGGTCGTGAAGACCCGGTGGGCGACGTCGGTGTAGGTGCGCGGGCCGAGCAGGCGCGAGGCGAACCGGTTGGCGGCCGGGATCGCGCGGGGGACCCGGTTGAGCAGCGCCGTCTGCGCGCCGAAGACCGTGTTGGACAGGAGGTCGTCGTCGAGCCACGCCCGCCAGCGGGCGAGCGGCTCCGCGGCCGTCAGGTCGGTGCCGACCCGGGTGTTGCGCTTGGTGAGCATCCGGTCGGAGTGCGGGAACCAGTACATGTCGACGTGGTCGTGCGCCGCGGTCAGGTCGTCGAAGGCCGCCATCGCGTCGTCCCACGACATCGGCTGCTCCTCCGCGCGCAGCAGGAAGAGCGGCTCGACGGCGAAGGTCAGCGTGGTGAGCACGCCGAGCGCGCCGAGGCCGACCCGCCCGAGGTCGAGCAGGTCGGCGTTCTCGGCGGTCGAGGCACGCAGCACTTCGCCGGCGCCGGTGACCAGCTCGAAGCCGACCACCTGCGCGGCGAGCCCGGCGGCCCGCCCGCCCGTGCCGTGGGTGCCGGTCGAGACGGCGCCCGCCAGGGTCTGCTCGGCGATGTCGCCCATGTTGTGCAGGCTCAGCCCGAGCTGCTCGAGCTCGGCGTTGAACACCTTGAGCTGGGTTCCGGCGAGGGCCGTCACGGTCATCGCGTCGCGGTCGACGGCGACGATCCCGCGCATCCGGTCGGGCAGCAGGTGGACGTGCTGCGGGGCGGCGATGCCGGTGAAGCTGTGCCCGGTGCCGGCCGCCTTCACGGTCCGGCCGGCGGCGCGGGCGCGGGTGACGACGTCGGCGACCTCGGCCGCGTCGGCGGGGGAGACCGGCTGCAGGCCGCTCGCCGACTCCAGCCCGGACCAGTTACGCCAGCTGCTGCTCATGGTCCGGGAGGTTAGCCGGGAGCCGGGTGGCCACCGCGCCCAGGAGTGCGAGCAGCCCACCGGCGGCGCAGACGACGTACGCCGGCGAGGCGCCGTGCGCGTCGATGACGACGCCGGCGACGGCGGCGCCGGGGGCGAGGCCGGCCGCCAGCCCGGTCTGGATGAAGGCCATGCCCTCGGTCAGCCGGGCCGCGGGCAGCACCTGCTCGGCCAGCGACATCGCGGCGATCAGGGTGGGGGAGATGGCGAGGCCGCCGACCAGCAGGACCGCACCCATGACCGGCAGCGACGGGACGAAGGGCAGCGGCGCCATCGCCACGACCATCCCGAGCGCTCCCCAACGGAGCCGGACCAGCGGACCGCGCCGCCAGGAGATCGCGCCCGAGACGAGGCCGGCGAGCAGGCTGCCGAGCGCCCAGATCGCGAGCAGGAAGCCGGAGGCGGCCTTGTGGCCCTCCTCCTCGGCGAAGGCGACCGTGACCACCTCCGCGGCGCCGAAGAGCACGCCGAGGGCGGCGGCGACGACCGTCAACGGCGCGATCGCCGCCCACGGGATCGGGGGCCGGGCACCGGTCGCCGCCTCGCGCGGGTGGACCGGCGGCTCGGTGCCGCGCTGCCCGGCGAAGACATAGGTCCCGACCGTGCCCGCGACCAGCGCGGCGGCCAGGCCGGCGGCCGGGTGCACGCCGGTGGCGAGCATCGTGACCGCGATCGGGCCGACGAGGAAGACGGTCTCGTCGGCGACGGCCTCGAACGAGAAGGCGGTGTGCAGCCGCTCGGGCTGGTCAGCGAGCGTGTGGGACCACCGGGCCCGCACGCAGGTCCCGACCGAGGGGAGCGAGGCTCCCGCGACCGCCGCCAGCACGTACGTCGACCAGCGCGGCCAGTCCCACTCGAGCGAGCCCATCGCCAGCGCGAGGCCGACGCCCCACACCGTGATGACGACGGCCAGCACCCGGCCCTGGCCGAGGCGGTCGATGAGCCGGCCCTGCGGGATGGCGAAGACCGCGTTGGCGATCAGCGCGACCGCCGACACCGAGCCGGCGAAGCCGTAGGAGCCGGTCTCGTGCTCGGCCAGCAGCACGATGCCGAGGCCCACCATCGAGATCGGGAGGCGTGCGACGAGGCCGGTCAGGCTGAACAGCGTGGTGGCCGGGGTGAAGATCTGGCGATAGGTCTGCAACATTGCGCCGTCATCCTGCTCCCTACGATGGGCCCGTGCCGAATCCGGATCCGTACGACGCCCTGCTCCTGCTCTCCTTCGGTGGTCCCGAGAAGCCCGAGGACGTGGTCCCGTTCCTCGAGAACGTCACCCGCGGCCGCGGGATCCCGCGCGAGCGCCTCGAGGAGGTCGGCCAGCACTACTTCCTCTTCGGGGGGAAGTCGCCGATCAACGACCAGAACAAGGCGCTGATCGCGGCCCTCGAGGCCGAGCTCGCCGCCGCCGGGATCGACCTGCCGGTGTACTGGGGCAACCGCAACTGGGAGCCCTACCTGCCGGACACGGTCGCGCAGCTGGCCGCGGACGGCCGGCGGCGCGTGCTGTGCATCGCCACGTCGGCGTACTCCTCCTGGTCGAGCTGCCGGCAGTACTGGGACAACATCGACGACGCGCTCGCCGCGCTCCCCGGCGACGTCGAGCCACCCCGCATCGACAAGGTCCGCGCCTACTTCAACCACCCGGGCTTCGTCGCCGCCAACACCGACGGCGTGCTCGCGGCCCTGGCCGACCTGCCCGACGGTGTGCGCGACCAGGCCCGCCTGGTCTTCGTCACCCACTCCATCCCGACTGCGATGAGCGACAGCAGCGGCCCTCCGGCGCGACGGGCGGAGGGCAGCGCGTACGTCGGCCAGCACCTCGACGTCGCGGCCACGGTCGCCGCGGCCGTCCGGGAGGCGACCGGGGTCGAGCGGGAGCACGAGCTGGTCTACTGCTCGCGGTCCGGCTCCCCGCGCACGCCGTGGCTGGAGCCCGACGTCAACGACCGGCTCGAGGAGCTGGCGGCCGAGGGGGTGCCCGCGGTCGTGCTGGTGCCCGTCGGGTTCGTCTCCGACCACATGGAGGTCGTCTACGACCTCGACACCGAGGCGCTCGCGACGGCCGCGAAGCTCGGCATCGAGGCCCGGCGGGCCGCCTCGGCCGGGGTGCACCCCGCGTTCGTCACGGCGCTGCGCGAGCTGGTCGAGGAGCGCGCGGCGGTCGAGCGGGGCGAGGACGTCGCGCGGCCGGCGCTGGGAGTCCGCGGCCCGTCCCACGACCGCTGCCCGGTCGGCTGCTGCCTCGGGGAGCGGGCAGACGCGTGAGCCGGCCGTCTCCCGAGGACCTGCTGCAGCTCGCCCTCGCGACGGCCGACGAGGCCGCCGCGCTGGTCCGCCGGCACGCCGCCGGCACGATCGAGGTGGCCGCGACGAAGTCCAGTGACATCGACGTCGTCACCGCCGCCGACAGGGCGTCCGAGGAGCTGATCCGCGCCCGCATCCTCGCCGCCCGGCCGGACGACGCCTTCCTCGGCGAGGAGGGCGACGACATCGAGGGCAGCTCGGGCGTGCGCTGGATCGTCGACCCGATCGACGGCACCGTGAACTTCCTCTACGGCATCCCCGAGTACGCCGTCTCCATCGCCGCCGAGCTCGACGGCGAGGTCGTCGCCGGCGTCGTCGCCGACGTCGCCAAGCAGGAGGTGTACGCCGGCTGCCGCGGGGGAGTGCCGACCCGCGACGGCGTCCCGCTGGCCGTGCGCGGACCGGCCCCGCTGGCCCACCGGCTGGTCGCCACGGGGTTCAGCTACTCCAGCGACATGCGGGCGATCCAGGCGGCCGCGGTCGCCCGGCTGCTGCCCGAGGTGCGCGACATCCGTCGCTCCGGGTCCTGCGCGATCGACCTGTGCCGGGTGGCCTCCGGCACCCTCGACGGGTACGTCGAGGAGGGGGTCAACCTCTGGGACCACGCCGCCGCGGGGCTGATCGCCCGGCTGGCCGGCGCGCGCCTCGAGCTGGCCACCGGAGCGGGTGGCCGGACGGCCGTCGTGTGTGGCCCGGATCACGGCTTCGAGGAGCTCCTGTCCGCCGTACGGACAGCAGGCCTGGTGCGGGAATAGCCGGCCTTTTCGAACTGTTCAGGCGACTCGCACCAACCCGGGTGTCGCAACCCGTCGCCCATGGTGCACAATCTGCCGCGCCGTACCGCACACAGGACCGTGCCGGACGCGGCTCACTGAGGGGAGAGGACACGTCATGGCGACTGACTACGACGCACCGCGCAAGAACGAGGACGAGCAGTCCGAGGAGAGCATCGAAGAGCTCAAGGCTCGCCGCCACGACAAGAACTCGGGCAAGGTCGACGAGGACGAGACGGAGGCCGCCGAGTCGTTCGAGCTGCCCGGCGCCGACCTCTCGCACGAGGAGCTCGCCGTCGAGGTGAAGCCCAAGCAGGATGACGAGTTCACCTGCATGAGCTGCTTCCTCGTGCACCACCGGAGCCAGCTCGCTGACTCCAAGAAGATGATCTGCTTCGACTGCGCCTGACCCGGTCCACCGGACCGGGTCGGCGCAGGACGTCGCTCAGACGTCCTTGCGCAACCCCGGCGGCAGCTCACCGGTCGACTTGAGGTAGTAGCCCGCCGCCCTCCGCTGGGCGAACATCTTCGCCAGCGCGACGAACGTGCCGCTGGCCGCCGCCCAGGCGACCGCCTCCCAGAAGTCGACGTCCGGGTCCGCCGGGTTGGCCGGGGGCTGCTTGCCGGTCGCGGCCTTCCAGCCGCCGTCGAGAGCCTTCTTCGCCACCGCTGCCGAGCCGAGGGCCGACACGAGCGAGAACGCCGACCAGACCTTGGAGCTGTCCTTTGCCATGGGACCGACCCTATCGGGCCCGCGTCGTCGCTACTCCTGCGTACCGCGTGCCGCGTTGATCGCGCCCGCCAGCGCCTGCGGGTGCCGCGAGCTCACCAGCCAGTACGGCGCCGGGTCGGCCGGGTCGGTGATCTCGACCTTGACCGACTGCTTCAGGTAGGGCCGCAGCACGAGGAACGCCCGGGCGTCCGCACCCGGGCCCGAGACGTGCCGGGTGGCGTCGTCGTCCAGCGCCTCGGCCGGGCCGAGGTGGACGACCTCGATCCGGGCCCGCCCGGCGCGGAACCAGCCGTCGGCCACGACGAGCCGCGCGTCGCCGTACGACCGCAGGAAGAGGGCGAGCAGGGCCAGCAGGATGCCGGTGATGATCCACGGCAGCAGCGGCGCCTTGGCGTCGAGCGCGACGACCATGGCCAGCCAGAAGGTCGCGATGAACATGGTGCCCTGGGCCCACCAGCGCAACGGGACGCGCAGGCGCTCGGTGTAGGCCGGTGCACTCGATGTCACGCGGAGGATGATCCCATCCGCACCCGAGACGTCGTGATCTAGGGTCTCCCCGTGCCGACCGACCTCGAGATCGCCGTCCAGCAGCTCGACCCCGACCTGCCGCTCCCGGCCTACGCCCACCCGGGCGACGCGGGCGCGGACCTGGTGTCCACCGTCGACGTGACCCTCGCCCCCGGCGAGCGGGCCCTGGTGCCGACCGGGATCGCCATCGCGCTTCCCGACGGGTACGTCGCCCTGGTGCATCCGCGCTCCGGCCTGGCCGCGCGCCACGGGTTGTCGATCGTGAACACCCCGGGCACCGTGGACGCGGGCTACCGTGGAGAGATCAAGGTGCTGCTCATCAACCACGACCCGGCCGAGACGATCGCGCTCCGGCGCGGCGACCGGATCGCGCAGCTGGTGATCCAGCGCTACGAGCGGGCCGCGTTCGTGGCGGTCGACACCCTTCCGGACAGCGTCCGTGGGGGCGGCGGCTACGGTTCTACCGGTGGGTTCGGAGGAACCTGACGATCGGCTCGCCAGAGCCCGAGGAGGAGAGCAACGTGAGGTTGCGGCGCAAGGGGGTCACCACGGACGAGTCCGTGGTGGACGACACGACCGACGAGGCACCCACCCGTCCGGCCGCCGAGGCGGCCACCGGTCCCTACGACGTCGACGAGCTGCCCGACGACGGACTGGCCCGGCTGGACCTGGGATCGCTGCTGGTCGCGCCGCTGCCGGACCGCGAGCTGCGGGTCCAGGTGGACGAGAAGTCCGGCGAGGTCCGGGCGGTGCTGCTGGCGACCGACGCCGGCGCCCTCGAGCTGCGCGCCTTCGCGGCGCCCCGCAACGGTGACCTCTGGAGCGACATCCGTCCGCAGATCGCCGCCGACGCCGCCCGCCGCGGCGGCACGGCGACCGAGCGCGAGGGCAAGTTCGGCACCGAGCTGGTCTGCGAGGTGCGGATGACCCGCCCCGACGGCCAGACCGGCACCCAGACCTCGCGCGTGATCGGTGTCAACGGCCCGCGCTGGCTGCTGCGGGCCACCTTCCTGGGGGAGCCGGCCCGCGAGCCGGAGGCCGCCCAGGAGTGGGAGGCCGCGATCGAGCAGCTGGCCGTGCGCCGCGGCGCGCATGCGATGCCGGTGGGCGAGCAGCTCCCGCTGTCGCTGCCCGACGGCGCGCAGTCGAAGGCCGTCCCCGCGAGCTGAGCAGAGGGCTCCATGGGCACCAAGAGCCGCCTCCGGCGGACCATCAGCAAGTGGGCGAACAACGACGAGGCCGACGCCCGCGACCTGCGCAGGACGTTCACCCGCGAGGGCGTCGTCTGCATCGGTGACGCGCCCGACCGCGCCCCGGTGCGGCTGCGCGGCACCCTGCGCACGGTGACCCTGCGTCCCCGCGGCGGCGTACCGGCCCTGGAGGCGGAGCTGTACGACGGCACGGGCACGGTCACCGTGATCTGGCTCGGCCGGCGGCGCATCGCCGGCATCGGCCCGGGGCGTGCGATCGAGGTCAGCGGGCGGATCGGCACCCACGAGGCGACCCGCATCCTCTACAACCCCCGCTACGAGCTGCTGTGAGCGGCGTGGACGAGTCCGGCGAGCACCACCACGAGCACACCCTCTCCCGCACCGCCGGCCAGGAGATCGGTGTCGCCACCGTCGAGGCGCTGGTGCGCCACCAGCTGGCCGCGGCCCTGGGCGGGCGGCGCGGGATGGTCGAGGCGGCGGTGCCCGGCCTCATCTTCACGGCCGTGTGGCTGCCGACCGACAACCTGCGCTGGGCGCTGATCGCCAGCCTCGGCGTCGCCGGCGTCGCCCTGGTGCTGCGCCTGGCCCAGCGCAGCTCGGTCCAGTACGTCTTCAACGCGATCTTCGGCATCGGCATCGGGTGGGTCTTCGTCCAGTGGGCCGAGAGCTCCGGAGCCACCGAGGACGAGAAGAAGCTGGCCTTCTTCCTCCCCGGGATCCTGATCAGCCTCGCCTACACGGTGGTGCTGGGCGGGTCCTGCCTCGTCGGCTGGCCCGCGCTCGGGTTCATGCTCGGCGCCGTCGCCGAGGACCCCGTCGGGTGGCACGACAACCCGCAGGTCGTCCAGCTGTGCAACCGTCTGACCTGGGTGATGCTGCTGCCGGGCGCGATCGGGGTGCTGATCCAGGGGCCGATCTGGCTGATGGGCGATCGCGGGACGATCAGCGCCGACCTCGCGGTGACCCTGATCTTCGCGCTGCGCACGGTCCTCGGGTGGATCCTGCGGATCGCGTCCTGGTCGGCGATGATCTGGCTGCTCGCGCGCAACGCGACGCCGCTGGAGCCGGAGCCCGACGCGGCCTGAGCCCTACTTGCTCGGGTGCGAGCCCGGTGCGAGCAGGCGCTCGAGCTCGTCCTCGGCCTCCGCTGGTACGACGAACAGCAGCTCGTCGCCCGACTCGACCGGCTGCTCCGGGGTCGGCACGTAGACCTGGCCGTCGCGCAGGATGGACACGAGCGCGCAGTTCTCCGGCAGCGGGATCAGGCCGGACGCCTTGCCGACGTAGGGGGAGTCGGCCGGCAGCACCATCTCGACCAGGTTGGCGTTGCCCTTGCGGAAGGTGAACAGCCGCACGAGGTCGCCGACGCTCACGGCCTCCTCGACCAGCGCCGACATGATGCGCGGGGTCGACACGTTGACGTCGACGCCCCACGCCTCGGTGAACAGCCACTCGTTGTTGGGGTGGTTGACGCGGCCGACCGTCCGCGGCACGCCGAACTCGGTCTTGGCGAGCAGCGAGGTCACCAGGTTGGCCTTGTCGTCACCGGTCGCGGCGATCACGACGTCGCACTTGTCGAGCCGGGCCTCCTCGAGGGACGAGAGCTCGCAGGAGTCGGCCAGCAGCCACTCCGCGTCGGGGACCCGCTCGGGACGGATCGAGCTGGGGGACTTGTCGATGAGCAGGACCTCGTGGCCGTTCTCGATCAGCTCGCGGGCGATCGAGCGACCCACGGCGCCGGCTCCGGCGATGGCGACACGCATCTGGGTGGTCTCCTCGGTCTGCTCGGGTCAGTCGGAGTGCTCGGGGCCGCGCCCGAGCACCTCGTAGGCGAGATCGGCGATCTGCTCGCGGGTCACCAGGTGGAGCATGTCGCCCTCCTGGATGACGCTGTCGCGGTCGGGCAGCATGCCCTCGCCCAGCCGGTCGATCCACGCGACCCGGCAGCGGCCCTGCTCCTGCAGCTGGCCCACGCTCGCGCCCACCCACACCTCGGGGGCGGGGATGTGGTCGACCCGGATGGTGCCGGACGGGTCGCGGAAGTCCGGCTCGGCGCCGGCCGGGAGGATCCGGCGCAGCACCTGGTCGGCCGTCCACTTGACCGTCGCGACCGTGGTGATGCCGAGCCGCTGGTAGACCTCGGCGCGGCCGGGGTCGTAGATCCGGGCGACGACCTGCTGGATCCCGAAGGTCTCACGGGCCACGCGCGCGGCGATGATGTTGGAGTTGTCGCCGCTGGACACGGCGGCGAACGCGTCGGCGCGCCGGATGCCGGCCTTCTCCAGGACCTCCTGGTCGAAGCCCATGCCGGGGATCTTGTCCCCGTTGAAGCCCGGACCGAGCCGCCGGAAGGCGTCGGGCTCGGTGTCGATGATCGACACGGTGTGGTTGCGGTCCTCGAGGCTGCGCGCCAAGGTCGATCCGACCCGGCCGCATCCCATGATCACGACGTGCACGACGAGAACGCTATAGCACCGTGAATCGTCGCGGCGGGTCCCCGATGCCCTACCGTTGTCGCTCGTGGGTGTCGGTGACGTCTCGAAGCGGATCCTCCTCGGGCGCAAGCTTCGCAGCGCACAGCTGGGGGAGACGCTGCTCCCCAAGCGGATTGCGCTTCCAGTGTTCGCCAGCGACGCGCTCTCGTCCGTGGCCTATGCGCCGGACGAGGTCTTCATCATGCTCGGCATCGCCGGGGCGAGCGCCTACGCGTGGTCCTGGAAGATCGGCCTCGCCGTCGCGCTGGTGATGTTCACGGTCGTCGCGTCGTACCGGCAGACCGTCCACGCCTATCCCTCGGGCGGCGGCGACTACGAGGTCGCGACCGTCAACCTCGGCCGGACCGCGGGCGTCACCGTCGCCAGCGCGCTGCTGGTGGACTACGTGCTCACGGTGGCGGTGTCGATCTCCAATGCCGCGCAGTACGCCGCGAGCGCGATCCCCGACCTGATCGGGCACGAGGTCCTCGTCGCCACGATCGCGGTGGTGCTGCTGACCGCGATGAACCTGCGGGGCGTGCGCGAGTCGGGCTCCTTCTTCGCGGTGCCGACGTACCTCTTCATGGTCGCGATCCTCGGCATGTGCGCCTACGGCTTCGTGCTCATGCTGAACGGCAGCCTGCCCGACGCGGAGAGCGCCGAGCTCCACATCCGGCCGGAGGAGGGCTGGGAGGGCCCGCTGAACCAGATCGCCCTGGTCTTCCTCCTCGCCCGCGCGTTCTCGTCGGGCTGTGCCGCGCTCACCGGCGTCGAGGCCATCTCGAACGGCGTCCCGGCGTTCAAGCGCCCCAAGAGCAAGAACGCCGCCACGACGCTGCTGCTGCTCGGACTGATCGCGGTCAGCATGATGATGAGCATCATCGTCCTCGCCAACCAGATGGCGATCCGGTTCGTCGACCCGCACAAGCTGGAGCAGCTGCGGACCGCGGGCGGGGACGCGGTCGCCGACGACTACCAGCAGCACCCGGTCATCTCCCAGATCGCCAACGGCGTCTTCCAGGACTTCTCGCCGGGCTTCTACTTCGTCATCACGGTCACCGGCATCATCCTCGTCCTGGCCGCCAACACGGCCTTCAACGGCTTCCCGGTCCTCGGCTCGATCCTCGCCCGTGACGGGTTCGCGCCGCGGGCGCTCGGGTCGCGCGGCGACCGGCTCGCCTACAGCAACGGCATCGTGTTCCTCGCCGTGATGGCGATCGTGCTGATCATCCTGTTCGACGCCCAGACCACGAAGCTGATCCAGCTCTACATCGTCGGCGTCTTCGTCTCCTTCAACCTCAGCCAGCTCGGCATGATCCGGCACTGGAGCCGGCACCTGGCGACCGAGAAGGACCCGGGTGAGCGACGCCGCATGCAGCGTGCGCGGGCGATCAACACCTTCGGGCTCGGCCTGACCTCCGTCGTGCTGGTGATCGTGCTGATCACCAAGTTCCTCGCCGGCGCGTGGATCACGATCCTCGCGATGGGCTTCTTCTTCCTGCTGATGCAGGCGATCAAGAAGCACTACGACCGGGTCTCGGAGGAGCTCGCCGCCGACGAGACGGACAAGGCGCTGCCGACCCGGGTGCACGCGATCGTGCTGGTCTCCAAGCTGCACAAGCCGACCCTGCGCGCGCTCGCCTTCGCGAAGGCGACCCGGCCGAACGCGCTGGAGGGCGTCTACGTCTCGGTCGACGACAAGGAGACGGCCAAGCTGCTGGAGGAGTGGGACGACCGCAACACCGGCATCCCGCTCAAGGTGCTCCACTCGCCGTACCGCGAGATCATCCGGCCGATCGTCGAGTACGCCACGGCGATCCGCCAGGCCAACCCGCGCGGCGTCGTCGCGGTCTACATCCCCGAGTACGTCGTCGGCCGCTGGTGGGAGCAGCTGCTCCACAACCAGACCGCCCTGCGGCTCAAGGGCCGCCTGCTCTTCACGCCGGGCGTCATGGTCACCTCGGTGCCCTACCAGCTGCGGTCCTCCGAGCTCGCCGTCGAGCGCGAGGAGCGCGAGGAGCACCGGGTGCGGCCCGGCGACCTGCGCCGGGGCCGGGTCGAGGACGAGCGCGACCGGCAGATCACCCGGTGAGCCGCCAGTCCGGCCGACGTCCCCGCGCCCGGAAGGCTCGAGGCGCGTCGGCGGTCGGGCGCCGCTTCGAGGCTGAGGTCGGACCGGTCGCCCACGGCGGCCACTTCGTCGCCCGCGTGCCCGCCGGCGCCGACGGCGAGGAGCGGGTCGTCTTCGTGCGGCACGCGCTGCCCGGCGAGCGGGTGGTCCTGGAGGTCACCGACGGCACCGACGGCGACCGCTTCTGGCGCGCCGACGCCGTCGAGGTCCTCACTCCGTCGCCGGACCGCGTCACCGCGCCCTGCCCGTACGCCGGCCCGGGGCTCTGCGGCGGCTGCGACTTCCAGCACGTCGACCTCGCCGCCCAGTGCCGGCTGAAGGCCGACGTCGTCCGCGAGCAGCTGCGTCGCGTCGCCAGGCTCGATGTCGAGGTGGTCGTCGAGGCCGTGCCCGGCGACGAGGCCGGCCTGCACTGGCGCACCCGCCAGCGCTACGTCCCGCTCGCCGATGGCCGCCGGGGGATGCGCAAGCACCGCTCGCACGAGGTGGTCGAGGTCGACGAGTGCCTGCTGGAGGCGCCCGCCGGACCGTCGTACGACGTGGAGGGGCGGGCCTTCGAGGTCGCCGACGGTGGCTTCTGGCAGGTCCACCCGGGGGCGCCGTCCGCGCTGGTCCGTGCCGTGCTCGAGGCCCTGCGCCCCCAGCCGGGGGAGTCGGTCCTCGACCTGTACGCCGGCGTCGGTCTCTTCAGCCGCTTCCTGCTGGAGGCCGTCGGCCCGGAGGGCCGGGTCGCGGCCGTGGAGGCCGACCCCGCCGCGTCAGCCCTGTCGGCGACGAACTGCCCGGGCCTGCTGGCCCGGCCGGGTGATGTCGCCGAGGTGCTCGCCGGCGGCCTGCCCGGGGCGTGGGACACCGCGGACCTGGTGGTGCTGGACCCGCCCCGCGCCGGCGCGAAACGCGCCGTCGTGGAGCAGGTCGTCGCCCGCTCTCCCCGAGCCGTCGCCTATGTCGCCTGCGACCCCGGTGCGTTGGCCCGCGACGTGGCGATCTTCGCCGAGCACGGCTACCGGCTGGCCTCGCTGCGTGCGTTCGACCTGTTCCCGATGACCCACCACGTCGAGTGCGTGGCGTTGCTGGAGCGGCAGCCGGCCTAATCGTTGTCCTTTCGGCAAATCTACCGATTCCGGTATGGTTGTCGAAAGGAGGTGGTGGTCGTGGAGGTCAACGTGGCGGAGGCGGCGCGCCGGCTCGGGGTCAACGACTCGCGGGTGCGGCAGCTCCTTCGTGCAGGCGAGCTGCGCGGACGCCGCCTCGGCAACTCCTGGCTCATCCCGGCCGAGGAGGTGGCGCGCCGGGAGCGGAGCGAGCGGCGTCCCGGCCGTCCCCTCGCGCCGAAGCGTGCATGGGCCGTGCTCGACCTCCTCGATGGTGGGCGGGCTGCATGGCTCTCGGACCCCGCGCGGTCGCAGGTACGCCGCTATCTCGCCGACCTCCAGGTCCCCGGCCCCGACGGATGGTGGGCGGCGCTCCGGGGACGGAGCCGTGTCCTGGACGTCGTGGCCCACCCGGCGGCCATCGACCGGCTGCGCCGCGTCGACGGCCTCCAGCAGGCCGGGCCCGCTGCGGTGGTCGGACGGGGGTTCGACGTCGTCGATCTCGCCGATCCGGTCCCGGAGCTCTACGTCGCCGCCGAGGTGTGGCCCGACCTCGCCCGCTCGCTCGCGCTGCGCGAGGGCGCTGAACCGAACCTGCGGATCCGGATTCCCCGCGAGGTCTGGCCGTTCGCCGACGCAGGCTCATCCGGTGGAGTCGTGAGCGACGCCGTGCTGGCGGCGGACCTCCTCGAGTCGGACGAGCCTCGTGCGGTCGCTGCCGGCGTGGCTCGTCTCGACGAGCTGCTGGATGCGTGGCTCCGCGAACGGGCCCGCTGATGGCCCTGGTGGTCGAGCTGCCTGTGCTGCCGTCGCCGGTCGACGAGCTGTGGCACACGCTCCTCGACCTCGGCGACCGCCTGGACGTCCCGTGGGCGCTGATCGGCGGACAGATGGTGCTGCTGCACGCCATCGAGAACGGGCAGGTCCCTCCCCAGGTCAGCCAGGACGGCGACGTGATCGCCGACGTCCGCGCCGTGCCCGGCGCCCTGACCCATGTCGTCACCAGCCTCGAGGGCATGGGATTCGCGTTGCAGGGGATCAGCGCCGACGGACTCGCCCACCGCTACACCCGGCCCGCCGAGCCGCGGCCGGTCGTCATCGACGTACTCGCGCCCGAGGGGTTGGGGCAGCGGGCGGACCTCACCACCACTCCGCCGGGGCGAACCATCGAGGTGCCCGGCGGAACGCAGGCGCTCGGCCGGACCGAGCGGATCACCGTCGTGCACGAGGGGCGACGGGGCACCATCCCCAGGCCCACCCTGCTGGCCGCCATCGTCGGGAAGGCGGCAGCGACGGCCCTGCCCGGGCCGGACCGTCACTACCGGGACCTCGCACTGCTCTGTGCGCTGGTCGAGGACCCGTTCGACCTCGGTGACCAGATGACACGCAAGGATCGGCAGCGGCTGCGGCTCGCGCGCAGCCTGCTGGACGACGTCCACCCTGCGTGGCTGCTGGTGCCGGGCGCGATCAGGAGTGCCGGCCAGATCGCCTACGGCGTCCTGCACGGCTGAGTCGAGCCGCAGGCTCAGCGCACCACCGAGTAGCAGAGCTTCTGCACCCCGTTGGCGTACGCCTCGGACTCGACCAGCTCCAGCTTCTGGCGGTCCTTGTCGGTCTCGCTCCACATCCGCTTGCCGGCGCCGAGGACCCACGGGAAGACCAGCAGGTGGTAGCGGTCGAGCAGGCCGGCGTCGGCGAGGCCGCGGGCGAGGCTGGCGGAGCCGTGGATCGAGATCGGGGCACCGTCGGTCTCCTTGAGGGCGGCGACGTCGTCGAAGGAGCGCAGGATGGTCGTCTCACCCCAGTTGTCGACGAGGTCGTCCTCCTTGAGGGTGGTCGACACGACGTACTTGGGCATCGCGTTGTACTTCGGGAACTCCTCGGTCATCTTCGGCCAGACCGGCGCGAAGGCCTGGTAGCTGACCCGGCCGAGCATCAGGGCACCGGCCTCCTCCTGCTCGCGTCCCTTGAGCTCGTAGACCTCCTCACGGAAGTCGATGCCCTGGAAGGTCCAGCCGCCGTTGCGGTAGTCGGGCTCGGGGGCGGGGGCCTGGACGACGCCGTCGACGGAGACGAAGGCGGTGTAGATCAGGGTGCGCATGGTGACCTCCTGGGCCGGTTCGGGGGCGCTTCTCATCCTCTCCACGAACACTCCTGGACCGATACGACAACCCGCCACGACTTTTCTTCGCGGCCGGATCGGATCCTCGGCTTGTCCTCAACTCGACTTGAGGTTCTAACGTCTCTTGCATGAGCATGGAGTCGATCGCCTGGAACCAGGTCTACCGGGGGATGCACGGACCGGAGGTCGACCGCGGTTTCAGCACGGCGACCGCCCGGCGGATCCTCACCTTCGCCCGCCCGCACCGCCGCAAGCTGATCGGGTTCGTGGTCCTCAGCGTCGTGACGTCCGCGCTCGCCGTCGCCACGCCCGTGCTCGCCGGCCGGGTCGTCGACGCGATCGTCGAGGGCGACCGCGAGGGACTCGTGACCGGTCTGGCCCTGGCCATCGCCGGCCTCGCCGTCGCGGACGCCGCCTTCGGGCTGCTCGGCCGCTGGCTCTCGTCGCGGATCGGCGAGGGCCTGATCCTCGACCTGCGGACGGCGGTCTTCGACCACGTGCAGCGGATGCCGGTGGCGTTCTTCAGCCGCACCCGCACCGGGGCGCTGGTCAGCCGGCTCAACAACGACGTGATCGGCGCCCAGCGGGCGTTCAGCACGACGCTCTCGGGCGTCGTCGGCAACCTCGTCACCCTGACCCTGACCCTCGTCGTGATGCTCGGCATCTCGTGGCAGGTCACCCTGCTGGCGCTCGTGCTGCTGCCCGTCTTCGTGGTCCCGGCCCGCCGGATGGGCCGGCGCCTGGCCGGCATCCAGCGCGAGGCGGCCGACCACAACGCCGCGATGGGCAACCAGATGACCGAGCGCTTCTCGGCGCCCGGCGCCACGCTGGTCAAGCTGTTCGGCCGTCCCGAGCAGGAGTCCGCGGAGTTCGCCGCCCGCGCCGAGCGCGTCGCGCAGATCGGCGTGCGCACCGCCATGGTGCAGACCACCTTCGTCACCGCGCTCACGCTGGTCTCCGCGCTCGCCGTCGCCGTCGTGTACGGCGTCGGGGGGCTCGCCGCGATCCGGGGCAGCCTCGACGCGGGTGACGTCGTCGCCCTCTCGCTGCTGCTGACCCGGCTCTACGCGCCGCTGACCTCCCTGGCCAGCGCGCGCGTCGACGTGATGAGCGCGCTGGTCAGCTTCGACCGGGTCTTCGAGGTGCTCGACCTGGAGCCGCTGATCAAGGACAAGCCGGATGCCGGCGACCTGCCCGACGGTCCGGTCTCCGTGGAGCTCGACGACGTCCGCTTCGCCTACCCGTCGGCCGACAAGGTCTCGCTGGCCTCCCTCGAGTCCGTCGCGGTGCTCGACGCGCGTGGGGGAGAGGAGGTCCTCCACGGGATCTCGCTGCGGGCCGAGCCCGGCCAGGTCGTCGCGCTGGTCGGCTCCTCGGGCGCCGGCAAGTCGACGATCGCCCAGCTCGTCTCCCGCCTGTACGACGTCGACGCGGGCGTCGTACGCCTGGCGGGCACCGACGTGCGGGACCTGAGCGCCGCGGCGATCCGCGACGCGGTCGGCATGGTGACCCAGGACGGCCACCTCTTCCACGACTCGATCCGCGGCAACCTGCTCTTCGCCCGCCCGGGCGCGAGCGAGGAGGAGCTGTGGGACGCGGTGACCCGGGCCCGGCTCGCGGACCTGGTCCGGTCCCTGCCCGACGGGCTCGACACGGTCGTGGGGGAGCGCGGCTACCGGCTCTCCGGTGGGGAACGGCAGCGACTGACGATCGCGCGGCTGCTGCTGAAGCAGCCGCGGGTGGTCATCCTCGACGAGGCGACCGCATCCCTGGACTCCACCTCGGAGGCGGCGGTCCAGGCGGCGCTGGCCGAGGCGCTGAGCGGGCGGACCGCCCTGGTGATCGCCCACCGGCTCTCCACGATCCGGGCGGCGGACCTGATCGTCGTGGTCGAGGGCGGCCGCATCGTCGAGCGTGGCACCCACGCCGAGCTGGTCACGGCGGGTGGCCGCTACGAGGAGCTCTACCGGACCCAGTTCGCCGAGGACACGCCGTACGCGATCGTGGACGGGCGTGGAGATCTGCCTTCAGGTCGTGTATCTTGATATCAAGAGATATCGGGACTCCCGAGCCCCGCAGAACTTAGGTCAGCCTCACTATCCGTACGCCGGGCCCCGGCGGCAGGATGCGGGGTGGAGACCTATCCGACACCGATCAGTCGACGAAGACGGAGACGCGATGGCCAGCAAGAACAGCTTCGGCGCGAAGAGCACCCTGGACGTGGACGGCAAGTCCTACGAGATCTTCCGCCTCGACGCGGTCAAGGGTGAGGGCCTCGACGTCGAGAGCCTGCCCTTCTCCCTCAAGGTGCTCCTCGAGAACCTGCTCCGCACCGAGGACGGCGCGGACATCACGGCGGAGGACATCAAGGCCCTCGCCGGCTGGGACGAGACCGCCCAGCCCGACAAGGAGATCCAGTTCACGCCGGCGCGCGTGATCATGCAGGACTTCACCGGCGTCCCCTGTGTCGTCGACCTCGCCACCATGCGCGAGGCGATGGCCGAGCTCGGCGGCGACGCGACCAAGATCAACCCGCTCGCGCCGGCCGAGATGGTCATCGACCACTCCGTCATGGCCGACGTCTTCGGCTCGCCCGAGGCGTTCCAGCGCAACGTCGAGATCGAGTACGAGCGCAACCGCGAGCGCTACCAGTTCCTGCGCTGGGGCCAGGGCGCCTTCGACGACTTCAAGGTCGTCCCCCCGGGCACCGGCATCGTCCACCAGGTCAACATCGAGCACCTCGCCCGCACGGTCTTCACCCGTGAGGTCGACGGCGAGCTGCTGGCCTACCCCGACACCTGCGTCGGCACCGACTCCCACACCACCATGGTCAACGGCATCGGCGTCGTCGGCTGGGGCGTCGGCGGCATCGAGGCCGAGGCCGCCATGCTCGGCCAGCCGGTCTCCATGCTGATCCCGCGCGTCGTCGGCTTCAAGCTGTCCGGCGAGCTGCCCGAGGGCTCCACCGCCACCGACCTCGTGCTCACCATCACCGAGATGGTCCGCAAGCACGGCGTCGTCGGCAAGTTCGTCGAGTTCTACGGCCCGGGCGTCTCGGCGCTGCCGCTGGCCAACCGCGCGACCATCGGCAACATGTCGCCGGAGTTCGGCTCCACGATCGCGGTCTTCCCGATCGACGAGGAGACCACCAACTACCTGCGCCTGACCGGCCGGTCCGAGGAGCAGATCGCGCTCGTCGAGACCTACGCCAAGCAGCAGGGCCTCTGGCTCGACCCGGCCGCCGAGCCGCGCTACTCCGAGAAGCTCGAGCTCGACCTCGCGACCGTCGTCCCGTCGATCGCCGGCCCGAAGCGTCCGCAGGACCGCGTCCTGGTCTCCGAGGCCAAGGAGGCCTTCCGTGGCGCGCTGGTCGACTACGCCGGCGAGGCGCAGGACGCCCAGGGCTACGACGAGGCCGTCGAGGAGTCCTTCCCGGCGTCCGACGCCCCGTCGCACGACCCCAACCAGGCCAACGGCGCCCCGGCCCCGAGCAACCACCTGTCGGCCGCGCCCGCCGACGGTGGCCGGGCCTCCACGCCCGTCGAGGTCACGCTCGAGGACGGCACGACCTTCACGCTGGACCACGGTGCGGTGACGATCGCCTCGATCACCTCCTGCACCAACACGTCCAACCCGTCGGTCATGATCGGCGCCGCGCTGCTCGCCAAGAAGGCCGTCGAGAAGGGCCTGACCCGCAAGCCGTGGGTCAAGACCACCCTCGCGCCCGGCTCGCAGGTCGTGTCGGACTACTACGACAAGGCCGGCCTGACGCCGTACCTCGACAAGCTGGGCTTCAACCTGGTCGGCTACGGCTGCGTCACCTGCATCGGCAACTCCGGCCCGCTCATCCCCGAGGTCTCCGCCGCGGTCAACGAGAACGACCTCGCCGTCGTCTCGGTGCTCTCCGGCAACCGCAACTTCGAGGGCCGGATCAGCCCGGACATCAAGATGAACTACCTGGCCTCCCCGCCGCTGGTCGTCGCCTACGCGCTCGCCGGCTCGATGGACGTCGACCTGTTCAACGACGCGCTGGGCCAGGACGCTGACGGCAACGACGTCTTCCTCAAGGACATCTGGCCCTCGCCGGCCGAGGTCGAGGAGACCATCGCGGGTGCGATCAACTCCGAGATGTTCGCCGAGTCCTACGCCGACGTCTTCAAGGGCGACGAGCGCTGGCGCTCGCTGCCCACCCCGGAGGGCAACACCTTCACGTGGGACGAGGCGTCGACCTACGTCCGCAAGGCGCCGTACTTCGACGGCATGCCCGACGAGCCGGCCCCGGTCACCGACATCGACGGTGCCCGCGTCCTGCTCAAGCTCGGCGACTCGGTCACCACCGACCACATCTCGCCGGCCGGCTCGATCAAGGCCGACTCGCCCGCGGGCAAGTACCTCACGGAGAACGGCGTCAGCCCGCGCGACTTCAACTCCTACGGCTCGCGCCGTGGCAACCACGAGGTCATGATCCGCGGCACGTTCGCCAACATCCGCCTGCGCAACCAGATCGCGCCGGGCACCGAGGGCGGCTTCACCCGTGACTTCACCGTCGCGGACGGCCCCGTCACCACCGTGTACGACGCCTCGGTCAACTACCAGGCCGCCGGCATCCCGCTGGTCGTCCTGGCCGGCAAGGAGTACGGCTCCGGCTCGTCGCGCGACTGGGCGGCCAAGGGCACCTCGCTGCTGGGCGTGAAGGCGGTCATCGCCGAGAGCTACGAGCGGATCCACCGCTCCAACCTCATCGGCATGGGCGTCATCCCGCTGCAGTACCCCGAGGGCCAGAACGCCGAGTCGCTCGGCCTGACCGGCGAGGAGACGTTCTCCATCGCGGGCATCACCGAGCTCAACGACGGCACCACGCCGTCGACGGTGAAGGTCACCACCGACACCGGTGTGGAGTTCGACGCGGTCGTCCGCATCGACACCCCCGGCGAGGCGAACTACTACCGCAACGGCGGCATCATGCAGTACGTCCTGCGCAACCTGCTGCGCGGCTGACACCCGCTCGAACCGACGGCCCGTCGCTCCCGGAAAGGAGCGGCGGGCCGTTCGGCGTCTGCCGTACCGTGCCGCCCATGCGCTCCGTGCCCGCCGACTTCGACCCCGCCGTGGTCGCCGCGATCGACGCGCGCCTGGCCTCGGTCGCGGTCGAGCACGGGGTGCGCATCCCGTGGGCCATCGAGAGCGGCAGCCGGGCGTGGGGCTTCGCCTCGCCCGACAGCGACTACGACTGCCGCTTCTTCTTCGTGCGGCCGCGTGCGTCGTACTCCTCCCTCTGGCCTGCGCGCGACGTGATCGAGACCCCGCTCGAGGGCCTGCTCGACGCCAACGGCTGGGACGTGGCCAAGGCGGTGCGGCTCGCCACGGCCGGCAATGCCACGGTGGGCGAGTGGCTCCGCTCGCCCCACGTGTACGACGGCGACGCGGCCTTCCGCGACGCGCTGCTCGGCCTCGTGGCCCGTGTCAGCGACACCTCCCGGGTCCGGCGGCACTACCTCCACGTCGGCCGCGCGCAGTGGACCCGCGCGCACGACGACGCCGGCCAGGTCCGCCTCAAGAAGGTCTTCTACGCCATCCGCCCGGCGGTGACCCTGCGCTGGCTGGACGACCATGACGGCGTCCCGCCGATGAACCTCGACGAGCTGCTCGCGCAGGCGGACGTGCCGGCCGACGTACGCGACGAGCTGGAGGCCCTGCGCGCCCTCAAGGCCCGCACCCGCGAGCTCGGCAGCGCGTCGGTGCCGCCCGCGATCGCGCGCTGGGTGCTGGCGGTCTTCGCAGCGGAGCCGGACCGGTCCTCGCCGCCCAGCCCGCAGCTGCGGGCCGAGGCGGAGGCGGGGTTCGCCGAGCTAGTCCACCGGTGGGCTGCCCGCTGAGAAACTTCCGGGGCCGACCCCTCCCCGTGAGCGCCTCACGACGTGTGTCGTGGTGAGATCACCCCTCGGAGGACACCATGAGCACCCTGCACGACCAGCTCGCCGACCTGGCCGACGCTGCCCCGACGGGTGGGCCCGTCCCCGGGCTGTGGCAGCAAGGAGTACGACGCCAGCGACGCCGCCGGAACGCGCGGCTCGGCGCCGTGGCGGCTGCCGTGGTGGTCGTGGCCGCACTGGCGGGCCTGCTGCGGACGACGGCGCCTGAGGAGCCCGAGCCGGTCCAGGTTCCCTTCGGCGAGCTGCACCTGCCGCGGATGGTGTACCCGCCCGACCCGTGGGCGGAGAGCACGACGACGCCCGGGCCGCTGGCCGCCATCGGCACGGCCTCGAAGTTCGAGCCGACCGGCATCCGCGGGCATGTCGAGAGCTTCGCGGCCTTCGGCGTCTCTGCCGTCGACGGTTCCGCGGTGTTCCTCGACCTGCCCTGGACGGGGGAGGACGGGTTCGGTCCGGGCGGTCCGGTGCTGTCCCCGGACGGCACCAAGGTCGCTTGGGTCCGCTACACCGGGGGGACCGAGCCCGTCGTGAACGGCTTCGCCGTCCTCGACACCATGACGGGCCGGGCCCGGAGGCTCAGCGACCCCGACAATCCGGTCATCAAGGGCATGGACGTGTCCGGGCTGACCTTCAGCGGTGACTCGCGGTACCTCGAGGTGTCGTACTCGCTGACGGGCAGCGACGCCGATCGCGCGCACTCCCTGGTGCTGTGGGACGTGGCGACCGGGGCGCGCCGGGTGGCCGAACCCGCGGGGAGGTACTGGTTGCCGAACATGGGGAGCGCGCCGGCGGGCACGGTGTGGTCGCGGGGCGACCGGACCTTCACCTTCGACCCCGTCACGGGCCGGACGACGTCGGAGCGCAGCGGCTTCAAGGTGGTCCAGGCGTCGTACGGCCCGGAGCGGAGCTTCGCGGCGATCGCCTTCGGGGAGACCGATCAAGCGGACTGGCGGTTGTTCGTCGGGGCCAGCCCCAGGGATGTGCGCCAGGTGAGGCTCGACATGGTGCCCGAGCAGCTGTTGGGCTGGCGCGACGCGACGCACGTGGTGATCCGGGACCTCCCGACGGGCCGCGCTGTCGAGGTCGATCTGGCCACGCTCGTGTCCACCGATCTCCGCCTGGACGTCAGCGAGGACCTGTTCGACCTGCCGTCCTACGCCGCCGACCTCTGGGCGAACCCGCTCGTCGACGGCGTCCGCCCGCCCGACGCCAGCGATCCGCGGACGCCGTGGTGGTTCGCCGGCCCCGGCATTGCGCTGCTGGCCGCGGCGGCGTTCGTGACCTGGTGGAGGCGGCGTGTCTGACCGCGACGAGCTCCAGGCCTCGTTCGAGGCGTACGTCGCCGCGCGGCGCGGAGCGCTGCTTCGCACGGCGTACCTCCTGACGGGAGACAGCCACGCGGCCGAGGACCTGGTCCAGAACGCGCTGCTCAACGTGGTCGCGAAGTGGCACCGGATCGTCGACGACCCCGACCCCTACGTCCGCACCGTCCTCGCCCGCGAGAGCGTCAACCGGTGGCGCCGCAGGCGCTGGCGCGAGGTGCACACCGACGTCCTCCCGGACCGGGCCGTGCGGGACGACGACCGGCACGACGAGCGCCTGGTGCTGCGCGCGGCGCTCGCCCGGCTCGCGCCACGACAGCGGGCCGTCATCGTGCTGCGCTACTACGAGGACCTCACCGAGGCGCAGACTGCCGCGGCGCTCGGGATCTCGGTCGGCACGGTGAAGTCGCAGGCCCGCGACGCCCTGACCCGGCTGCGGACGCAGGCGCCGGAGCTCGCGGACGGCGAGGACGCCGGCGTCGACGGCCATCCGCTCCCGACCCGGCAGCCTGTCCCGGGTGACCTGAGCGGTCTCTAAGGTGGGGCCATGCTCGTCGCCTTCAGCATCAGCCCCTCGACCGCCGACGACACCGGTGGGGTGTCCGAGGCGGTCGCCGCCGCCGTCCGCGTGGTCCGCGAGTCCGGGCTGCCCAACGAGACCAACGCGATGTTCACCAACATCGAGGGGGAGTGGGACGAGGTGATGGCTGTCGTGAAGCGTGCCGTCGACGTCGTCGCCGCGGTCTCGCCGCGGGTCGGGCTCGTGCTGAAGGCCGACATCCGGCCGGGGTTCACCGGCGAGCTCAGCGCGAAGGTCGAGCGGGTGGAGAAGGCGCTGGAGCAGTGACCCAGCCGCCTCCGCCGCCGCCGTACGGCACGCCGCCGGCGTACCCCCCGATTGCCCCACCGCCCGCCTGGTTCCCCGCACCCCCGCCGCCGCGGCGCAGCCGCGTGCTGCCCGTCGTGCTCGCGGTCGTGGCGGCGATCGCGCTGGTGGCGGCGGCTGTGCTCGTCCCGCTGCTGCTGTCCGGGGACGACGACGGGGCGACGGCCGGTGACTCGGACGACGAGGACACCTCGTCGGTCGACACCAGCGACCTCGCGGCGGTCCGTACCTACGACGACCTGACCTACCAGCACCTGCCGCTCGGCGAGGACCACGACTACCCGCAGTCCCCGGCCGTCGGCGGTGACCACGCCCCGGTCTGGATCGAGTGCGGTGCCTACGACGAGCCGCTGCCCGAGGTCGGCGCGGTCCACGACCTGGAGCACGGCAGCACGTGGATCACCTACCGGCCCGACGACGTCGACGACGACGGCGTCGACCGGCTCGAGGAGCAGCTGCCCGCCAACGGGCTGCTGTCGCCGTACCCGGACCAGGCGGCGCCGGTCGTGATCACCGTCTGGGGCCGCCAGCTGGACCTGACCGGCCCGGAGGACCCGAGGATCGCCCTCTTCATCGCCGAGTACGGCGCCGGGAGCACCGCGCCCGAGCCGTACGCCTCCTGCAACGGGGGCGTCGACCCGGCCGAGCTCGCCGACCTCACCGGCCGGGCCGACCCCGTCGCCTGACGAGGGCGCTGACGGGCGGGCGGGTCCGCGGGTAGCCTGCTGGCCATGGCGACCGCGGGGGAGCCGCTGCTCCTCGGCCGCGACGCCGTGAGCGCGCGCCTCTCGGAGAGGCTCGCCCGGGCCGCACGCGGCGCGGGCGGCCTGGTGTGGGTCAGCGGCGAAGCGGGCATCGGCAAGACCCGGATCCTCGGTGAGGCGCGTCGGCTGGCCGACGGCCTCGGGTTCCGGATGCTGCACGGTGCCGGCTGGGAGGACCCCGGCACCCCACCCTTCTGGCTGTGGGTCCAGGTGCTGCGCGACGCCTTCGGCGACACCGCGGGCGACCGCGACTGGGGGCCTCGTGCCGCCGAGGCCCTGGCGCTCCTCCCCGGCACGGCGGTCGCGGCCGCCCCTGCGGCGGACCGGTTCGCGCTGTTCGACGCGGTGGCCGCGGTACTGGAGCGCGTGGCGGAGGAGGGCCCGCTCCTCGTCGTCCTCGACGACGTGCACTGGACCGACGCCGGGTCGCTGCGCCTGCTGGGCTTCGTCGAGCGCACCCTCGCCCACCGGCCCGTCCTGTGCGTCGCCGGCTGGCGCGACCACGAGGCGGCGCCGGACCCGGTGGTCGCCGAGCTCGCCGCCGAGCTCGCCACGCGGGCCGACCGGATCGAGCTGACGGGCCTCGACGCCGAGGCCGTCGGCGACCTGGTGCGTGCCGAGGCCGGGCTGGCGCTCGACGGCGACGAGGCGCGGCGGGTGTGCGAGCGCTCGGGCGGCAACCCGCTCTTCGTCGCCGAGCTCGCCCGGCTCGCGGCAGACCGGGGGACCGGCGCGATCCTCGCCGAGGTGCCCGGGTCGGCCACCGCCGTGATCCGCCGTCGGCTCGGCCGCGTCTCGCAGGCATGCCACGAGCTCCTCGTCGCCGCCGCCGTCGCCGGCAACGCCAGCACCGTCGACGTGGTGCAGCACCTGACCGGTCGGTCCCCGCAGGAGGTGGCGGCGCTGGTCGACGAGGCGGTCGCCGCCGGGCTCGCGAGGGACGTCCCCGGGCGGGTCGAGCTGCCGCACGCCCTCGTGCGAGCCGCAGTGGCGGGGTCGGTCCCGGCCGGCCGGGTCCGCGAGCTGCACCGCGACGTGGCCGAGCTGCTCGACGGCCGCCTGGCCGGCGATCCGACGGTGGCGGCGGAGGTCGCCGGGCACCTGCACCGCGCGATCCCGCTGGTCGACGCCGCCGACGCGGTCGCGATGAGCCGCCGGGCGGCCGACGCCGCCATGGCCCGGCAGGCCTGGGAGGAGGCGGCCGAGCACCTCACGGCCGCGCTGGGAGCCTCCCCGCCCGCCAGCGAGGTACGACGCCAGGTGCTCCTCGAGCGCGGCCGGGCCGTGCTGGCCCACGAGGACCTCGAGGCCGCCCGCGGCGACTTCGTCGAGGCCGCGCGGCTGGCCCGGGCGTGCGGCGACGGCGACGCGCTCGCCGAGGCCGCCCTCGGTTTCGCCGCCGGCCTGGGTGGCTTCGAGGTGCGCCTGTGGGACCAGGCCCAGCTCGACCTGCTGGAGGAGGCGCTCGCCCTGCTGGGCGAGCGCGAGGTGGTCGCGCGCGCCGACGTGATGGCCCGGTTGTCGGTGGCCGTGTCCTTCACCGGCTCCGAGGAGCGCCGTGCCCGACTGGGGGAGGACGCGGTGGCGCTCGCCCGGCGCCTGGACGACCCGCGCGCCACCGCCCACGCGTTGGCCGCGCGCTGCGACACGATCTCCGGGCCGGCGTACTCGGAACGGCGGGAGGCCGATGCCGGCGAGGTCGTGGCCCTGGCCCGCCGGGCGGGCGACCGGCCACTGGAGCTGCTCGGGCTGCGCCTGCGGATCGTGGCGCGCCTCGAGCAGGGGCTGCTGCAGGCGGCGCGGCAGGACATGGTGGCCTTCGAGGTGGCGACCAGGACGCTGCGCCAGCCGCTCTACAGCTGGTACGTCCCGCTCTTCCGCGGCTTCCTGGCCCATGCCGAGGGCGACATCGCCGAGCTGCTGCGCTGTGCCGGGGAGGCCGAGCGGATCGGGCGGCAGGCCGGCAGCCACAACGCCCTCATCCTGGCCGCCGTGCAGCGCAGCTGGGCGGCGATCGAGCAGTGCCGTCCGGGCGACATCCTCGCCGAGCTCTCGGGCCTCATCACCGCCTTCGCGGAGACGGCCCCCGGCGGGATGGAGGTCCTCGGCCTGTTCCCCGGCCAGCCCGCTGCCGTCCGCACCACGGCGTTGCGCAGCCTGCCCGAGGCGGTGGCGTCGATGAGTGACGACTCCGAGCTGTTGTCCAACCTGTGCCTGGTCGCCCTCGCGGGCCGTGACGCCGGCGACCCGCCGTCGGCCGCGGCGACGCTCCGGGCGGCCCTGGAGCCGTGGTCCCGGCGCTTCGCCGTCGACGGGATCGGGGCCGGGGCGATCGGTCCCGTGGCGCGCTTCGTCGGCGAGCTGCTCCTGCTCGAGGGGGACCTCGACCGAGCGGAGGCCGCCCTGGTGCAGGCCGAGCGCGACGCGGCATCGGCCGGCGCCGTGCTCGCCGGCGTCCACGCCCGCCGCAGCCGCGCCGACGTGCTGCTCGCCCGGCGCGGACCGGGCGACGTCGAGGCGGCCGCCGCGCTGCTGGCCGACGCCCGGGCCTCGTACGACGCCCTCGGGCTGGACGCCCGCGCCGCGCCCGCCACCGGCTCCTTCCGCCGCGCCGGCGGCGTCTGGCAGGTCTCCTTCAACGGGTCCGCGGCGGTCGTGCGCCACGTGAAGGGCATGTCCGACCTCGCGGTCCTGCTCGGGCGGCCCGGCCAGGAGGTGCACGCCCTCGACCTCGCCGGTGCACCGGGCGGCGCGGTGCCGGAGGGCGACACCGGGCCGGTCCTCGACGAGGCGGCCCGGGCGTCGTACAAGCGCAGGCTGGGGGAGCTGGAGGAGGAGATCGACGCCGCCGCCCTCGACGGCGACGCGGAGCGCCAGGTCCGCGCGGAGGAGGAACGGTCCTTCCTGGTCGCCGAGCTGGGGGCGGCCTACGGGCTGGGCGGCCGGGCGCGCCGGACGGGTGCCGCGGCCGAGCGCGCCCGGAGCGCGGTCACCTGGCGGATCCGCGACGCGATCCGCCGGATCGAGGAGGTCGACCCGGCGCTGGCCGGCCACCTGCGCCGCTCCGTCCGGACCGGCACCTTCTGCTGCTACGACCCCGAGCGCCCGACCGCCTGGGAGTGCGGCGACCTTCCGGTGTGAGGGAGTTCCTCACGCCTCCGGGGTGTCAGCTCCCTTCCACACCCAGGAGACCGTCATGTCGTTCATCCAGGTCCAGGACCTCCGCACCGACCGCTTCGCCGAGATCGACGAGCTCGCCGCCCAGTGGCGCGCCGACACCGCCGGGCGGCGCACCCTCCTCCACGAGCAGGTGTACGTCGACCGCAACGACCCGCAGCACTTCGTGATCATCAACGGCTTCGACTCCTACGAGTCGGCCATGGTCAACTCCCACCTCCCGGAGACCGACGCGCTCGCCAGCCGGCTCGGGCCGATGGTCTCCGAGCTGTCGTACGCCGACCTCGAGCCGGTCGCCACCCACGACACCCGCCTCGAGCTGGCCGAGGCCTTCCGGTCGGCCGTGGCCGCCTCCGACGCCTCCGGGCCGGCCTGGGCCGACGACGTCGAGTTCGTCGGCATGTTCCCCCACGCGATCGTGCGGGCGAGCGGTCCCGACGGCCTCACCCGGCTGCTGGCCGAGGACGCGCCCGCGCGCACGTTCGACGTCTGGGACGTGCAGCCCACGCCGACCGGCTTCGCCGCGGAGTACGCGTGGCGCACGACCGGCGCGACGTCGTACCTCTCGGTGGGGACGGTGCTCGCGACCGTCACCGACGGCCGGATCAGCCGGGTCCTGTGCACCTGCGCCGGCTCGTGGGACGCCGCCGCCGAGGCGGAGATCATGGGCGTCACCGCCGGTGCGTCGTCGTGAGCGCCGTGCTCACCGAGGAGGTCGCGGCCGAGGCCGGCGCCCTCACGGAACGGATCTTCGAGCAGGTGCTGGCCTCGATGGAGATCGCCACCGTGTGGCTCGGCCACCGCCTCGGCCTGTACGACGCCCTGGTCGAGCCCGCCACGTCCGCCGAGGTCGCCGCCCGCACGGGCGTGATCGAGCGCTACGTGCGGGAGTGGCTCGAGCAGCAGGCGATCGCCGGGCTGGTGGCCGTCGACGACGCCTCGGCGCCGCCGTACCAGCGGCGCTTCGGCCTCTCGCCCGCGCAGCGGCTGGCGCTGGCCGACGCCGAGAGCCCCTTCTACGCCGGTGCGCTCGCGCTGCTGGGCGGTGGCTGCGGCGCCGCGCTTCCCCAGGTGCTCGACGCCTGGCGCCACGGCACCGGGCTCTCCTTCGGTGCCTACGGCGACGACGTCCGCGACGGGCAGGGCCTGTTCAACAAGGCCGACTTCGAGCAGCGCCTGGTCCAGGAGTGGCTGCCTGCGGTGCCCGACGTGGACGTCCTGCTGCGCCGGACGGGGGCGCGCGCCCTCGACCTCGGCTGTGGGGTCGGCTGGTCGAGCATCGCCCTCGCCCGCGGCTACGCCGGGCTGACCGTCGACGGCGTGGACCTCGACGAGGCGTCGGTCATGGACGCGCGCGCCAACGCGCTCGTCGCCGGGGTCGGCGACCGCGCCCGCTTCGAGGTCGTCGCGTCGGACGCCGACCACGGTGAGGGCCGCTACGACGTCGCCCTCTTCCTGGAGAGCCTGCACGACATGGCGCACCCCGTGCCGGCGCTGCGAGCCGTGCGGCGGGCGCTCCGGCCGGGCGGCCGGGTGTTCGTCATGGACGAGGGAGCTGCCGACGAGTTCGCGCCCGACGGGTCCCCGGTCGAGCGCCTGCTCGGCGCGGCCAGCGTGCTCCACTGCCTGCCGGTGGGCCTGGCGGAGGCGGACTCGGCCGGCACCGGCGCGCTCTTCCGGCCGTCCACCCTGCGCGAGTACGCCGATGCCGCGGGCTACTCCGCGGTCCGGGACGCGCCGATCGAGCACGACTTCATGAGGTTCTACGTCCTGGAGGCGTGATCGGGGACAGGCCGGGGCGGGCCGCTGCACCGGGTCGCTACGGTGGCTCCGTGCAACGGTTCGCCTCGGTCCTCCTGGTCGACCCCCGCGGCTGGCTCCTGCTGCAGGAGCGCGACGAGCACCCGGTCATCGACCCCGAGTGCTGGGGCTTCGTCGGCGGGCACGTCGACGACGGGGAGCACCCCGACGACGCGGCGTACCGCGAGCTCACGGAGGAGACCGGTCTCGAGGTCTCCCCGCCCGGGCTCCCGCTGTGGCAGGAATTCACGGTCTTCCACGAGGCCTACGGCACCGACGACTCCGTCCGCGTGTACGTCGCCCCGACGACCGTCCGCGACGAGGACATCGTGCTCGGGGAGGGCCGGCGGATCGTCTTCGTCGCGCCGGAGGCCGTGCTCGGGCTGCCGCTGACCACCGCGGCTGCGAAGATCCTCCCGGCGTTCCTCGCCTCCGACCGCTACCAGGAGCTGGTGTCATGACGTTTTCCGCCTTCATCGTCCCGGGCCAGGGAGCCGAGGACGTCGTCGTCGCCACCTCCGGGTCGGACGAGGGCGCCGTGTTCACCGGCACCGAGGACGGCGCGATCTTCCGGATCTCGCACGACGGAGCGAAGGTCGACCGGGTCGCCCACACCGGCGGCCGGCCGCTCGGCATCGAGTTCGCCCCCGACGGCCGACTGCTGGTCTGCGACGCCCACCGCGGCCTGCTGTGGGTCGACCCCGCCGCGGGCCACATCGACGTGATCACCGACGACGTCGCCGGCCTGCCGATGAAGTTCTGCAACAACGGCGCGATCGGCTCCGACGGCACCCTGTGGTGGTCGGACTCGTCGACCCGGTACGGCATCGAGAAGTGGAAGCACGACTTCGTCCGCAACACCCGCACCGGACGGCTGCTGCGCCGTACTCCCGACGGCACCGTCAGCACCGTCCTCGAGGGCCTCGCCTTCGCCAACGGCGTGACCCTGTCGGCCGCGGAGGACTTCGTCTGCGTCGCCGAGACCGCGGCCCGCACGGTGGTGCGGTACTGGACCAGCGGCCCGAAGGCGGGCACCCGCGACCTGCTCGCGTCCGACCTGCCCGGCTACCCCGACAACATCGCCCGCGGCACCGACGGGCTGATCTGGGTCAGCATCGCGAGCCCCACCGACCCAGTGGTCGAGCGGCTCCAGCAGGGCCCGATGGCGCTGCGCCGGCTGGCGACCTCGCTGCCCGACGCGCTCCAGCCCAAGCCCAAGGAGACGGTCCGCGCGGTCGCCTACGACGAGCGCGGGATCCTCGTGCACGACGTGGACGTCCGGCCGGGGGACCACGGGGCGTCGTACCACATGGTGACGGGGGTGCGGGAGCACGACGGTCGGCTGTGGATGGGGAGCCTCCACGAGCCCGCGATCGCCGTCTACGACCTCTGACGGCCTAAAGTGGACCCCATGCCTGTCCTCGACCAGATCGCCCACCCGCGTGACCTGCGGGGCCTGTCCGAGGACGAGCTGACCCAGTTGGCGGCCGAGATCCGCGACCTGATGATCCGCACCGTCGCGACCAACTCGGGCCACCTCGGCCCCAACCTCGGCGTCGTCGAGCTGACCCTGGCCATCCACCGCGTGTTCGACTCGCCGCGGGACAGGATCGTCTTCGACACCGGCCACCAGTCCTACGTGCACAAGCTCGTGACCGGCCGGGCCGCCGACTTCGGGTCGCTGCGCCGCGAGGGCGGCCTGAGCGGCTACCCGAGCCAGGCCGAGTCCGAGCACGACATCGTCGAGAACTCCCACGCCTCCACCGCGCTGAGCTATGCCGACGGCCTCGCCAAGGCCTACGCGATCCGCGGCGAGGACCGGCACACGGTGGCCGTGATCGGCGACGGCGCCCTCACCGGCGGCATGGCCTGGGAGGCGCTCAACAACATCGCGATCCAGCACGACAGCCGCCTGGTCATCGTGGTCAACGACAACGGCCGGTCCTACACGCCGACGATCGGCGGCCTGGCGACCGCACTGACCAGCCTGCGCACCAACCCGCGCTACGAGACCGTCCTCGACATCGTCAAGCGCCGCCTCAACGCGGTGCCCGGCGTCGGCGCGGCGGCCTACGACGCCCTCCACGCCATGAAGAAGGGCCTCAAGGACGCGTTGGCCCCGCAGGGCCTGTTCGAGGACCTCGGCCTGAAGTACGTCGGCCCGGTCGACGGCCACGACCGTGCGGCCATGGAGCAGGCGCTCGCCCAGGCCAAGCGCTTCGGCGGGCCGGTCATCGTGCACGCCATCACCCGCAAGGGCTTCGGCTACGACCCGGCCGAGCGGCACGAGGCGGACCAGTTCCATGCCCCGGGGCCGTTCGACGTCCAGACCGGCGCGGAGAAGCCCAAGGGCCTGATCTGGACCGACCACTTCGCCGAGCACATCGTGCAGATCGGCGAGCGCCGTCCCGACGTCATCGGCATCACCGCGGCGATGATGCACCCGGTCGGCCTCGACAAGTTCCAGCAGCGCTTCCCCGAGCGCACCTTCGACGTCGGCATCGCCGAGCAGCACGCCGCGACCTCCGCGGCCGGCCTCGCCCTGGGCGGGCTGCACCCGGTGTTCGCCGTCTACGCGACCTTCCTCAACCGCGCCTTCGACCAGGTCCTGATGGACGTCGCGCTGCACAAGTGCGGCGTCACCTTCGTGCTCGACCGCTCCGGGGTCACCGGCGACGACGGCGCCAGCCACAACGGCATGTGGGACATGTCGATCCTCCAGGTGGTGCCCGGCCTCCGGCTCGCCGCGCCGCGCGACGTGACCCGCATGCGGGAGCTGCTCGACGAGGCCGTCGAGGTCTCCGACGCCCCGACCGTCGTCCGCTTCCCGAAGGGCCCGCCGCCCGACGACATCGAGGCGATCGGCAAGGCCGGCGGCTGCGACGTACTGGTGCGCGACGGCGCCCGCGACGTGCTGGTCGTGTCCGTGGGCGCGATGGCGCCGATCGCCGTCGACGTGGCAGCCCGGCTGCGCGACCAGGGCATCGGCGTCACCGTGGTCGACCCGCGCTGGGTCAAGCCGGTCGACCCCGCCCTGCTCGAGCTCGCCCGCACCCACCGCCGTGTGGTGACCATCGAGGACAACGGCGTCGTCGGGGGAGTGGGATCCGTCCTGCTCCAGTCCCTGACCGAGGCCGGCATCCACACCCCGGTGCGGCTGCACGGCATCCCGCAGGAGTTCCTCGACCACGCCAAGCGAGCTGCGATCCTCGAGCAGATCGGGCTGTCCCCGGCGGCGATCGCGCTGCAGGCCGTCCACGACATCACCGCGGAGCCGGCGCCGGGCGACCGGGCGCTCCTCGACGTCGACGGGAGCCGGTGAGCTGAGCGATCTGGGGGTGAGGGGGACCCTCGTCGCGCTGACCTGCGCGGCCCTCCTGCCGCTGGCGGCCTGCTCCGACGACCTGCCGCCACCGACCTACTCGGGCGGCGGGTACGACGACGTGGCCACGCTCATCCAGCGCACGCTCAACCAGCGCGCGGCCGCGCTGACGGCCGACGACGCCACCCGCTTCCGACGCACCCTCGACCGCACCGACGCGGGACTGCTCGACAGCGAGCAGGTCTACTTCGACAACATCGCCCAGCTGCCCGTCGGCCGGCTGCGGATCCGGGTCGTCGAGGACACCATCACCCCGATCGAGGGCACCGACCTCGACGGCGGGACGGAGTACTGGGCCGAGGTGGTCGTCGCCCTGCGCCTCGACGGGTACGACGCCGCGCCGGTCCAGACCCGCGACCGCTACCGCTTCGTCCCCACCGCCGACGGCTCCCGCCTCCTCGTGGGCTCCACGACCGACTACGGCTGGGAGGAGGAGCACCCGGGCAACGCCCAGCCGTGGGACCTCGGCGCGATCCACGTCGAGCAGGCCCCCGGCGTGCTCGGGATCTTCGACGACTGGACCGACGACGACGCCGACGAGGTGCTCGACGCCGCGAGCACCGGCCGCTCCGAGGTGCGGGCGGTCGTGGGCTCCGACGACGACAAGGTCAGCGGTGTCGTCGTCTACTCCCTGCAGGACCCGACCTTCCTCGACGGCCTCGCCGGGCAGACGGTCGGCGACCCCGACCGGGCCGACGGGCTCACGATCGCCGTGCCGGTGGACTCACTGGCGCCGGGGAAGGGCGTGGCGTCGTACCGGATCTTCGTGAACCCGCGGGTGCTCGACGAGCCGGACACCGTCGTCGGACGGCTGGTGCGCCACGAGCTCACCCACGCGGTGCTCGGCCCCCGCGGCCGCGGCGCGCCGCTGTGGCTCAACGAGGGCATCGCCGAGTACGTCTCCGTGCGGCCGATGGCGCCCGGCAAGCGGCGCCTGCCCGCGCGCGCCCTCGACATCGGCGAGACGGTCACCGGCCTTCCCGGCGAGGCGGAGTTCGCGGGCGGCGACGCCGAGGCGTGGTACGCCGTGTCCTGGTGGGTGTGCGAGTACGTCGCCTCCACCTACGGCGAGGAGGTGCTGCTGGCGCTGCTCGACCGGCTGGCCGGCGGCGCCGACCAGGAGAAGGTGCTGCAGGACGTCCTCGGGCTCAGCGGCGCCCAGCTCGCGCAGCGCGGCGTCGCGCTCATGACGACGACCTACGGCGACGGTGCCGACGGCGGCTACGGCGGCTACGGCGGGTAACGTCCGGCGGGCGGGTGCTCGGGGTGCCCGCCGCTGAGCAACGAGGAGGACCCGTGAGTCTCTTCCGGACCAAGTCCGTCGAGCAGTCCATCGCCGACACCGACGAGCCGGACCACCGGCTCCGCAAGGACCTGTCCGCGCTGGACCTGACCGTGTTCGGGGTCGGTGTCATCATCGGCGCCGGCATCTTCGTCCTCACCGGGACCGTGGCCGCGAGCAACGCCGGCCCGGCGCTGGCGCTGAGCTTCGTGATCGCCGCGGTCGCCTGCGGGCTGGCCGCGCTCTGCTACGCCGAGCTCGCCTCGACGGTGCCGGTCGCCGGCAGCGCCTACACGTTCAGCTACGCCACGCTCGGCGAGCTGGTCGCCTGGATCATCGGCTGGGACCTCGTCCTCGAGTTCACCGTCGGCGCGGCGGCGCTCTCGACCGGCTTCTCGGCGTACCTGCAGCAGGTCCTCGAGATCGTCGACGTCACCCTGCCCTCGCAGATCAGCTCCGCCGCCACCGGCGTGATCGACCTGCCCGCCGTGGTGATCGCGCTGCTCGTGACCTGGATGCTGATCCGCGGCACGAAGTTCTCCAGCCGCTTCAACCAGGTCGTGGTTGCGCTCAAGCTGGTCGTCGTCGCAGCCGTGATCGTCGTCGGCGTCGCCCACATCGACACCGGCAACTGGGTGCCCTTCATCCCGGACGCCCAGCCCGCGCCCGAGTCCAGCGGCGGCTTCGCCGACGTCCCGCTGATCACCACCCTGCTCGGCCTGGAGCCCGCGGTCTTCGGCCTCGCCGGCGTCATCTCGGGCGCCGCGATCGTGTTCTTCGCGTTCATCGGCTTCGACATCGTCGCGACCACTGCGGAGGAGACCAAGAACCCGCAGCGCGACGTCCCGATCGGGATCCTCGGCTCGCTGGCCATCGTCACCGTCCTGTACGCCGCCGTCAGCCTCGTCGTCACCGGCCTGCGCAGCTACCGGGACATCGACCCCGACAGCGCCGCGCCGCTGGCCGACGCCTTCGAGGACGCCGGGGTCGGCTGGATGCCCGACCTGATCTCGGTCGGCGCCTGCATCGGGCTCGTCGTGGTCGCGATGATCCTGATGCTCGGCCAGTCGCGGGTCGCCTTCGCGATGGCCCGTGACGGACTGCTGCCGCGGCCGCTGGCCAAGGTGCACCCGACCTACGGGACGCCGTACCGGATCACGGTCCTGACCGGGATCGCCGTCGCCGCCCTCGCCGGCTTCGTCGACCTCAGCACGCTGGCGCACCTGGTCAACATCGGCACCCTGTTCGCCTTCCTCCTGGTGAGCATCGGCGTGGTCGTCCTGCGCCGCACCCGGCCGGACCTGCCCCGCGGCTTCCGCACCCCGCTCGCGCCCGTGGTGGCGACGATCTCGGTGCTGATGTGCGGCTACCTGATGCTCAACCTGACCGGTGACACGTGGATCCGGTTCCTCGTGTGGATGGCGGTCGGCGTCGTCGTCTACTTCGTGTACGGCAGAGGTCACAGCCGCCTGGGCCACCGGGAAGAGGCCGTGGGGAATAGTCTTTCCACGTGACTTCGCCGACCCGCCTCGTCCACATCGTCGACGAGGTGCCCGAGCTGGCCGAGGTCGAGGGCCTGCCGATGGTCGTCGCGCTGGACGGCTTCCTCGACGCGGGCAACGCGGGCGCGCTCGCCTGCCGGCACCTCGTCCGCACCGGCGCCTCCTCGCCCGACGGCGGTGGCGTCGTCGTGGCGACCTTCGACGTGGACCAGCTCCACGACTACCGCGCCCGGCGACCCCCGATGACCTTCGCCCGCGACCACTACGAGGGCTACGAGGCCCCGCGGCTCGTCGTCCGCCTGCTGCACGACGCCGGCGGGACGCCGTACCTCCTGCTGCACGGGCCCGAGCCCGACATCCGCTGGGAGGCCTTCTGCCGCGCCGTGCTGGAGGTCGTCGAGCGGTTCGGGGTGACCCTGGTGGTCTCGGTCGGCTCGGTGCCGATGGCGGTCCCGCACACGCGGCCGATCGCGATCACCCACCACGCCAACAACGCCGGCCTGCTCACCGGCACCAGCCCGTGGCGCGGCGAGCTGCGGGTCCCGAGCAGCGCGCAGGCACTGCTCGAGGTGCGCCTCGGCGAGTGGGGGCACGACGCGCAGGGCTTCGTCGCGCACGTGCCGCACTACCTGGCGCAGCTCGACTACCCGCGCGCCGCGCAGGGCCTGCTGGAGCAGGTCGAGCTCGCCGCGCGCCTCACCATCGAGCTCACCGAGCTCGGTGAGCTCGCCGAGGAGCGCGAGGAGGAGATCGCCCGCTACCTGTCGGCCAACGACGAGGTGCAGGAGGTCGTGACCGCGCTCGAGCAGCAGTACGACACCTTCGCCCGCGCCGAGGCGGAGGGCAGCAGCCTCCTCGCCGAGGACGAGCCGCTGCCGACCGGCGAGGAGATCGGCCGGCAGTTCGAGCAGTTCCTGGCCGGGCTCGAGGGCCCCGACGAGACCGGAGGGCAGGCGTGAGCGACAGCGCGTCGAGGGTGATGGGGGAGGCGACGCAGAAGCTGGTCGCGCTCCTCGACCTGGAGAAGCTCGACACCGACCTCTTCCGGGGCCAGCAGCCGGAGACCATCCGGCAGCGCGTGTACGGCGGCCAGGTGGCCGCCCAGGCGCTGATCGCCGCCTCCCGCACGGTCGACGAGGGCTTCCACGTCCACTCGCTGCATTCGTACTTCCTGCTGCCCGGCGACTACAACGTCCCGATCATCTACGACGTCGAGCGGATCCGCGACGGCAAGTCGTTCGCCACCCGGCGGGTGCTTGCGCGCCAGCACGGCCGCCCGATCTACTACCAGTCGCTCAACTTCCAGCGCCACGAGGAGGGGCTGGAGCACGAGGACGTCATGCCCGAGGTCAAGCCGCCCGAGGAGGGCCTCGACCTCATGCAGCTGATGGCCGAGCGCGGCACCGACGACGGGCTCAGCAAGGAGTGGGCGGCCCTCGACGTGCGCTGGCTCGGCAGCTCGGCGTACGGGCTGGACCCCGACCCGATGCACCCCGCGAAGGCACAGGTGTGGATCCGCGTCGACGGCCGGCTCAGCGACGACCCGATGGAGCACCTGGCGACCTTCACCTACGCCAGCGACGTGTCCCTGCTCGGCGCGACCCTCGCGGCGCACCCGGAGCACGGCCCGCAGAAGGTGCAGATGGCCTCGCTCGACCACACCATCTGGTTCCACCGGCCCTTCCGCGCCGACGAGTGGTGGCTCTACGACCAGTGGTCGCCCTCGGCGAGCGGTGGTCGCGGGCTCGCGCTCGGCCGCGTCTTCACCCAGGACGGCACCCTCGTCGCCACGGTCGCGCAGGAAGGGCTGATCCGCCCCAGCAGGTGAGCCGTGCCCCTTGTCTCCCGCGCGCAGCAGGAGTTACGTGGGGCCATGGCGGACAAGCACGCAGAGAGGCGGGGCGAGCACGACCTCGCGGCGCCCGGGCCCGACCGGATCCGCAACGTGGTCCTGGTCGGGCCCTCCCAGTCGGGCAAGACCTCCCTCGTGGAGGCACTCCTCGCCCATGCACGGGTGATCACGCGGGCGGGCAGCACCGCCGACGGCACCACGGTCTGTGACACCGAGGACGCGGAGAAGAGCCACGGGCGGTCGATCTCGCTCGCGGTCGCGCCGCTGGTGCACCGCGGGGTGAAGGTCAACCTGGTCGACACCCCCGGGTACGTCGACTTCGTCGGCGACCTGCGCGCCGGCCTCCGGGCCGCGGACTGCGCCCTGTTCGTCGTCGCCGCCAACGAGGAGGTCGACGAGGCGACCCGGACACTGTGGCGCGAGTGCGCCGAGGTGGGGATGCCGCGGGCGGTCGTGGTCTCCAAGCTCGACCATCCCCGCGCCGACGTGGACGCCGTCGTCGCCCAGGCGCGGGCCGCGCTCGACGGCAAGGTGCTGCCCGTCTACGTCGCCGGCCCCGACGGGGTGAGCGGCCTGACGGGGCTGATCACGGGCGGGGACGGCACCGACGACCCGCGCCGCGGCGAGCTGATCGAGGCGATCATCGAGGAGTCCGAGGACGAGGACCTGATGGACCGCTACGTCGGCGGGGAGGAGATCGACGCCACCGTGCTGGTCAAGGACCTGGAGACGGCGGTCGCCCGGGCCAGCTTCCACCCCGTGATCCCGGTGTGCGGGGCGACCGGCGTCGGGCTCGCCGAGCTGCTCGACCTCTGCGTCGACGGGTTCCCCTCACCGTTGGAGCACACCTCGCCCGACGTCTTCACCCCGGCCGGCGCCTCGGTGGGCGTCGTGGCCTGCGACCCCGGCGGGCCGCTGGTCGCCGAGGTGGTCAAGACCGCCGGGGACCCGTACGTCGGGCGGATCAGCCTGGTCCGGGTCTTCTCCGGCACCCTCGACCCGGACACCCCCGTGCACGTCTCGGGCCACTTCTCGTCCTTCTTCGCCGACGGCGCCGGCCACGAGGACCACGACGAGGACGAGCGGATCGGCGCGCTCGGGCACCCGTTCGGGGCCACCCAGGTGCCCGCCGCACGGGTGGTGGCCGGCGACCTCGGGACCGTGGCGCGGCTGTCCCGCGCGGAGACCGGCGACACGCTCTCGGCCGTCGACCGCCCGCTGGTGCTCAAGCCGTGGTCGATGCCCGACCCGCTGCTGCCCGTCGCGATCGAGGCCGCCACCCGTTCCGACGAGGACAAGCTGTCGCAGGCGCTGGCGCGCCTCGCCGCCGAGGACCCGAGCCTGCGGGTGGAGCACAACGCGGAGACCGGCCAGCTGGTGCTGTGGGTGATGGGCGAGGCGCACGCCGACGTCGTACTCGAGCGGCTCGCGGCGCGGCACGGGGTGTCCGTCGAGCAGCGGGAGCTGCTCGTGCCCCTCCGCGAGTGCCTCGCCGGGCCGGGGCGCGGGCACGGGCGCCACGTGAAGCAGTCCGGCGGCCACGGGCAGTACGCGATCTGCGACCTCGAGGTGGAGCCGCTCCCCGAGGGCAGCGGCTTCGAGTTCGTCGACAAGGTCGTCGGCGGCGCGGTCCCGCGCAGCTACATCCCCAGCGTGGAGAAGGGGGTGCGCGGCCAGCTGGAGCGGGGCCTGCGCAACGGCTACCCCGTGGTCGACCTGCGGGTCACCCTGGTCGACGGCAAGGCGCACAGCGTGGACTCCTCCGACATGGCCTTCCAGAGTGCCGGTGCGCTCGCCCTGCGCGAGGCGGCGGAGGTCGCCGGCGTCGCGATGCTGGAGCCGTACGACGAGGTCCGGGTGCTGGTGCCCGACGACCTCGTCGGCCCGGTGATGAGCGACCTGTCCGCGCGGCGGGGCCGGCTGCTCGGCAACGACAACGTCGAGGGCGGCCGGACGCTGGTGACCGCGCACGTCCCGCAGCGCGAGCTGGTCCGGTACGCCGTCGACCTCCGCGCCGCGACCCGGGGTGCGGGCACGTTCACGCGCACCTTCGCCCACTACGAGGCGATGCCCGAGGAGCAGGCGCGGCAGGTGACGCCGCGCCTGCACCACTAGGGCGTGTCTCTCAGGTCGGCGCCGTCGCGAGCGGCGTTTGCGGCCGATCTGGCAAGGCGGCGGAGCGACGTCGTGCTGGATCGCCCTGCGAGCGACGCCAACGCCGCCAGATCGAGTCGCAAGCGTCGCGCAGCAGGCGGGGACCTGGGAGACACGCCCTAGGCGTTCGACCGGAAGGTCAGAGTGCGGTGGTCCGACCCAGCAGGTGGGGCGCGCCGCTCTTCGGGTTGACCAGCGTGAAGTCGTAGCCGGTCGCCGTCCTCTCGGCACCGAACTGCGCCTTGCCGGGCAGGAAGATCGGCTTCTTGAACGCGACCTCGACCTTGACCGCGTCGGGGAGCCGGTTCTCCAGCGCCGCGATGCAGCGGGCCTTGCTCCACATGCCATGGGCGATGTGGCGCGGGAAGCCCAGCGCCTTCGCGGTCAGCGGGTAGAGGTGGATCGGGTTCCGGTCGCCGGAGACGGCGCCGTAGGTGCGGCCCAGGTTGTCGGGCAGCGACCAGACCGGTCCCTTGGCGTCGACGGACGCCAGGGACATCCCCGGGTCGCCGTTCTCCTTGTCGCCCTTGCCCACGCGCAGGTACGTCGACACGGACTCCCACACGACCTCGTCACCGACGGTGCCGGTGACGTTCATGTCCCAGGCCCGGCCCTTGGTGCTGGCGCGCAGGTTGTCAGCCACGAGCCTCAGCGACACCGTCTCGCCGATGGCGACCGGGCGGTGCTGGACGATCGTGTTCTCCAGGTGCACCGAGCCGATGGCCGGGAACGGGAACGTGGCGTCGGTCATCAGCTGCATGTGCAGCGGGAAGGCCAGCATGTGCAGGTAGGGGACCGGCGCGACGTCGCGGGTCGGGAAGCCGCAGACGGCGGCGTACCGGTCGACGGCGGCACGCTCGACCACGACGTCGTTGCGCTCGAGGACGAGGTCCGGGAGCGCACCGCCGGTCTTCTTGATGCCCGGCAGCTGGTTCACGCCGGGGACCGCGGGGAGTGCGGCCTTGAGCATCACGGGGAGCGCCATGTCAGGCACCCAGCATCATCTGGCCGCAGACCCGCACGACGTTGCCGTTGACGGCGGTCGAGGCGGGGGAGGCGTACCAGGCGATGGTCTCGGCGACGTCGACGGGCAGGCCGCCCTGGGCCATCGCGTTGAGGCGCTGGCCGACCTCGCGGGTCGCGAACGGCACGGCGGCCGTCATCTGGGTGATGATGAAGCCGGGCGCGACGGCGTTGATGGTGATGCCGTCCTTCAGCTTGTCGCTCAGCGAGTCGACGAAGCCGATGACGCCGGCCTTGGAGGCGGCGTAGCTGGTCTGGCCCAGGTTGCCGGCGATGCCCGCGATCGAGGCGACGCCGATGATCCGGCCGTTGTCGTTGATGACGCCCTGCTCGAGCAGCTCGGCGGTGATCCGCTCCGGCGCCTCGAGGTTGATCTGGAGGACCTTGCCGAAGCGCTCCGGCGTCTGGTTCGCCAGCTTCTTGTCCATCGTCACCCCCGCGTTGTGCACGACGATGTCGACGCCGCCGTGCTTCTCCTTGAGGTGGTGGGCGATGCGCTGCGGCGCGTCGGCCGCGGTGATGTCGAGGGTGAGCCAGTCGCCGTCGAGCTCGTTCATGACCTTGACCAGGTCGTCGGCGGCCTGCGGGACGTCGAGGCCGACGACCTTGGCGCCGTCACGGTGCAGCACCCGGGCGATCTCCTCGCCGATGCCGCGGCTGGCGCCGGTGACGAAGGCGACCTTGCCGGCCAGCGGCTGGGTCCAGTCGGCGAGCGCCGAGCCGTGCTTCTCGTCGTGCGCGCCGATCCGGACGACCTGGCCCGAGACGTACGCCGACTTGGGGCTCAGCAGGAAGCCGAGCGTCGAGAGGACCGAGTCCTCGTAGCCGTCCGCGACGTAGACCAGCTGGACGGTGCCGCCCTTGCCGATCTCCTTGCCGAGGCTGCGGGTGAAGCCCTCGAGCGCGCGCTGGGCGATCTGCTCGCTGCCCTCGACGAGCGCCGGCGGCGTACCGATGACAACGACCCGGGCGCAGCTCTTCAGGCTGCGCAGCACCGGGGTGAAGAAGGCCTGGAGCTCGACGAGCTCCTCCACCGTGCTGATGCCGGTGGCGTCGAAGACGAGGCCCTTGTACTTCTCGCCCTCGGTCTGGGCGCCGACCGAGGCGATCCCGAGCACGTCGAGCAGACCGGGCAGGGACTCGGCGAGGCGACCACGGCCGCCGACGAGGACGGTGCCGTTGACCAGCGGGTCGCCGGCCTTGTAGCGGTCCAGCTTGGTCGGGTTCGGCAGTCCGAGGTTCTTGACGAGGAGCTTGCCGATCGGGGAGCTCACGAAGCCCTGGTACTTGTCAGTCATGTGCACCATGTAACTAGATGTGTAACTCTGAGTCCACATTTCGTGATCTCGCCCTCAAAGGGTTCTCCCGAGGGCCACGCTGAGTGAGGATTGCTCCATGACTGAGACTGTTCGCCGCGCCGCCGTACTCGGCGGTAACCGCATCCCGTTCGCGCGCTCCAACGGCGCGTACGCCACCGCCTCCAACCAGGAGATGCTGACCGCTGCCCTCGACGGGCTCGTGGCGCGCTTCGGACTGGAGGGTGAACGTCTCGGTGAGGTCGCCGGTGGCGCCGTCCTCAAGCACAGCCGCGACTTCAACCTGGTCCGCGAGTCGGTGCTCAGCACCCGCCTCGCCCCCGAGACGCCGGCCGTCGACCTGCAGCAGGCCTGCGGCACCGGCCTCCAGGCGATCAACTACATCGCCAACAAGATCAAGCTCGGTCAGATCGACTCCGGCATCGGCGGCGGCGTGGACACCACGTCCGACGCGCCGATCGCGATCTCGGAGAAGCTGCGCAAGAAGCTGATCCAGCTCAACAACGCCCGGAGCACCAAGGACCGCCTCGCGATCCTGGCGACCATCCGTCCCGGCGACATCGGCCTGGCGATCCCGTCCAACGGCGAGCCGCGCACCAAGCTCTCCATGGGCGAGCACCAGGCGCTGACCGCCCTCGAGTGGCAGATCACCCGCGAGGCCCAGGACGAGCTGGCCGTCACCTCCCACCACAACCTCGCGGCGTCGTACGACGAGGGCTGGCAGGACGACCTGATCACGCCCTTCCGCGGCCTCGAGCGCGACAACAACCTCCGCGCCGACTCGTCGCTGGAGAAGCTCGCGAAGCTCAAGCCGGTCTTCGGCAAGGGCGAGGCCGCCACGATGACCGCGGCCAACTCGACCCCGCTGACCGACGGCGCCTCCGCCGTCCTGCTCGGCTCCGAGGAGTGGGCCGCCGAGCACGGCCTCGAGGTCCTCGCCTACTTCGTCGACTCCGAGGTCGCGGCGGTCGACTTCGTCAACGGTGCCGAGGGCCTGCTCATGGCTCCCGCGTATGCCGTCCCGCGGATGCTCGAGCGCAACGGCCTCACCCTGCAGGACTTCGACTTCTACGAGATCCACGAGGCGTTCGCCTCGCAGGTGCTCTCGACGCTCGCCGCGTGGGAGAGCCCGGTGTTCTGCAAGGAGCGCCTCGGCCTCGACGCGCCGCTGGGGTCGATCGACCGCAGCAAGCTCAACGTCAAGGGCTCCTCGCTCGCCGCGGGCCACCCGTTCTCGGCCACCGGTGGCCGGATCGTGGCCAACACGGCCAAGCTGCTCAAGGCCAACGGCGGCGGCCGGGCGCTGATCTCGGTCTGCGCGGCCGGCGGCCAGGGCGTCGTCGCGATCATGGAGCGCTGACAGGCTCCCGGTCGTCGAGGAGGTCGCGCAGCGACCGTCACGAGACGCAGCAACGGCCCGCCCGGAGTGATCCGGGCGGGCCGTTGGCCTTCAAGGGTCAGTCCGCGTCGAGGTCGACCTGGATGATGTCCTGCCAGGCGGCCGGGCGTGCGTCCCGCAGTGCTCGGCCGATCTCCTCGGCCGACAGGCCGGAGCCGGCCACCGAGGCGGAGAGCTCGGTGTCGCCATGCAGCGCCGCCACCGTGGCGTTGATGTCGGACCTGTCGATCGTGAAGCCCTCGTGCGCGGTGCAGCCCTGGTCCTCGTCGCAGACCTCGTCGGGGTCCCGGAGAGCGGCGAACACGGAGAGGGTGTGGTCGCCCGACTCGTAGCTGAGCACGTAGCCGTCCGCCGGCTCGCGGGGGTGCTCCGGGCTCACCGACCGTTCAGCGCGCTCGTAGCCGTCGACCTCGGGGAGCCAGGGCTGGATGCCGACGCTGGCCAGTTCGGCACCGATCTCGGCGGCGACCAGCGCCCGCTCCCGGTCGTGGCGCACCGCCGTCCCCGGGACCAGCACGCTGAGGGTGAGCATGACGACGCCGAGCCCGGCAACGGTCCGAAAGCCGCCGGTCACCTCGTCGTCCCGCAGCAACTCCCCGAGAGCGACGGCCGTGAGCGCCGCGGCCGGGAGACCGGACAGGAGCGTCAGCTCCGTCGGGTCCGTGTGCGGCCCGAGGACCCACGCGACCACCAGTGCGATCGGCCAGAAGGACACCGCGACCGCCAGGCCGCTGACCGCTCCGCCGCGCCGCTCCTCGGGGCGCAGGGCCATGCCGACGAGCGCGGCGACGAGGACACCCGCCACGACGGCGATCACCACCCCGCGGGGGCTGGTCGCGGCGAGGGCGTGGCGGAGCGGGAGGAGCAGGGCGAGGCTGCCGCAGAGGGCGAGGACCTGGTGCTCGGTGCGACGCGGGGCGTGGGCGGGCATGACGGGCATCGTGCGCGATGCCCGTGGTCCTGAAACGTCAGGCGTTGGTGCGGGTGGGGGAGACCAGCGCGAGGGCCGAGGTGACCATGTAGTCGCGCACCTGGGCGGCGGAGATCTCGCCGACCGTGGGGATGCCGGGCGCGATCTCGCTGACGAGGATGCCGAGCCGGGCCAGCTGCAGTGCGCCGAGGCCGGAGGCGTAGAGGGCGTTGGCGAGCAGGACGGGGTCGTCGCTGAGCGCGAAGGCACCCTTCTCGACGCCGCCGGCGAGGGTCTCGGACAGCACGGTGAGGCAGGACGTGATGCCCCGGCCGAGCCGGAACAACGGGCCCTCCGCGATCTCGTCGAGCAGCTCGTCCCCGGGGCGCACCATGAGCGCCTGCGCGCAGTCGACGAAGGCCGGGTGCGCGACGCCGTAGTCGACGAAGGCGCCGACGATCGCGGCCAGCTGCTCGCGCGGCACGTCGGTGCCCGCAGCAGCCGCGGCCATCGCGTCGTGGAGCTCCTCGAGGTAGCCGACGAGGGTGAGCGCGAAGAGCTCCTCCTTGCCGGTGAAGTGCCGGTAGACGATCGCCCGGTTGATCCCGACGGCCGTGGCGACCTCCTCGATCTGGACGTCGCGGACGCCCTTGGAGTCGAAGATCTCCCGGGTCGCCGCGATGATCTCGGCCTGCCGGGCACGCCGACGCGCGGCCGCGGCCTTGCGGCGCCCGTCGGTCGCCGGTGCGTTCGTCATGGGCTGAGTGTACGGCTCGTGCAACTCGGTGTTGCAACATCTGTGACGAGATCGGCGGGTCAGCCACCGGCCAGGGATCGCACCGTCTCGATCGTGTCCGCCTCCTCGGCGCCCTTGTCGTCGCGGTAGCGCACCACCCGTGCGAACCGCAGCGCCAGCCCACCGGGGTAGCGCGTCGAGCGCTGCAGGCCGTCGAAGGCGATCTCCACCACCTGCTCGGGCCGCACGGTCACGACCCAGCCGTCGTCGGCGACCTCCAGCTCGCGGAAGCGCTCGGTCTGCCAGGCGAGCATCTCGTCGGTCATGCCCTTGAACGTCTTGCCCAGCATCACGAAGCCGGTGGGCGAGGACGGGTCGCGGGCGCCGAGGTGGATGTTCGACAGCCAGCCGCGGCGCCGGCCGGAGCCGTGCTCGACGGCGAGCACGACCAGGTCGAGGGTGTGCACCGGCTTCACCTTCACCCAGGCCGCGCCGCGCCGCCCGGCGTCGTACGGGGCGGCGGCGTCCTTGACGACGACGCCCTCGTGGCCGTCCGCCAGCGCCTGGGTCGCGAACGACTCCGCGGCGGCACGGTCGGTGCCGACCCAGCGGCGTACCCGGTGGGCCTCGGGGACCAGGCCCTCCAATGCCGCCCACCGCTCGTCCGCCGGCCGGTCGAGGAGGTCGGCGCCGTCGAGGTGCAGCAGGTCGAAGAAGTACGGCGTCACCGCGGCCAGGTCGGCGCCCTGCGTGGCGGTCCGGGACGCGGTCTCCTGGAAGGGCCGCGGCCGGCCGTCGGCGTCGAGCCACAGTGCCTCGCCGTCGAGCACCAGGTCGCGCGCGGGAAGTGCGCGCACGACGTCGACGACCTCCGGCAGTCGCTGGGTGATGTCGTCGAGGCTGCGGGTCGCGATGACCACGTCGTCGCCGCTGCGGTGGACCTGGATCCGGATCCCGTCGAGCTTGGCGTCGACGCCGCACGTGCCGTCGGCGCCTCCCGCCTTGTCCATCGCGGCGGCCACGTCGGGCGCGGAGGAGGCGAGCATGGGGAGCACGGGGCGCCCGACGGTCAGGCCGACCCGGGCCAGGGCGTCGGCGCCCTCGAAGGCCGCGTCGACGACGTACGTCGTGCCGCCGGCCAGCATCGCCGCCCGTCGTACGACGGGCAGGGGCACCTCGGCCGCCAGGGCGAGCGCCTCCGTCGTGACCGCCTCGAGCGCCCCCTGCCGGACCTCGCCGACCGCGACCGAGCGCAGCCACGCCTGCTCGGGGGCGGTGGCCTGCCCGAACAGCGACGCGGCCAGGCCGGCCCGGGCGCCGGCCGACCCGGGACCGGACAGCTCGGCCATCGCGGCGAAGGCCGCGTCGACGGCCACCACCTCGAGCGTGGCGTCCGTCGCCGGCTCCGGCAGCTCGCGCAGGCTCCTCCAGCCCAGGCCGGTGCGCCGCTGCCGCAACCGGCCGCTGAGGTAGTGGGCGACGAGGGAGCGCTCGCCGGGGTCGGCGGCGAGCAGCAGGTCGGCGATCAGGCGGACCTTCTCCTTGCGGGACCGCGTGGCGCCCACGGCGCCGGACGTGTCGACCAGGGCTCGCAGCAGCATGGAAGGCCCCGGGGACTCAGTGGCTCGCTTCGAGCACCGCTGCGCTGACCGCGCCGTCGATGACCTGCTCGTAGACCTCGTCGAGGTCGAGCAGGCCGGCGCTGGTGCCGGACAGGTCGCCGAAGTAGCCGGCGACCTCGAGCGACACGAAGCCGTGGAGCGAGGCGAAGAGTGCCATCGCCGTCTGCAGCAGGCGCTCCTCGGGCAGCCCGGCCGAGCGGACCATCACCGCGAGGGCCTCGATCGCCTCGAGCGCGGCGGCGTAGAAGCCCTCGCGGTCGATGGGCGGGCGGGTGAGGGCGGCGTACCGCTGCGGGTGCGTGCGCGCGAAGACCCGCAGCTCCCGGCTCAGCGCGCGGAGCCCGTCGAGGCCGGCGTGGCCCATCGCGGCCGCCCGGACGTGCTCGCCGAGCATCCGCATCGCGCGGACCTGCACGAGCGCGCGGAGGTCCTCGAGGTTGGCGACGTGGTTGTAGAGCGAGGAGACCCGTGCCTCGAGCTCGGCGGCGAGCGAGGTCATCGTGAGGGCGTCGTACCCGTCGCGGTCGACGAGCGCCTCGGCGGCCTGCAGCACGGCCTCCTGGTCGAGGCGGCCGCGCCGTCCACGCGTGGATTCGATGGTCAACTGCCCTCCGGGAGCCTGAGTGCGGTGAAAGGGATTCGTTCCTGCGCGAGAGAGCCTAGTCCAAAGCGGACGACTAGGCTGCGCCGAATGAACGTGCCGGACGCCGAGCGGGTGTGGCGCCCGGGACGGCCGGTGCCGGTCGCGGCGATCCTGCGCCAGCAGCGGCGCGGCGGGGGAGACCCGACCCACCGGCTCGACGTCGAGGGCCGCCACTGGCGCACCAGCCGTACGCCGGAGGGGCCGGTCACGCTCGCCGTCGCGGCCCAGGACGGGGCGGGCGACGTCCACGCCCAGGCGTGGGGGCCCGGCGCCGCCTGGGCGCTCGACCAGCTCCCGGCGCTGCTCGGCGACCTCGACGACTGGAGCGACTTCGAACCACGCCACCCGGTCCTCGCCGAGGCGCGTCGGCGCCATCCGCACCTGCGCCTGGGCCGCACCGACAGGGTGCTGGAGGCGATCGTGCCGGCGATCATCGAGCAGAAGGTCACCGGCCAGGAGGCCTTCGCCGGCTTCCGCGCCCTCGTCCGACGCCACGGCGTGCCGGCCCCCGGGCCGGGTGCCGGGCTCCGGCTGATGGTGCAGCCCGACGCCGCCACCCTGCGCGCGATCCCGTCCTGGGAGTGGCTCGCGCTGCACATCGACCCGGCCCGCTCCCGGGCGGTGGTCACCGCTGCACGCCACGCCGAGGCACTCGAGCGAATCGTCGGCGTGACCGGATCTGAGAGCGATCGCAGGATGCGCAGCCTGCCCGGTGTGGGCGTGTGGACGAGCGCCGAGGTGCGGCAGCGGGCGCTGGGGGACCCGGACGCCGTCTCCTTCGGCGACTACCACGTGGCCAAGGACGTGGGCTGGGCGCTGGAGGGCGAGCCCTTCGACGACGCCCGGCTGGCGTCGTACCTCCAGCCGTGGCGGGGTCAGCGCGGGCGCGTCCCGTTCCTGGTGGCGGCCGCCGGGTTGTACCGTCCGCGGCGCGGTCCGCGCATGTCGCCGCGTGGTCATCTGACGACACGTGACCAAATCGCGTGATATCTGTTACACCGAGCAACAGGCAGACGTTCAGGCAGGACCGCAGGCTCCCAGGCGGCGGTGAACGGACAGGGGTGACGCATGGCGACGGTGAGTTGGGCTGCCCTCGGGCACGCCACTCGCGAGGACGTCGCGGCATTGCTCCGCGACACCGCACCGGTCGCCCTGGTCGAGTCCATCCGCGCCGCGAGCGATGCCGAGCTCGTCGCCGCCACCCATGACGCGGCACCGGGCTCGCCCGTTGTCGAGGGCGTGATGCGTCGGATCGGTGAGATCGCCGTCCCGGCCCTGCTGGCGCAGGCCGAGGGCCGGGTGCGGTGGGAGTCCACCCAGCGCCCGGGCGAGGCGACCACGCTGTGCCTCCACGGCGGGGTCGCCGAGGTCGAGGCCGCCGCCGGTGCGGGCCCGGACGTCGTCGTACACGGGAGCGACCTGCAGCTGCTGCGGCTGGTCGCCGGCCAGCTCGACGTCGCCGTCGCCTATCTCGGCAACCAGATCGGCATCACGGGCGCGAGCAGCGTCGCGCTGGCCCTGGCCTCCCTCTTCACCGTCGACGGCACGCCCCCGGTCACCGGAGTGCCCGTCGACGTCCGTGACATCGACCCGGTCGACATCGCCCGGGTCCTCCACGGCGTCCCCGCCGACCACCTCCGGTCGGTCATGGCGTCGGACTTCAGGCCGGTCATCCTCGAGGAGATCTTCGGGCGGATGCCGGGCTTCGTGAACGGCCGAAAGGCAGCAGGCGTCCAGATCACGGTCGGCTTCAGGCTGACCGGGCGCCCCGACGGAGAGGTGGACCGTTACGTGCTCCGACTCAGAGACGGTCGGGCGACCGTTCTCGCCGGTGCGGCGGCAGATGCCGTCGGCCGCGAGGACCGCCATGCGACCGTGACGTGCGAGGCGGCCGACTTCCTGCGGTTGGTGACCGGGCACCTCAGCGCGGTGTCCGGCGTGCTGCGCGGCCAGCTCAAGGTGCGCGGCGACAAGGCCGCCGCCCTCCGGCTGAACGCCGCGTTCGACATCCCGACGGCGGTTGCCTGATGAGCGCGGTGGTGGCCTCGGGGCGCTCCGTCGTCGACAACCTGACCGGACGGTTCAAGGCCGGCGTCGTGACGACCGGCGAGCTGGTGAAGCTCGCGGTCGAGTCGATCCAGTGGGGTTTCTCCGACATCGTCGCCCGCCGCTTCTCGTGGAGCGAGTTCCTCCTGCAGTGCTGGTTCATGACCCGGGTCGCGCTGCTCCCGACGATCCTCGTCTCGATCCCGTTCGGCATCATCACCTCGGTCCAGATCGGTGCGGCGGCCAACCAGATCGGCGCACAGTCCTTCATCGGGGCGGTCAACGGCATCGGCGTGCTGCGCCAGGGCGCACCGCTGGTGACCTCGCTGATGATCGCCGGCGCGGTCGGGGCGGCCATCTGCTCCGACCTCGGCGCGCGGACCGTGCGTGAGGAGATCGACGCCCTCAAGGTCATGGGCATCTCGCCCATCCAGCGCCTGGTCGCGCCGCGCATCCTCGCCGCGCTGCTGGTGTCGGTGCTCCTGACCGTGATCGTCGCGATGACCGCGATGACGACCGCCTTCATCATCGTCGTCGGCCAGGGACAGATCTCGTCCGGCACCTACCTCGACTCCTTCGTGGGGCTCGCCCAGCCGGCCGACTTCGTCCTCGCCGAGTTCAAGGCCTTCATCTTCGGCTTCGTCGCCACCATCGTGGCCGCCCACAAGGGCCTCACGGCCCGCGGCGGCCCGAAGGGCGTGGCCGACGGCGTCAACCAGGCCGTGGTGCTCAGCGTGATCCTGCTCGCGGTGATCAACGTCGGCCTGACCCAGGCCTACGTGATGCTCTTCCCCGGAGGTGCCTGATGTCTGAGGTCCAGCTCGGGCGCAGCTTCGGCTCGCGCGTGTCCGACGCCCTGGTGGGCTTCACCGACGGGGTGATGAAGAGCCTGGCGACGCTCGGCGACTTCGTCACCTTCGCCATCAAGGTCTTCCGCGAGGTGCCGGCGACGATCGCCCTCTACCCCAAGGAGACGTTGCGCCAGATCAAGGACATCGCCTGGGGCAGCGGCGCGCTGCTCGTCGGCGGTGGCACGGTCGGCGTCATGATCCTGCTGTCGGTCGCGGCCGGTACGTCGATCGGCATCGAGGGCTTCAACGGCCTGGAGATCGTGGGCCTCGCCCCGCTCACCGGCTTCATCTCGGCCAGTGCCAACACCCGCGAGCTCGCACCGCTGATCGCGGCCCTCGCGCTCGGCGCCCAGGTCGGCTGCCGCTTCACCGCCCAGATCGGCTCCATGAAGCTGCACGAGGAGGTCGACGCGCTCGAGGTGATGGCGGTCAGCGCGATGCGCTACGTCGTCACGACCCGCGTGATCGCCTGCATGGTAGCGATCCTGCCGCTCTACATGATCGGCCTGATCGGCTCCTACATCGCCTCGCAGGCCTCGGTCGTCATCCTGTTCGGCCAGTCACCAGGCCAGTACGACCACTACTTCTCCACCTTCATCCAGGGGCGCGACATCGTCTTCTCGATCATCAAGATCCTGATCTTCTCGCTTGCCGTGGCCCTGATCCACAGCTGGTACGGCATGCGCGTCTCGGGCGGCCCCCAGGCGGTCGGAGAGGCCACCGGCACGGGGATCCGGGCCAGCATCGTGTCCATCGTCGTGCTCGACATGGTCCTCACCCTGCTGTTCTGGGGTGGCGACCCGGGCTTCCGGATCTCGGGTTGAGGTGACGACATGGCACGCGTAGTCACCCGCAACCAGCTCGCCCGGCGCGGACTGATCACCCTCGTGGCGATTGCCGTCATCGGCGCCTTCGTCACCCTGCGCAGCAACGGGACGTTCGGCTCGCAGCCGCACGTCACCGCTGACGTGGCCAACGCCGGCGGCGCGCTCCGCGCCGGCTCCGACGTCAAGATGAACGGCGTCATCGTCGGCAAGGTCTCCGAGATCCGCCGCTCCGACGACGGCCGGGGCGTCACCGTCGAGATGGCGATGTCCGAGGACGACATGGACTCGGTGCCCGGCAACGTCGTGGCCCGGATCCTGCCGGCCACCGTCTTCGGCACGACCTTCGTCGACCTCGTCGTCCACGGCACCCCCAGCGGAGAGATCAAGGCCGGGGACCAGATCAAGGCCGACGCCTCGCAGGAGACGCTCGAGCTCCAGCAGGCGCTCGACGACATCGACCGCCTGGTGAAGGCACTCGGCCCGGCCGAGCTGGCGTCCGCGATCGGCTCGGCCGCCGAGGCGCTCGACGGCCGCGGCAACCAGATCGGTACGACGGTCAAGACCCTCAACTCCTACCTCGACCGCCTCAACCCGCGGATGCCGCAGGTGCGCGCCGACCTCCAGGCCCTCGCGTCGACGACGCGGCTGGTCAACGAGATCGCGCCCGACCTGCTCGACGCGACCGACGACGTGCTGGTCACGATGAACACCATCGTCACCCAGGAGGCGGCGTTCACCGCGCTCATCAGCGGTGGTACGACGCTCGCCCGGACCTCGAGCGCGTTCCTCGCCAAGAACCAGAAGAACCTGGTGCGCTTCATCAACGGCTCGGCCGTGCTGCTCGACGCGGTCCACGACAACCGCCAGGCCGGCATCACCGACGCGATCGCCATCAACATCGCCCTCGGCACGACGCTGCCCGAGGCCGTCCGAGAAGGATTCGTGAAGACCGACGGCACGATCAAGCTGTCCTCCCCGCCGTACTACACCAGCAAGCCGAGGTTCCGCTCGTCCGCGGTCGGCTTCGGAGCACTGGGGGCCGAGCGATGACCGGAATCCGCACGATCGCGGTCAAGTTCGCCGCGTTCGCCGTCGTCAGCGGGCTGCTGATGATCTTGCTCGTCAACACGATGAACAACGGCATCAGCGGCGGGACCCGCGAGTTCTCGGCCGAGTTCGCCGACGTCAGCGGCCTGCGCAAGGGCGACGACGTCAAGGCCGCCGGCGTGCGCGTCGGCCAGGTCAAGGACATCAAGGCCTCCGACGAGGGCGCGATCATCAAGATCGAGCTGGTCGAGGACCAGGCGCTGCTCGACAACACCAAGCTCGTCATGCGCTACCAGAACCTGCTCGGCCAGCGCTACATCGGCCTGGTGCAGCCCACCGAGCGCGGCAAGGAGATCGAGGAGGGCGGGACGGTGCCGATGGCCCAGACCGACCCGGGCTTCGACCTCACCGAGCTGCTCAACGGCTTCCGGCCGCTGTTCCGGGTGCTGCAGCCGGGCGACGTCAACACGCTGGCCACCTCGCTGATCAAGGTGCTCCAGGGTGAGGACGGCAACGTCCAGCAGCTGCTCGCGCAGACCGGCCAGCTCACGAACTTCCTCGCGGACCGCGACGGCGTCATCGGTGAGGTGATGACCAACCTCAAGCCGGTGCTCGACAACCTCGCCGGCCAGGGCGACGAGCTCACCACGACGGTGCGCGAGCTGCGGGCCCTGATGACCGGCCTGGCCCGCGACCGGAAGTCGATCGGTGCCTCGATCGACGGCGTCAGCCGACTGGTCGGCGCGACGAGCTCCCTGCTGAAGGAGGTGAAGGTGCCGCTGGTCCGGGCGACCGACCGGCTCGTCACCGTCGCCGACATGCTGGAGCGCTCCCGCGGCGACCTGAAGGACGCGATCCCGGCCTTCTCGACCGTCTTCGAGTCGCTGGGTCGTGCGACGTCGTACGAGAACGCGCTCAACGTGTACGTCTGCTCGCTGTCGATCGCCATCGGCGCCAACAGCAGCGGCATCAACCCGGCCGGCAACAACGGCCCCTGGCGGCAGGTGTGCCGATGAAGCCCATGAACGAGCGCGATCCGCTGCGGATCGGCGTCATCACCCTGATCGTGATCGGCCTCATCGGCGCCTCCGTCGTGCTGCTGAGCGTCGCGAACTTCGGGACGAAGACCTACACCGCCGTGCTCGAGCACACCGCCGGCCTGCGCAAGGGCGAGGACGTGCAGGTGCACGGGGTCAACTCCGGCAAGGTGACCGGCATCGAGCTCCAGGACGACCACGTCCTGGTCACCTTCGCCCTCGACTCGGACATCGAGCTGGGGGAGCGGACCACCGCCACCGTCAAGGTCGCCACCCTCCTCGGCAGCCACTACCTGGAGGTCGACCCGAAGGGCTCGGGCGGCCTGGCCGACGACCGGATCCCGCTGGAGCGGACCGCCGTCCCCTACAACCTCCAGGACGTCATCGAGGAGGGGTCCCAGGCGCTCGACGAGCTCGACCCCGACCTCCTCGCCCAGGCGCTGACGGCGATGGCCGGCACGCTCGGGGCGAGCGAGAAGGAGATCGGGCCGGCGCTCGAGGGCGTCGCCCGGCTCTCCGAGGTCATCTCGAAGCGGTCCGACCAGGTCGGCGACCTGCTGGAGTCGACGCGCAAGGTCACCGACCAGCTCTCCGACAGCAGCCAGGACATCGTCGGGCTGATGAAGCAGGCCAACCTCGTCGTCAGCGAGATCACCGCCCGCAAGGAGGCGATCCACCGGCTCCTGGTCGAGACGACCGAGCTCGCGAAGGCGCTGACCGCGGTCGTGAAGTCGACCGACGGCAAGCTGAAGCCGGCGCTGACCGACCTCAACGCCGTGATCAGGACACTCAACGGACAGAGCAAGCAGCTGACCCACCTGCTCGAGGTCATGGCGCCGGCCGTCCGGTACGTCGCCAACGCCACCGGCAGCGGTCCGTTCATCCCGCTCTACCTCAAGCCGCCGGCGATCCCCGCCGACGACTCGACCTGCAAGCTGCAGGGGGCATGCTGATGCGCACCAGGCACATCCTCCGTTCGATCGGCGCCCTCGTCGCCGTCGCCGCGATCCTGCTGACCTCCGGGTGCAGCGTTGTCGGTGGTGGGGACAAGATCACCGTGAAGGCCTACCTGGCCGACTCGGCCGGCCTGTTCGTCGGCAACGACGTGGGCATCCTCGGCGTGACCGTCGGCGAGATCACGGCCATCGAGCCCGAGGGCGACAAGGTCCTCGTCACGATGGAGATCGACGGCGACCAGCCGGTCCCGGCCGACGCCGGCGCCGTCGTGGTCGCCCGCTCGGTGGCCACCGACCGCTATGTCGAGCTGACGCCGGTGTTCCACGAGGGCGACAAGAAGATGGCGGACGACACCACCATCCCGCTGGAGAAGACCCAGACGCCGGTCGACTTCGACCAGGTGCTGGCCTCGCTCAACGAGTTCGCCACCGGCATCGGCGGCAACAAGAAGACGACCAAGGCCGTCCAGCGCTTCATCGACGCCGGCACGCGAGCCCTCCAGGGTCGCGGTCCGCTGCTGAACCAGACGATCCACTCGCTGGCCGACGGCGTCGACGGCATCGCCTCGCAGCGCGAGGACGTCGCGGCCACGCTCAAGTCGCTCGACGTACTGCTGACGACGATCGCCAGCAACGAGTCGACGGCGCGCGCGTTCATCCAGCAGGTGTCGCGGGCCTCGAAGCTCCTCGCCGACGAGCGGGAGAACTTCCGGCAGGCGTTGCGCTCGCTCGACTCGGCGGTCACCACCGTCGCGAAGTTCGCCGTCGACAACCGCCAGGCGATCGTCGACAACGTCAACGGCTCCACCAGGCTCATGAAGACGGTGCTCTCCAAGCAGGAGCGCCTGGCCGAGATCCTGCGGGTCATGCCCGTGGCGCTGCAGAACCTGCGGATGATCCAGGGCGACCGGCTCCCGGTCCGGATCAACCCGCTGATCCTCGACCCGCTGGGCGGAGTGCTGCAGACGGTGTGCAACCAGCTGCCGCTCAACCTGTGCCAGTTCCTCACCGGACCGGTCGGGTGATGACGATGAGGACGACGATGCGAACCAAGACCGCACGCGCCTGCGCCGCCGCCGTGCTCGCCCTCTGGGTCGGCACGATGAGCGCCTGCGGGACGACGATGCGCGACCTGCCGATCCCGGGCACCGGCGTCTCCGGCGACACCATCGAGGTGAAGGCCCAGTTCGACGAGGCGCTCAACCTCGCCGTCGGCGCGCCGGTGAAGGTCAACGGCGTCGACATGGGCAAGGTCAAGGAGATCACCGTCAGCGACTTCGTCGCGGAGGCGACGCTGACGCTCAAGGCCGACGCCGAGCTGCGCGACGGGGCCAAGGCGCGGCTGCGCTACACGACCCCCCTCGGTGAGCTCTTCGTCGACGTCACCAACCCCGCCGACGGGAAGCTCCTGGGCGACGACGCCACGCTGGAGCGCAAGGACACCGAGACGGCGCCGACCGTCGAGGACGCCCTCGCGCAGGCGTCGCTGCTCATCAACGGAGGTGGCCTCGAGCAGCTGCAGACGGTCACCGAGGAGCTCAACACCGCCCTCAACGGCAACGAGGGCGACTACCGCACGCTCCTCGACCGGGCGTCGGTCTTCCTGACCCAGGCCAACGCGACCAGCCAGAGCATCGACGCCGTGCTGACCTCGCTCAACTCGCTGTCCAAGACGCTCAACTCGCGCGAGGACACGATCAACCGGGCAGTCCGCGAGATCGCGCCCGCGGCGAAGGTGCTGCGGGAGAAGACCCCGCAGTTCACCGAGCTGCTGGCCGAGGTCGAGAAGTTCACCGGTGCCGCCAACGACACCGTCACGGCGACCCGCTCCCAGCTGCTGACGCTGCTCAAGGAGATCGAGCCGGTGCTGGCCGAGTTCGCCAAGAACAACGGCTCGTTCGACACCTCGCTGCAGCGGATCATCAAGGCGTCCGGCGCCGCCGACAACATCATCGCGACCGACTACCTCAACATCTCGCTCCAGCTGCACCTGGACGGGATCGACGCAGGCGGGGTGGTCGGCGGGACGCTGGCCAACATCCTGAAGCTCCTCGGCATCGACACCTCGGCGCCCGGCCTCGGCAACCTGCTCGACAACCTCGGACTGGGCGGCCTGCTCGGCCTCGGCAAGCCGGCGAGCACGTCCGGCAAGTCCGGCAAGTCCGGTTCCTCGGGCGGCTCGTCCGGTGGATCGTCGGGCGGCAGCAGCGATCCGCTGGGCCTGGGCTCGCTCCTGAACGGCCTGCTCGGCGGGGGGAACTGACATGAAGATCCTGGGCAACAAGCTCTACCTGAGCCTGATCGGCATCATCCTGGTGCTGGTGTTCGCCGTCGCCTACGTGTTCGCCGCCGTCCTCGACCAGCCGCTCACCTCACGGCCGGTCGAGGTGAAGGTCGAGCTCGCGCAGACCGGCGGCCTGTTCGAGGGGTCCGCGGTGACCTACCGCGGCATCAAGGTCGGCAAGGTGCGGTCGATCGTGCCCGACGCCGAGACCGGCGTCGTGGCGACGATCGCGGTCACGTCCGGCACCGAGATCCCCAAGGACTCCATCGCGAAGGTCCGCAGCCTCTCGCCCGTCGGCGAGCAGTACCTCGACTTCCAGCCGAAGAAGGACGGCGGTCCCTTCCTGGCCAGCGGCGACGTCGTACCTGCGGAGTCGACGGACCTGCCGAAGAGCCTCAGCTCGACGGTCGTCGCGGTCAACAACGTGCTGCGCCAGATCGACGACAAGAAGCTCCGCACGGTGCTGAGCGAGCTCAGCACGGGCCTCAAGGGCACGGGCGACGACCTCGGCCAGATCCTCGACCAGGGCACGGCGATCCTGGAGACCCTGGACGCCGTGTGGCCCGAGACGGACCGCGTGATCAGCAGCTCCGGCACGGTGCTGGGCATCGCCACCGACAACGCCGACTCGCTGCGCCAGCTGGCGCGCTCGTCCAAGCAGTTCGCGCAGTTCCTGCGTGAGTACGACCCGGAGCTACGGCGGATGCTCAAGCGTGGCCCCGGCCAGATCAACGAGCTGGTCAAGCTGATCAAGGACGCCAACGAGGTGCTGCCCGGCTTCCTGGCCACGGGCGTCAGCTTCACCGACGTGTTCCGCTCCTACGAGCCGCACCTGCGGGCGCTGCTGCAGAACTACGGACCGGGCCTGCGCTCGGTGCTGGCCAAGGTCAAGGGCGGCGAGCTGCGCATCCAGATCATCACCAAGTCCGACCCGCGCTGCAACTACGGCACCTCGCGCCTCGACCCGCGGGTCAACGAGCGCCGGGCCCTGCAGAAGGACGGACGGTGCTCGGCATCGTTCGCCACCCTGCAGCGTGGCGCTGCCAACGCTCCGGGGCCGGTACGGTGAGCGCAGGGAGGGCCAGCCTGGACAAGCCGGGTGTCGAGCCTGCGAGCACGGAGGGGTCGGGAGCAAGCACGGTGAGCAGCGCGAGCACGAACAGCACGAAGGGTGCCGGACCGGGCAACCTGGTCATCGCCCTCGCTGCGGCACTGGTCGTGGCGCTCGCCGCCTGCGCGTGGCTGCTCGTCGACCGCCAGTCCGGCGACGACGGTGCCGACGCGCGCAGCCAGGTCCGTGAGCTCCAGGCCGAGAAGGCCGCCAACAAGGATGCGATCACCGCCGCGAGCGCCTTCGTGACCAAGGCGACCAGCTACTCCTACGAGGACGGCAAGCACGACTTCGCGTGGATCGACGAGCTGCAGAACAAGGAGGTCCGCGAGCGCCTCGAGAAGAACGTCGCCGACCTCAAGAAGGCCATCGAGGTCAGCAAGACCTCGGCCAAGGGCCAGGTGGTCGAGGCCGCCGGGCGCGTCGTGAGCGCCGAGCAGGTCGAGGTGCTCGCCTACTACAGCCAGGCGATCACCGACGACAGCGGCGAGGTGAGCGTCCAGGACGGCAGCATCCTGATGACGATGAAGCTGATCGGCGCCGACTGGAAGGTCGACTCGCTGCAGTTCCTCAGCCAGGTCGGCTCCTGACCGCTGGGCCGTCCCACTACTGTGACGCCTGTGGCGCACCGTGAACCCGACCCGCTCGCCGGGCTGAGGACCGTCCTGCGCCGGACGCTGATCACGCTGGTCGGCGTACCGTTCCTCGTCGCGATCGCGATGTCGCTGGTCGACTCCTACCGTCGTCGCGGCAAGCGGCCCAAGCCCTTCCCGACCCGGGAGCCGCGGGCCGTCACCGTCGGCGACGGGGAGATGACGACCTACACCTACGGTCGTGACCTGTACGACGACATGCTGGCGGCCATCGACGGCGCCGAGCACCAGATCCTCTTCGAGACCTACATCTGGAAGGGCGACGCGACCGGCGAGCGCTTCAAGCGCGCGCTGATCGCGGCGGCCGAGCGCGGCGTCGACGTCTACTGCATCTACGACGCCTTCGCGAACCTCGTGGTCTCGCCGGCGTTCCAGCGGTTCCCCTCGAGCGTCAAGGTCCTGCGCTACCCGGTCTACACGGCGGGCTGGCGCTTCTTCGACCTGCGCCGCTACGGCCGCGACCACCGCAAGATCCTCGTCGTCGACGACAACGTGGGCTTCGTCGGCGGCTACAACATCGGCTCGGCCTACGAGACCGAGTGGCGCGACACCCACGTCCGGATCACCGGCCCGGCCGTGTGGGACCTCAAGCGGGCGTTCGCCGACTTCTGGAACCTGAACCGTCGCCGGCGGCTGCGCGGCTCGGAGCGGCCCCTGCTGCTCGAGACGGCGTCGACGTGGGAGCCCCGCGTGCGCGTGCAGCGCAACGTGCCGCGGCTGTGGATGTTCCCGATCCGGGCGATGTACATCGAGGCGATCAACCGGGCCAGCCGCAACGTGTGGCTGACCCAGGCCTACTTCCTGCCCGACGAGGACTTCATCGACGCGGTGAAGGACGCGGCCCGGCGCGGCGTCGACGTACGCCTCCTGCTGCCGCTGAAGTCCAACCACATCGTCGCCGACTGGATCTCGCGGGGCTACTTCAGCCAGCTCCTCGACGCCGGCGTGCGGATCCTGCGCTACCGCGACGCGATGGTGCACGCCAAGACCGCCACCGTCGACGGGACGTGGGCCACCGTCGGCACGGCCAACATCGACCGGCTCAGCCTCCAGGGCAACTTCGAGATCAACATCGAGGTCATCGACGAGTCCTTCGCCAAGGAGCTCGAGGCGATCTTCGAGGTCGACCAGTCCCACTGCCTCGAGCTCACCAGCGGGGAGTGGGAGGCGCGGGACATGCACCGCAAGTTCACCGAGCTGGTCCTGGCGCCGCTCCGCCCGCTCCTCTAGCTCCCAGGAGGACCCATGTGGTTCCGAGCCCCCGTCCGCGACCTCGCCGGCAAGCAGGTCCTGGTCACCGGTGCGGCCAGCGGGATCGGCCGTGCCGTGGCGGAGTACGCCGCCGCACGCGGCGCGGTCCTGCACCTGACCGACCTGCAGGGCGAGCTGCTCACGGAGGTCGCCGAGGCGATCCGGGCCGGCGGGGGAGAGGTGGCCACGGCCGAGGCGGCCGACGTCTCCGACCATGCGCAGGTCCGGGACCTGGCGCGAGGGGTGACCGAGCGGTCGGGGCCGATGGACGTCGTGCTCAACGTCGCCGGCATCGCGGTGTGGGGCACGGTGCGCAGCCTCGAGCCGGAGCACTGGCAGCGACTGGTCGACGTCAACCTGATGGGTCCGATCCACGTGATCGAGGAGTTCCTCCCGCCGATGATCGACGGCGGGCGCGGCGGCCAGCTGGTCAATGTGTCGTCGGCCGCCGGCATCATCGCGATGCCGTGGCACGCGGCCTACAGCGCCACGAAGTTCGGCCTCCGCGGTGTGTCGGAGGTGCTCCGCTACGACCTGCGCAAGCACCGGATCGGGGTCAGCCTGGTCTGCCCGGGCGGTGTCGACACCGGCCTGGTCGAGACGATCCGGATCGCCGGCATCGACCAGCAGAGCAGGTCCTTCGTCCGCGCCCGGCGCCAGTTCCAGAAGCGGGCGGTGTCGCCGCAGCAGGCCGCCGAGTCGATCTGGAGGGGCGCGCTGCGCAACCGCTACTGGGTGTACACCTCGCCGGACATCCGGCTCGTGCACTGGTTGCAGCGCTACTTCCCGCCCGGCTACGCGGTGGCGATGCGGGTGTTCAACTACGGGGCCAACCGGGTGCTCCCGGCCGTCGAGCAGGCCCGGCGCTCGGACCTGGCATGAGCACGCCGGACACCCCGCCGGCGCAGCCGCGCATCCAGCCGGGCGGCTGGCGCGAGGTCGGCCTGTTCGTCGCTCTGTTCGCCCGCGTCGCCGGCCGGGTGCAGGGGACCGAGCCGCCGGCGGTGTTCCTCACCCTCGGGCGGCACCGCCGCCTGTTCTGGGGGTGGCTGCACTTCGCCGGCCGACTGATGCCCGGCGGACGACTGTCCCGACGGGAGTCGGAGCTGGTGATCCTGCGCGTCGCGAGTCGCCGCGGGTCGTCGTACGAGCTGACCCAGCACCGGCGGCTGGGGCGCCGCGCCGGGCTGTCCGTGGACGAGATCGCAGCGATCGAGGCGGGGGCGGTCGAGGGAGCCTTCAGCGACCGCGAGGTGCTGCTGCTCCGCGCCGCCGACGAGCTGCTGTCCGAGGGCGACCTGACCGACGGGCTGTGGAGCGAGCTCAGCCGGCAGTTCGACGACCGCGAGCGGATCGAGATCGTGATGCTCGTCGGGCACTACGCGATGCTCGCCACGGCGCTGCACGCGCTGCGGGTCCAGCCCGACCGGCCACGGTAGGCCCGCTGTCGGTGGCCGCCCGTACGCTGGATCCATGCGTCCGGTCACCGATCTCGAGCGTCGTGTCGCCCCCTTCCACGTGAAGTCGGACTACACGCCATCGGGCGACCAGCCGGCCGCCATCAAGGAGATCACGAAGCGGCTCAACGACGGCGTCCAGGACGTGGTCCTGCTCGGCGCGACCGGCACGGGCAAGACGGCGACCGTGGCGTGGGTCGCCGAGCAGGTGCAGCGTCCGATGCTCGTGCTGCAGCCCAACAAGACCCTGGCGGCCCAGTTCGCCAACGAGCTGCGCCAGCTGTTCCCGGACAACGCGGTCGAGTACTTCGTGTCCTACTACGACTACTACCAGCCCGAGGCCTACGTCCCGCAGACGGACACCTACATCGAGAAGGACTCCTCGATCAACGAGGAGGTGGAGCGGCTGCGGCACTCGGCGACCAACAGCCTGCTCACCCGCCGCGACGTGATCGTGGTGTCCACGGTGTCCTGCATCTACGGCCTCGGCACCCCGCAGGAGTACGTCGACCGGATGGTCCGCCTGCGCGTCGGCGAGGAGCACGACCGCGACTCGGTGCTGCGCCGCCTCGTCGAGATCCAGTACACCCGCAACGACCTCGCCTTCACCCGCGGCACCTTCCGGGTGCGCGGCGACACCCTCGAGATCTTCCCGGTCTACGAGGAGCTCGCGGTGCGCATCGAGTTCTTCGGCGACGAGATCGAGCGGCTGATGACCCTCCACCCGGTCACCGGTGAGGTGCTGACCGAGGACCAGGAGCTCTACGTCTTCCCGGCCAGCCACTACATCGCCGGCCCGGAGCGCATGGAGCGCGCGATCCGCGGCATCGAGGCCGAGCTGGCCGAGCAGCTCGCCACCTTCGAGCGGCAGGGCAAGATGCTCGAGGCCCAGCGGCTGCGGATGCGCACGACGTACGACGTCGAGATGATGCGACAGGTCGGCTCCTGCTCCGGCATCGAGAACTACTCGATGCACATGGACGGCCGCAGCCGGGGGAGCGCGCCGAACACGCTGCTCGACTACTTCCCCGAGGACTTCGTGCTCGTCGTCGACGAGTCCCACGTCGCCGTCCCGCAGATCGGCGGCATGTACGAGGGCGACATGTCGCGCAAGCGCAATCTCGTCGAGCACGGCTTCCGGCTCCCGAGCGCGATGGACAACCGGCCGCTGCGCTGGGAGGAGTTCCTCGACCGGATCGGCCAGACCGTCTACCTCTCGGCGACGCCGGGCGACTACGAGCTCGACAAGGTGCAGGGCGACGTCGTCGAGCAGATCATCCGCCCGACCGGCCTCGTCGACCCCCAGGTCGTGGTCAAGCCGACCAAGGGCCAGATCGACGACCTGATCCACGAGATCCGCACCCGCGCCGAGAAGGAGGAGCGGGTCCTGGTCACGACGCTGACCAAGAAGATGTCCGAGGACCTCACCGACTACCTCCTCGACGCCGGCATCCGCACCCGCTACCTCCACTCCGAGGTCGACACCCTCAAGCGCATCGAGCTGCTGCGCGACCTGCGCCTCGGCCTCTACGACGTCCTGGTCGGCATCAACCTGCTCCGTGAGGGCCTCGACCTGCCCGAGGTGTCCCTCGTGTCGATCCTCGACGCCGACAAGGAGGGCTTCCTCCGCTCGGACAAGTCGCTGATCCAGACGATCGGTCGCGCGGCCCGCAACGTGTCCGGCGAGGTGCACATGTACGCCGACCGGGTCACCCCGTCGATGGAGGCGGCCATCGACGAGACCAACCGCCGCCGGGAGCGGCAGGTCGCCTACAACGAGGCCAACGGCATCGACCCGCAGCCGCTGCGCAAGAAGATCGCCGACATCACCGAGATGCTCGCCCGCGAGGACGAGACCACCCAGGAGCTGCTCCAGACCTGGGCCGACGTCGGCCAGAAGGGGCGCGCCGGCGGGGTGAAGCCGAAGAAGTCGCCGACCCCGCAGCTGCGCTCGACCGACATCGGCGGGCACGCCGCCGAGCTGGCCGGCCTGCCGAGCTCCGACCTCGCCCAGCTGATCCAGGACCTCACCGACCAGATGAAGGCCGCCGCGGCCGAGCTGCAGTTCGAGCTGGCGGCGCGGCTGCGCGACGAGATCGGCGAGCTCAAGAAGGAGCTGCGCCAGATGATGGAGGCGACGAAGTGAGGAGGGAGTGCCGAGCGAGGAACGAGCTCGAAGCACTCCCGACGAGCGCGGGAGCGCGCGAGCCCCGGCGAGCGGCGGCGACGGCGTAGTCGATAATCTCGGCTGGTGAGTCAACCGGGGACGCCGCGTCGCTACCTGGTCTGGGGCGTCGGCCTCGTCGTCTACGCCCTCGCGGTCTTCCACCGCAGCAGCCTCGCCGTCGCCGGTCTCGCGGCGACCGAGCGGTTCGACATCTCCGCCAGCCAGCTGGCGTCGTTCACGATGCTGCAGCTGCTGGTCTACGCGTCGATGCAGATCCCGGTCGGCCTCATGGTCGACCGCTACGGTTCGCGGACCGTGCTGACGGCCGCGGTCGCCGTGGTGAGCACCGGTCAGGCGGCGTTCGCCTTCGCCGGCGACTACCCGACGGCGCTGGTGGCCCGGGCGCTCGTCGGCGTCGGCGACGCGATGACCTTCATCTGCGTCCTGCGCCTGGTGACGTCCTGGTTCCCGGCGCGGCAGGTGCCGCTGGTCAGCCAGCTGACGGGCAACCTGGGCCAGCTCGGCGCCCTGGGCGCGGCCGCGCCGATGACCTGGGCGCTGGGGCAGTTCGGCTGGACGCGCGCCTACCTCGCGGGCGCTGTCGCCGGCCTGGTGATGCTCGTCGTGCTGCGCCTGGTCCTGCACGACTCGCCGACCCAGGCCCACCTGCGCGGGGTCCCGATGTCCGCACGGGCGCTGGCGCGCAGCCTCGCCGCCTCCTGGGAGCAGCCGGGCACCCGGCTCGGCCTCTGGATCCACTTCTCGACGCCGTTCAGCCCGGCCCTGCTCGGCCTGCTGTGGGGCTTCCCGTTCCTGGTCAGCGCCGAGCACCGCTCCGAGGCGACCGCCGGTGCCCTGATCTCGCTGCTGTTCCTGACCAACCTGTTCTACGGGCCGTTCTTCGGCTGGCTGGTCGGCCGCCACCCGTGGCACCGCTCGACGCTCGGGCTCGTGATCATCGGCGCGATGGCGTCGGTGTGGGCGAGCGTGCTGCTGTGGCCGGGCGACGCCCCGCTGTGGCTGCTGGTCCTCCTCATCCTGGTCACGGGTGCGGGCGGGCCGGGCTCGATGGTGGGCTTCGACGTGGCGCGCACCAGCAACCCCGACCACCGCACGGCGAGCGCGAGCGGCATCATCAACGTCGGCGGGTTCACGTCCTCGCTGCTGGTGATCGTGGGCGTGGGGATCGTCCTCGACGCGCTGTCGCCGGGCTCGGACGGCAGCTACCCGCCCGAGGCGTTCCGCTGGGCGATGGCCGTGCAGTACGTCCTGTGGGGGCTCGGGACGGTGCAGATCCTGCGCTACCGGCGGCGGATCCGCTCGCTCACCACCCGGGAGCAGGTCGCCGCCGGCAGCTCGATGGTCGAGATCAGTCCCGGGCCGCGCCCGAGCGCGTGAGTCCGACGAGGCGGGCGACCACCAGCGCGACGTAGAAGACGCCGGCCACCTGCTCGAGCATCACCAACGAGCGCGCCTGGGCGACGACGGGGTAGATGTCGGACAGGCCGACGCTGGTCAGCGTCGTGAACGACAGGTAGAGCAGCTCGAACCACGGCAGGTCGGTGCTGGCGTCCGGGCTGCTCCAGCCCACGAACGAGCCGGGCCAGATGACCTGCGCGGCGGCGTACAGGTAGGCGAAGCCCCAGGCGACGACGGTGAAGGCCGCGCCCGTGGCGAAGAGCTCGTCGCGGGTGACCTTCTCGTCGTGGAAGAGATAGCGGATCAGCGCGTAGGAGACGAAGAAGTAGAAGGGGACGTGGAACGCAGCCGAGGCGACGACGACCCAGCCGAGGTCCGGCTCGACCGCCTCGGCGACCGCGAGCACCACCGCGGGCGCGCCCAGCAGCAGGGCGACCCAGGTGAGGACCTCGGTGCGGCGTACGGCCCACACGGCGGCCAGCACGACCAGCATCTGGACCACACCGACGACCGCGCGACCGAAGGTCGAGCCGTCGAGACCCGGGTAGGCGAGCACCAGCACGAGCTGGGCCACGAGCAGGACGGCGGAGGGGTGCCTCGCCACCGCGCGCACCGGCGCCGGCAGGCGGGAGATCGGCGTCGTCACAGGAGGATCCTAGGGAGCACCCTGTGAATGCCGTCGCCTCCCGTGACCCGACCCGCCGGCGGGCAGTTGTGCTCCCTGGAGGGTGACCACATGTGGCTCCAGTCACACGGTGTCGCGTTGGTCACAACAAGAACGTGTTCTAATATTGCCCGGCGACGTGCTCAGGGAAGCGCGTCGGGCAGGCACGGGAGAGGAGCGCGGGCGTGGCGTTCAACGCCGTTTCGGTCGTTCGCGGCCCCGGTGAGATCGCGCTGATGGTCGTCGAGGTGACCAAGCGGATCTTCACCCGCCCGTTCCAGTTCCGGGAGTTCCTCGAGCAGGCCTGGTTCGTCACCAGCGTCACGCTGATGCCGACCATCATGGTCTCGATCCCCTTCGGGGCGGTCATCTCGCTGCAGGTCGGCAACCTGACCGGGCAGCTGGGCGCCCAGTCGTTCGCCGGTGCGACCGCGGTGCTCGCCACGGTGCGCGAGGCGGCCCCCATGGCCGCGGCGATGATCATCGCCGGCGCCGCGGGGTCCGCGATCTGCTCCGACCTCGGCGCGCGCAAGATCCGCGAGGAGATCGACGCGATGGAGGTGCTGGGCATCGACCCACTCGAGCGCCTGGTGGCTCCCCGGGTCGTCGCGACCATGTTCGTCGCGCTGATGATCAACGGCATCGTCATCGGGACCGGTATCGGAGGCGGCTACTTCTTCACCGTCATCGTCCAGGGCGGCTCGGCCGGTGCCTTCCTGTCGTCCTTCACCGCGCTCGCCTCGCTGCCCGACCTCTACATCGCCATGGTGAAGGCGGTCATCTTCGGGTGGCTGGCCGCGATCATCGGCGCCTACAAGGGCCTCGGCGCCGGCGGCGGCCCGAGCGGCGTCGGCCGCGCCGTCAACGAGTCGGTGATCATCGCGTTCATGGCGCTGTTCTTCCTCAACGCCGTGATCACCGCCATCTACTTCCAGATCGCTCCGCCGGTGGGTCTCTGATGGCCGTCGCAGGGGAGATCGTGGGCGGCGCGGTCAAGAGCAGCCGTTCCGGCCTCGAGGGGTACGGCGACCAGCTGCTCTTCTACGCCAAGGCGCTCGTCTGGGCGCCGCGGGCCATCCGCCGCTACCCGCGCGAGATCAGCAACACCCTCGCCGAGGTCGCGTTCGGGGCCGGGGGCCTGAGCCTGATCGCCGGCTCCGTCGGCGTGATCGCGTTCATGGCCTTCTTCGCCGGCACCGAGGTCGGCATCCAGGGCTACGCCTCGCTGAGCCAGATCGGCGTCGCGAAGTTCAGCGCCTTCATCTCGGCCTACTTCAACACCCGCGAGGTCGCCCCGCTGGTCTCGTCGATCGCGCTGGCCGCGACCGTCGGCTGCGGCTACACCGCCCGCCTGGGTGCGATGCGGATCTCCGAGGAGATCGACGCGCTCGAGGTGATGGGCATCCCGTCGCTGCCCTTCCTCGTCACGACCCGGATGATCGCGGCCTTCGTCGCGGTGATCCCGCTCTACATCGTGGCCCTGTGCGCGTCGTACCTCTCGCCGCGGCTCATCGTCACCTTGATCTACGGGCAGTCGCCGGGCACCTACGACCACTACTTCCTGCAGTTCCTGCCGCCCATCGACATGGTGTGGTCCTTCTTCAAGCTGCTCTTCCTCGCGGTCGCGGTGATCCTCATCCACTGCTACTACGGCTACACCGCCTCCGGTGGCCCGGCCGGCGTGGGTCGCGCGGTCGGCAAGGCGATCCGGACCAGCATCGTGACCATCGTCGTCGCCGACTTCTTCCTCAGCTTCGCCATCTGGGGCTCGACGACCACGGTCCGGATCACGGGGTGAGGGCCTGATGCTGGTCAACATCCACCACGACAGCGCCCGGGAGCACAATCGACTCCTGGTGGCCGGGATCGGCTTCCTCACCGCGATCGCGCTGCTCATCTGGCTGTCGATCGCGATCTACAACAAGGCGTTCGACAGCACCACGACGATCACGGTCAAGGCCGACCGGGCCGGTCTGCAGCTCGCCAAGTTCGGCGACGTCCGGATCCACGGGGTGCTGGTCGGCCGGGTCGAGAAGATCGACCAGGACGGCGAGCAGGCGGAGATCACCCTCGCCCTCGAGCCGGACGCGGCGAAGAAGATCCCCGCCGACGTCGACGTGCAGATCCTGCCGACCACCCTGTTCGGCCAGAAGTTCGTCGCGCTCGTGCGCCCCGACGGCGGCGGCTCCTCGACCTCGCTCAAGGACGGCGACGTCATCCCCGCCGACCGGGTCGAGACCAATGTCGAGCTCAGCCAGGTGCTCGCCGACCTCTTCCCGCTGCTGCGCGCCGTCCGCCCGGCCGACCTCAACCTGACGCTCAACGCGCTGGCGACCGCGCTCGAGGGCCGGGGCAGCGAGATCGGCGAGACGATGGACCAGCTGGGGGAGTACCTCGGCGCCATCGAGGACCACCTGCCCACGCTGCGCGAGGACCTGATCGCGCTGGCCGACGTCGCCGACGCCTACGACCTCGCCGCGCCGGACCTGCTCGACATGCTCGACAACGTCACCGTCACCAGCAAGACGGTCACCGAGAAGGCGAAGGACCTCGACACCTTCTTCTCCGACCTCACCGGTCTGGCGAGGACGGGCACGCGGATCCTCACCACCAACGAGCAGAACCTGGTCCGGATGGGCGAGGTCACCGAGCCGGTCATGGCCCTCCTGGCGGAGTACTCGCCGGAGTTCCCGTGCCTGATCCGCGGCGCGGCCAACTACGCACCGATCCTGTCGAAGACCTTCGAGGGCAACTGGGTGAAGCAGTACATCGAGCTCGGCACCCCGCAGTACCGCGCCTACGACGAGCGCGACCTGCCCGAGTACGGCGAGGTCGGCCACGGTCCGTGGTGCCTGGGCCTGCCGAAGTTCACCGTCCCGGCTCCCGCCACGCCGCTGGACCAGGGCTCCGACATCGACGAGAAGGGCGGCTACCTGCCCTTCCCGATCCCCGGCGTCGAGAACCCCAACGTGAGCCTCGACAGCGGGTACGCCGGCAGCGAGGCCGACCAGAAGGTGGTGAACGCGGTGCTGGCGAGCAAGGCCGGGGGCGAGCCGTCGTCGTACGGCGCCCTGGGGTCGCTGCTCTACGGGCCCGTCGTGCGTGAGGGGCGGGCGGCCGGATGAGCAACACGTCCGCGAGCCACCTCCTCAACCGCCGCAACGCCGCGACCACGTCGGCCGCGATCAAGCTCGGCATCTTCACCGCGGTCTCGATCCTCGTCACCGGCACGCTGGCGGTGATCATGGGCAACATCGGCTTCGGTGACCGCAACGAGTTCAAGGCGGTCTTCACCAACGCGACCATGCTCGAGAAGGGCGACGACGTCCGCGTCGCGGGCGTCAACGTCGGCGAGGTCAGCAAGGTCGAGCACTACAAGCGCTCGATGGCGCTGGTGACCTTCAAGGTCGACGCCGGCGTGCACATGACGACCGCCTCGCGCGCGGAGATCCGGTTCCTCAACCTCGTCGGCGACCGCTACATGGCGCTGGAGGAGGGCACCGGCGCCGACGGCGCCGATCCGCTGCACGACGGCGACACGATCAAGGTCGAGAACACCAAGCCGGCCCTCGACCTGACCGTCCTCTTCGACGGCTTCAAGCCGCTGTTCGCCGCGCTCACCCCCGACCAGGTCAACGAGCTGAGCATGAACCTCGTCCAGGTGCTGCAGGGCGAGGGCGGCACGGTGAAGAGCCTGCTGGCCCACACCGCCTCCCTGACGACGACCCTCGCGGACCGCGACGCGCTCATCGGCGAGGTCATCACGAACCTGTCGTCGACGCTGAAGACGGTCGACGACCGCCACCAGCAGCTCAGCACGCTGGTCGTCGAGCTCAAGGACTGGATGACCGACCTCGCCAAGGACCGCGACACGATCGGGTCCTCGCTCGACAACATCTCGCAGCTGACCGTGACGGTCGCCGACCTCCTGCGTCGGGGCCGGCCGCTGCTCAAGGAGGACATCGCGGCGCTGCGGAGCCTCTCGAAGCTGCTCAACCGGCCCGAGAACCGCAAGAACCTCTCGCAGCTGCTCGACCGGATGCCCGAGACCATGACCGACCAGACCCGCACGGGCACCTACGGCTCCTGGTACCAGTACTACGTCTGTGGTGTCTCCGCGTCCATCCGACTGCCGATCGTGGGGGAGCAGGCGCTGTTGAAGCGGATCTTCGGCTACCTGTCCGAGTTCTCGTTCAAGTCCACCGCTCCCCGGTGCCAGGACCATTGATGGCCAACACGAGCGACGCCCGCATCCTGCGCCTCGGCGTGATCACCCTGGTGGTCATGGCCGTGGTCTCCGCCGCCACCTTCAACCTGGGCAAGTTCCCGGGCTTCCGCGGTACGACGTACTACGCCGAGTTCTCCGACGCCAGCGGCATCCACAAGGGCAATATCGTCCAGGTCGGCGGCATCCGCGTCGGCCGGGTCTCCGACGTGACGCTGTCCGGTGACCGGGTCAAGGTGAAGTTCGAGCTCGACGGCGACGTCGACTTCGGCAAGGAGAGCACCGCCTCGATCGAGGTGCTCAACCTCCTCGGCGAGAAGTTCCTCGACGTCCAGCCGGCCGGAGGAGGCCAGCTCGCGTCGGGGGGCACCATCCCGCTCGAGCGCACGGAGGCGGCGTACGACATCGTCGGGGTGTTCAGCGACCTGACGACCACGACCGAGGAGATCGACACCGAGCAGCTCTCCCAGGCGCTCGACACGGTGGCGGACACCCTCGACGTGTCCGCGCCGGAGATCCAGGCGTCCTTCGACGGCATCGCGCGGCTCTCCCAGAGCGTGGCCTCCCGCGACGCCGAGATCCAGACGCTCTTCGACAGCTCGCAGCAGGTGAGCAAGGTGCTGGCCGACCGCAGCGGCGACATCGTCTCGCTGATGAAGAACAGCGACCTCGTCTTCAAGGAGCTCACCAAGCGCAAGGCGGCAGTGCACGACCTGCTCGTCAACGCCCGCAGCCTCGCCGTCGAGCTGCGCGGCCTGGTGAAGGACAACGAGAAGCAGATCGGACCCGCGCTGGCCGAGGTCGACGGGCTGGTGTCCTTCCTGGTGTCGAAGAAGAAGAAGCTCAAGGAGACGCTCGCCGCGCTCGGGCCCTACGTCTCCATCCTCAGCAACATCATCGGAACCGGTCCCTGGTTCGACGCCTACGCGTCCAACCTGCTGGCCCTGCCGTCCGGTGAGTTCGTTCCCGGGTTCCCGGAGTGATGGCGATGGTGACCACGATCCTCAAGCGCATCGACCGGCGGGTGCTCGCGCTCCTCGCCGTCGTCCTGCTCGTCGCCGTGTCGCTCAACCTGCTGCGCTCGCCGGCGGAGATGAAGACGGTGACCGCCCACTTCCCGCGCGCGGTCAGCGTGTTCGAGGGCACCGACGTCCGGGTGCTCGGCGTCAACGTCGGGAAGGTCACCGCGGTGATCCCGGAGGGCAACTCCGTGCGCGTCGAGATGGAGTACGACGCCCAGTACCGCATCCCGGAGGACGCGAAGGCGGTCATCGTCACCCCGACGCTCGTCGCCGACCGCTTCGTGCAGCTGACGCCGGTCTTCGAGGACGGCGACGCGGTGCTGGCCGACGGCGCCGACATCGCCTTGCCCGAGACAGCCGTGCCGGTGGAGCTGGACCGGATCTACAGCAGCCTGCAGAGCCTCACCCAGGCCCTCGGCCCCAACGGCGTCAACAAGGACGGCACGCTCGACCACCTGCTCGAGGCGGGGGAGAAGGCCTTCGACGGCCAGGGCTCCCGCGGCAACAAGATGATCGAGGACCTCGCCCAGGCGGCCGAGACCTTCGGCAACGGGGCCGGGCCGCTCTTCGAGACCGTGACCCAGCTGGCGAAGTTCACCGACACGCTGGCGAAGAACGACAAGCTGGTCCGGGCCTTCATGCAGGACCTCACCGGCGTCTCGGCCATGCTGGCCGAGGAGAGCGACGAGCTCGAGCAGGCAGTCGCCGCGGTCGCCAAGGCGGTCGGTGGCGTGAAGGGCTTCGTCAACGACAACCGCGACGCCTTCGTGACCGACGTCCGCAAGCTGACCGACGTCATGAACACGATCGTCTCGGAGAAGGACAACATCGAGACGGCGGTGAAGATCGCCCCCACCGCCATGGCCAACCTCCAGATGGGCTTCGACCACGTGGCCGACGGCCAGAACAGCCGGGTCGCGATCGGTGGCTACGTGTGGGACGCCGACGGCATCGTCTGCGCGATCATCCAGCAGCACCCGACCATGCCGAAGGCGCTCAAGGACACCGCGTGCGACCTGGTCGAGAAGGTCATGGAGCCGATCCTGGCCAAGCTCCCGTGGCTGCCGCCGGAGTACAAGTCCTACCTGCCGAAGGCCAAGACCGCCGGGGCGGACACCAGCCAGGGCATCCGGCGACCGGAGAGCACGCCGGTGACCTACGCGAGCGGTGACGGCGCGACCGTCGAGGATCTCCTGGGAGGTACGTCGTGACCCGCCCCGCCGCGCGCAGCTGGCGCGCGAAGACGCTCGCGGCCCTCGCCGGGCTGGTCGTGCTGACCGGCTGCAGCAGCTTCGACGGCGCCTACGACCTTCCCCTGCCCGGGCACGAGGTGGACGCCGACGACGCCTTCGAGGTGACCGTCTACTTCAAGGACGTGCTCAACGTCGTACCGCGCTCGCCGGTGATGGTCGACGACGTCACCGTCGGCGAGGTCTCCGAGGTGGAGCGGGCCGGCTGGAACGCCAAGGTCAAGCTGCTCATCCGCAAGGACGTCGAGCTGCCCGACAACGCGATCGCCGACATCCGGCAGGTCTCCCTCCTCGGTGAGAAGTACGTCGCCCTGGAGGAGCCGACCGAGCAGGAGCCGACCGGCCGGCTGGCCGAGGGCGACACCATCGAGCTGGCGGCCACCGGACGCAACCCGGAGGTCGAGGAGGTGCTCGGCGCGCTGTCCTTCCTGCTGAGCGGCGGCGGTGTGGCCCAGCTCGGCACCATCACGCAGGAGGCCAACCAGGTGATGTCGGGCCGCGAGGGCCGGCTGCGCAACCTGCTGTCGTCGCTGGACTCCGTGGTCGGCACGCTGGACCAGCAGAAGGTCCAGATCATCAGCGCGCTCGAGTCGATGAACAACCTCACCGCGACGCTCAACGCGGAGAAGGACACCATCGGCGACGCGCTCGACGCGACGGGCCCCGCGATCAAGGTGCTCGCCGACCAGCACGACGAGCTGATCGAGATGCTCAAGGCGCTCGACCAGCTCGGCAAGGTCGGCACCCGCGTCATCAACGCCAGCAAGGAGGACGTGCTCAAGATCCTCGAGGAGCTGAGCCCGATCCTGCGCAAGCTGCGCGAGGCCGACGAGCAGCTGGCGCCCGGTCTCAACCTGCTGGTCAGCTTCCCGTTCCCGCAGGCCGCCAACAAGATCGTGCAGGGTGACTACGCCGACACGATCGCGCGCGCCGACCTCAACTTCGCCAACGTCTTCCACTCCCTCGGCATCCCGGACCTCCAGCTGCCCGACCTCGTCGAGGTGGTCAACCAGGTGACGCGCTGCCTCAAGAGCGGCAGCCTCACCAGCTCGGCGTGCGCGAAGGTGCTCAGCGACCTCGACCTGCTCAAGCAGCTCAAGGCGGAGTGCCGGACCCAGGCGCTCAAGGGCAGCCCGGTCTGCAAGCTGCTCAACTCCCTGCCGGACCTCGACCTCGGCAAGCTGCTGCAGGGCGGCCTGCTCGGGCCCAACGGGATGCTGTCGGGCCTGACCAGCGGGCTCGTCCAGCCGGGGCTCACCCGGCAGGGCGGATCGACCGACGAGCTGCTCGGAGGCACGGCATGAGCCAGGGCGTACGCATCCGGCTGATGGCCTTCGTCGTCCTCAGCGCCGTCGGCATCACCTACATCACCGCGAGCTATCTCGGCATCGTCGACCGGGTGACCGGCCGCAACATCACGGTGACCGCGAGCCTGCCCGGCTCGGGCGGCCTGTTCGAGGGCAGCGAGGTGACCTACCGCGGCGTGAAGGTCGGCAAGGTCACGAAGATGGACGCGACCGAGGACGGCGTCGACCTGACCCTGGACCTCGAGCACGGCACGAAGCTGCCGCTCGACGCCGAGATCTTCGTGCACAACCTCTCCGCGGTCGGCGAGCAGTACCTCGACTTCCAGCCGAAGAGCACCGACGGCCCGTACGCCGCCGACGGCGCCCGCTACGAGGGCAACGAGAAGTCGCTGCCCGTCGACGAGGGCGACCTGCTCGTCGACCTCAGCCGGTTCGTCGACTCCGTCGACAAGGAGAGCCTGCAGAAGGTCGTCAAGGAGCTCGGGCTGATGTTCGGCGACACGGGCCGCGACCTGCAGCGCCTGCTCGACGGCGGCTCGGCCTTCATCGAGGAGGCGAACGCCCACACCGAGGAGACGATCGCGCTCCTGGACAACAGCCTCACCGTGCTCCGCACGCAGCGCGGCCAGAAGGAGAACATCCGCAAGTTCGCCGCCGACCTCAACACGGTCACCACGATGCTGCGCGGGCAGAACGGCAACCTCAAGTCGGTGCTGAGCGACACGCCCGGCGCCGCCCGCGCCCTCGACCGGCTGCTGAAGGACCTCGAGCCCACCCTGCCGGTCCTCCTCGGCGACCTCGTCACGGTCGGCCAGATCATGGTGAGCGAGCTGCCGGGCCTCGAGCAGCTGCTGGTGACCTATCCCGCCCTGATCGCCGGCGGCCCGACCGGCAGCACCGCGGACGGCTGGGGCCACGTGACGCTGCAGTACGACTACAGCGTGCCGCCCTGCACGGCCGGTTACGTGCCGCCGGAGGACTGGCGCTCGACGCAGGACCTCACCGACCGCGAGCCCGCCGACGTCAGCTGCACGTCCGGGCCGCCGTACAACATGCGTGGTGCCAAGTACGCTCCGGGCATGCGCGGTGGATCGGCGTCGCCGGGACGCGTCTACAGTGGCGTCTACGACACGGAGACCGGCATCGTCCCCGGGCTCGTCGACGGGGAGGGCACGCAGGTGCGGTTGAACAGGCCCGAGGACTACTCGGTGCTGGGAGGGGATGCGTGGAAGTGGCTGCTGATCGGTCCGGTCGCGAGCAAGTGACCCCGACGTCTCCCGACAGCTCCAGCCGGGTCCGCCTCAACATCACCCTGTACGCCGCCACGGTCGTGCTGGCCTGCGCGGCCATCTTCCTCGGCTTCGTGCTGTGGCAGGACAAGGACGACGAGGCGACGCCCCAGCTCGGCGCCGACGTGGGGCGTGGCGTGGTCACCGAGGTCGGCGAGGCGCCGGACGACGTGCAGGCGCGCGTCGCCGCCCAGCTGGACTCGGCCAGCGAGATGGCCGCGGCGATGACGAACCTCGACTACCGCGATCCCGACAAGGCGATCACGACGGTGCAGGCGCTCGCGTCGGGCGACTTCCTCAAGCAGTACAACTCCGCGACCTCGGACCTCAAGAAGCTCGCCGCCCAGGCGAAGTCGACGATGACCGGCAAGGTCGTCTGGACCGGCCTGGTCTCCGGCGACAAGGACTCGGCGACCGTGATCGTGGCGACGACCGGCACGGTCTCCAACAAGCAGACGGACTTCAAGGAGCGGGAGAACAACTACCGCATCCAGATCGAGCTGGTCCTCGACAAGGGCAAGTGGCTGACCCGCGACCTCCAGTTCGTGACGTAGGGCGAGGACGGATTTCGATGAGTGGTTCCACCCCCCGGCGCCCCGCCAGCTCGCGCGGCGGCGTCCAGCGCCCCCGCAAGATCGCGGGCCAGCGCGACACCGCGCGGCCCGACGAGGCGGTCGAGCCTGCCGCGACCTCGACGAAGGGCCCGATCGCGAAGGCCCCGACTGCGAAGGCCCCGACCGCGAAGGCTCCGAGGACCGCGGGCGTGTCGCTCGCGAAGGCCGCGGGCACGCCCCTGCCCGCGCCCCGCCCGGGCGTGCTCGCCCGGCAGAAGACCACCCGCGTCCTCATCGCCACCCTGATCCTGGTGGCCCTGGCGCTGGGCAGCGAGACCGTGCTCTTCGTGCTCGACAAGATCGGCGACGACGACCCGCCGGCGGCGCGCGAGGCGAGCGGCGTCGCCGGTGTCGAGGTGCCCGAGGGCCGGCCGGTGGTCGCGGCCGACATCGACGTCAAGGAAGGTGTCGACGCGGCGGCCAAGGCGGCCAAGGACATCGTCGCCGTCGACTTCCAGAAGTACGACGCCGAGGTCGACGAGGCCGCCGACCTGATGACCACCACGTTCGAGTCGAGCTACCGCAAGACGGCCGAGGCGATCAAGCAGGACTTCATCGCCAACAAGACCGTCGTGGTCGCGAGCGTCGTCGCGCAGGGTGTGGTCCGGGCCAATCGCACCCGGCTGCAGGCCCTGGTCTTCCTCGACCAGAACGTGCAGCGCACGCGCGAGGGCAAGGCCGAGGTCGTGTCCACGCCGTTCAAGGTGCTGGTCACCATGGTCCACACCGACCAGGGCTGGCTCGTCGACGGTCTCGACACGAACACGGCGCAAGACAAAACAAACTAGAACACGTTACAGTTCGGGTGTGGACCACCCCGTGAGCTGTGACGTCGCCATCGTCGGCGCCGGACCTGCCGGACTGTTCGCGACGTACTACGCCGGCTTCCGCGGCCTGCGCGTCGCCCTGGTCGACTCGCTGCCGGAGCTCGGCGGCCAGGTCACCGCAATGTACCCCGAGAAGGCGATCCTCGACGTCGCCGGATTCCCGGACGTCAAGGGGCGCGACCTCGTCGACGGCCTCGTCGCGCAGGCGCTGACGGCCGAACCGGTCCAGCTGCTCGGCCGGACCGCTTCGGCCCTGAAGGTCGACGAGGAGACGGGCGTGGAGCTCACCCTCGACGACGGCACCCTGGTCAAGGCCAAGGCCCTCATCATCACGGCGGGCATCGGCAAGTTCAGCCCCCGCCCGCTGCCGGCCGCCGAGGGCTGGATCGGCCGGGGCGTCGAGTTCTTCGTCCCGAGCTTCGACCCGTACGCCGACAAGGACGTCGTCATCGTCGGCGGTGGCGACAGCGCCTTCGACTGGGCCCACCACCTCGAGCCGATCGCGCGCTCGGTGACCCTGGTCCACCGGCGCGACGCGTTCCGCGCCCACCAGCGCACCGTCGAGCAGGTCCAGGCCTCGTCGGTCGACATCGTCACCCGTGCCGAGGTGACCGCGCTCCGCGACGCCGACGGCTCCGACCGGGGCGCGCTGGCCGAGGTGGAGATCACCGTCGACGGCGAGCCGACCGTGCGTCCGGTCCAGGCCGTCGTCGCGGCGCTCGGCTTCGTCGCCGACCTCGGTCCGCTCCAGCAGTGGGGCCTGGAGACCCAGCGCCGCCACATCGTGGTCGACACCGCGATGCGCACCAGCCTGCCGCGGGTCTTCGCCGCCGGCGACATCACCGAGTACGACGGCAAGGTGCGCCTGATCGCGGTCGGCTTCGGCGAGGCCGCGACCGCCGTCAACAACGCCGCCGTGGTGATCGACCCCTCGGCCCACGTCTTCCCCGGACACTCCTCGGAAGGGAGCTGACATGAGCAGCGGACGCGACCAGGTCAAGCTGACCGACGCGGAGGTCGAGCAGCTCCTGAAGGAGAACATGAAGGTGCAGGTCGCCGCCAACGGCCGCGACGGGTTCCCGCACCTGACCACGCTCTTCTACGTCGTCATGGACGGGAGGATCGCCTTCTGGACGTACGGCCGGAGCCAGAAGATCCTCAACCTCGAGCGCGACCCGCGGGTGAGCGCGCTCGTGGAGGACGGCGTCGACTACTTCGAGCTGCGCGGCGTCTCCATCGAGGGACGTGCCGAGATCGTCCGCGACCGCGACGCGATCCTGGAGATCGGCAAGGCGGTCTCGACCCGCATCTTCAACGTCGAGTCGTTCGAGGCGCTCGGCGACTTCGGGATGCAGACCGTCGAGAAGCAGGCGACCAAGCGGGTGGGCGTGATCATCCATCCCGAGCGGGTCGCGTCCTGGGACCACCGGAAGATGACCTGAGAGGCAACACGATGAAGATCAAGGTCGACTTCGACCTCTGCGAGTCGAACGGGCTGTGCGAGGCCATGGCCCCCGAGGTGTTCGAGCTGGACGACGACGACTTCCTCCAGCTGCACACCGAGGAGACCACCGACGAGAACATCGAGAACGTCCGGCGCGCGGTCGCCGCGTGCCCGCGGGCCGCGATCACGCTGGTGGAGGAGTGAGCATGGCTGCAGGGACCTCGCTCGAGGGCAAGGTCGCGATCGTCACGGGCGCCGGGGCCGGTCTCGGCCGCGCCGAGGCGGTCGCGCTGGCCCGGGCCGGCGCACGGGTGGTCGTCAACGACCTCCCCGGGGCCGGGGACGAGGCGGTCGAGGAGATCCGTGCCTTCGGGGGAGAGGCGGTCGTCGTACCGGGTGACGTGAGCCGGCGCGAGACCGCCGACGCCATGGTCGCCGCGGCCGTCGAGCAGCTCGGCGGCCTCGACATCGTCGTCAACAACGCCGGCATGACGCGTGACCGGATGCTCTTCAACCTCTCCGACGAGGAGTGGGACGCGGTCATCGCGGTCCACCTGCGCGGCCACTTCCTGCTCTCGCGCAACGCCGCGTCGTACTGGCGCGAGCAGTCGAAGCAGAGCGAGACCGGCACGGTCTACGGCAGCATCGTCAACACCGCGTCGGAGGCCTTCCTCGGCGGCTCGCCGGGCCAGGCCAACTACGCCGCGGCGAAGGCCGGCATCGCCGCACTGACCCTGTCGACGGCGCGTGGCCTGTCGAAGATCGGCGTGCGTGCCAACGCGATCTGCCCGCGAGCCCGGACCGCGATGACGGCTGCCGTCTTCGGTGAGGACCAGTCCGGCGAGGCCGTCGACCCGTACTCCGCCGACCACGTCGCGCCGCTCGTCGCCTATCTCGCCTCGCCGGCCGCCGAGCGGATCACCGGCCAGGTCTTCGTCGTGTACGGCGGCATGGTGGCCCTCGTCGCGGCGCCGGTCGTGGAGCAGCGCTTCGACGCCTCCGGGGACCTGTGGACCGGCGACGACCTCGACAAGCAGCTCGGCGGCTTCTTCGCCGACCGGGACCCGCACGTCGGCTTCGCCGCCGACTCGATCATGAGGCTGACCGTATGAGACTCGAGAACAAGGTCGCCATCGTGACCGGCGGCGCTCAGGGCCAGGGCGCCGCGATCGCCCGCGCCTATGTCGCCGAGGGCGCGAAGGTCGTCATCGCCGACGTGGCGAAGGACGAGGGCCAGGCGCTGGCCGACGAGCTGGGTGCGAACGCCCACTTCGCCCACCACGACGTGAGCGACGAGGCCTCCTGGACGGCGCTGGTCGAGGACACCAACAACCGCTTCGGCCCCGTCGACGTGCTCGCCAACAACGCCGGCATCCTCCGCTTCGGCGACATCGAGCGGATGCCCGCCGCCGAGGTCGAGCTGGTCTGGCGGGTCAACCAGCTCGGCGTCTTCCTCGGGATGCAGGCCGTCAGCCGCACCATGCGCAAGAACGGCGGCGGCTCGATCATCAACGCCTCGTCGGTCGAGGGGCTCGCCGGCATGCCGTCGTGCACCGCGTACGCCGCCACCAAGTGGGCGATCCGCGGGATGACCAAGTGCGCGGCGATGGAGCTCGGGCCGAAGGGCATCCGCGTGAACTCGGTGCACCCCGGCATGATCGACACCCCGATGACGCGGGTGCACGGTGGCGACGCCGCGATGGAGTACGGCGCCAGCAAGGTCCCGCTGCGCCGGGTCGGCCTGCCCGAGGACATCGCCCCGGTCTACGTGTTCCTGGCGAGCGACGAGTCGTCGTACATCAACGGTGCCGAGATCGCGGTCGACGGCGGCGTGACGAGCACGCACGCCTTCGGCGCATAGCGGGAATGGAGCGGCAGCGCGGCGGGAGCCGGCGCCCGGCAGCTCGCTGCCGCCCTTTCGGCGTAGACGCGCTCGCTTCAGTCCCGCAAGATGAGATGCACCGCGGTCTCCATGTGGGCCGCGGTCTCCGCCGCCGTGGAGCGGCCGGTCACCCACGCCACCAGGGCGGACAGCCACACGTCGCCGAGGACGCGGGCGATCGCCACGTCCTGGTCGGTCAGCGCGCCCTCGGCGGGCTCGCCACCGTGCATGGCGTGCGTGACGATCGAGGTCATCGCCATGCCGACGACGTGGATCTCGTTGGAGACGCTGCTGTCGGCGAACATGAAGGCGCGGGTCAGCGCCTCGGTCAGCTTGGGGTCGCCCTGCATGCCGCGGGCCATCCGCTTGAGCACGTAGAGCACCCGGTCGGCCTGGGTGTCGCCGGGGATCTCGCGCTCGTTGAGCCGCACCGCGGCCTCGTCGAACTGGCGGCCCAGCGCGCTGACCAGCAGGTGGATCTTCGACGGGAAGTAGCGGTAGAGCGTGCCGAGGGCGACGTCGGCCTGCTCGGCGACGGCGCGCATCTGCACGGCGTCGAAGCCGCCGGACTTCGCCAGCTCGTAGGTGGCGTCGAGGATCCGCTTGCGGCGCTCCCGCTGCGCTGCCGATCCGAGGTCCTCGGACGTGGACGGGTTCGCGATGCTCACGGAATGTCCCCCTGGGGTGAAGATGACGAGGCGGTCTGTTGAGGACCCAGTCGATAGGCTACCGGCAGGTAGCGCATAATTTGGAACACGTTCCACCACGATTTTGTTACATCCCTGCTCCCCGGGAGCATGACTTGGGGAGAAGTACCTGATGCGAATCGCAATGCTGTCCTACCGCAGCAAGCCCCACGTGGGCGGGCAGGGGATCTACATCCGCCGCCTGACCCGCGAGCTCGTGGCGCTGGGTCACACGGTCGAGGTGTTCTCCGGCCAGCCCTATCCCGAGCTCGACGAGGGCGTCACGCTGACCAAGGTCCCGAGCCTGGACCTCTACAAGCCGGGCGACGAGTTCCGGAACCCGCGCCCCCGCGAGTTCCGCGACCTGGTGGACGTGGAGGAGTGGCTGACGATGCGCAGCGGCGCCTTCCCGGAGCCGCTCACCTTCAGCAAGCGCGTGGTCAAGCTCCTGAAGGCGCGTCGCGACGACTTCGACATCGTCTTCGACAACCAGACCCTCGCCACCCCGCTGCTCGGCGTCGAGGACCCGGCGATCGGCCTGCCGCTGGCGGCGACGATCCACCACCCGATCACGATGGACCGCCGCATCGAGCTGGCGTCGGCCGTGTGGGCCAAGCGCAAGCACGGCTCGAGGTGGCGCTTCGAGCTGCCGAAGATCGGCGTGTGGCGCTGGTACTCCTTCCTGGGCCAGCAGAAGCGCACCGCCCCGCAGCTGCGCCGGGTGATCGTCCCGTCGGAGTCGTCGAAGCGCGACGTCGTACGCGAGTTCAAGGTCGACCCGGCCCGGATCGAGACGATCCTGCTCGGCGTCGACGACCGCTTCATGCCGCCGACCGAGCCCCGCGTGGCCGGACGCATCCTCGCGATGGCCAGCGCCGACGCGCCGCTCAAGGGCATCTCGGTGCTCCTCGAGGCCTTCGCGAAGCTCGTCGTCGAGCGCGACCTCGAGCTGGTGCTGGTCACCAAGCCCAAGGAGGGCGGGGTCACCGAGAAGCTCATCGACAAGCTCGGCATCGCCGACCGGGTCTCGTTCGCCAGCGGCCTGACCGACGACGAGCTCGTCGCCCTGATGGGCTCCGCGGAGCTGGCCTGCGTGCCGTCGCTCTACGAGGGCTTCTCGCTCCCGACCGCGGAGCTGATGGCCTGCGAGACCCCGCTCGTGGTGTCCCGGGCCGGCGCGATCCCCGAGGTCGTCGGCCCCGACGGCCTGTGCGCCGACGTGGTGGAGCCCGGTGACGTGGGCGCCCTGACCACGGCCGTCGCCGCGCTGCTCGACGACCCCACTCGCCGTGCCGAGATGGGCGCCGCGGGACGCCGCCGCGTGAAGGAGCTGTTCAGCTGGAGCGCGGTCGCGGCGAGCACCGCGGCCGTGCTGGAGGACGTCATCGCCGAGTACGCGGCCGAGAAGGAGAACTGAAAGTGCTGACCGTTGACTTCGACCGCCTGGGCCTCAAGGCCGGGGACCGCGTGCTCGACATGGGTGCCGGCGCCGGTCGCCACAGCTTCGAGATGTACCGCCGTGGCGCGGACGTGATCGCGTTCGACATCGACGCCGAGGAGCTCGAGGGCGTCCGCAACCTGTTCGTCGCGATGAAGGAGGCCGGGGAGGTGCCCGAGGGCGCCGAGGCGGACGTCAAGCAGGGTGACGCGCTCGCCCTGCCCTTCGCCGACGGCGAGTTCGACCGGATCGTCTGCTCGGAGGTGCTCGAGCACATCCACGACGACGTCGCCGCGATCCGCGAGCTGATCCGCGTGCTGCGCCCGGGCGGCACGCTCGCCGTGACGGTGCCCCGCTGGCTGCCGGAGGTCGTCAACTGGCGCCTGTCGGCCGACTACCACAACGCCGAGGGCGGCCACATCCGCATCTACACCGACCACGAGCTCATCGACAAGGTCACCAAGGGCGGTCGCTCCAACGACGGCACGCCCGGCGACGCCATGCTCTTCGAGGGCAAGAGCTACACCCACGGCCTGCACACGCCGTACTGGTGGATCAAGTGCGCCGTCGGGGTCGACAACGACAACCACCCGCTCGCGAAGGCCTACCACAAGCTCCTCGTGTGGGAGATCATGAAGCAGCCCAAGGCCCTCCAGCTCGCCGGCAAGGTGCTCGACCCGACGATCGGCAAGAGCATGGTCCTGTACTTCCGGAAGCCGGAGGCCGCATGACCCGGGACACCACGCCCGAGGTCCCGCTCAGCCGCCTGCCGTACGTCGAGGGCGTGCTCTCGGCGCAGGAGGTCGCCGACACGGCGGCCGCCATCGCGGCGATGCAGGAGCCGTGGGGCGCCGTACCGTGGACGACGGGCGAGCACGTCGACATCTGGAACCACGTCGAGGCCGCGATGGCGATGCTCGTCGGAGGCCAGGTCGAGGCCGCCGAGCGCGCCTACGCCTGGGTCCCGACGATGCAGCGTGCCGACGGCTCGTGGCCGATGAAGATCGTCGGCGGCGAGCCGGACGACGAGCGCGGCGAGGTCAACATGTCGGCGTACTTCGCCGTCGGCCTGTGGCACCACTGGCTGGTGCGCCGCGACATCAGGTTCGTCGAGCGCTACTGGCCCTCGGTCCGCGCCGGCCTCGACTTCGTGGTGTCCCTGCAGGAGCCCTTCGGCGGGATCCGGTGGACGCCGGTCGACGACTTCTGCCTGCTGACCGGCAACTCGTCGATCTACCACTCACTGCGTGCGGGCGTCGCGCTGGCCGACCTGATGGACGACCCGCAGCCCGAGTGGGAGCTGGCCGGCGGCCGCCTGGGCCACGCCGTCCGCTCGCACGCCGACCTGTTCGCGGACAAGTCGACGTACTCCATGGACTGGTACTACCCGGTCCTCGGCGGCCCCGTCCGCGGCGACGCCGCGCGGGCGCTGCTCGAGCGGCGCTGGGACCGGTTCGTCGTGCCGGGGCTCGGCATCCACTGCGTCGACACCAACCCCTGGGTGACCGGCGCGGAGACCTGTGAGCTGGCGATGGCGCTCGACGTCATCGGCGACCAGCGGCGCGCGCTGGCCCTGCTCAGCGACATGCAGCACCTGCGCGAGGACGACGGTCGCTACTGGACCGGATGGGTGTACGACGACCCGGCCCGGCCCGCCCCCGACGACGAGCCCCGCAACGTGCACTGGCCCCACGAGCACACGACGTACACCGCGGCCGCCGTGGTGCTCGCCGTCGATGCGCTGGGGGAGACCTACGGCCACGCGACCCCGGGGTCAGGGATCATGCGCGGCACCTCCCTCGCTCCGCACTTCGACGAGATCGCGCTGGAGTGCGACTGCCCCTCAAGCGAGCGGGTCTCCGGCCGCGCCTGAGGTGCGCTGCAGCACGCGCAGCGAGCCGACCGCCTCCACCTCGGTGAAGGCGCCGCTCGCGAGCGCGGGCAGGTAGATCAGCTCGTACGGCGGGCGGCCGCCGTCGGCCGGGTCCGGGAAGACGTCGTGGATGGCGAGGTAGCCGCCCGCGTCGACCCAGTGGGCCCAGCCGGCGAAGTCGTCGCGCGCCGGCTGCTCGCCGTGGCCACCGTCGATGAACAGCAGCGACAGCGGCGTGCGCCAGTGCGCGGCCACCGACGTCGACTGGCCGACGATCGCGATCACGTGGTCCTCGAGCCCGGCCCGGGCGATATTCCTGCGGAACTCGCCGAGGGTGTCCATCAGGCCGAGCTCGGGGTCGACGACGCTGGCGTCGTGGTGCTCCCAGCCGGCCTGGTTCTCCTCGGAGCCGCGGTGGTGGTCGACGGTGAAGACGACGGCCGTCGTACCGGTGGCGGCGGTGACCTGCTGCGCGGCCGCGCCGAGGTAGATGCCCGACTTGCCGCAGTAGGTGCCGACCTCGAGGGCGGGACCCTGCGGGAGGCGCTCGAGGGCGATCCGGTGGAGGAGCGCGCCCTCGTCCTCGGGCATGAAGCCCTTGGCGTCGCGGGCGTGTTCCAGCAGGTCGGACGGCATGGTGTCGGTCACCCGCACACTCTAGTAGAGTTAGAACGCGTTCTAGTTTCTCGCTCCGCTGGTTGAGGTGCGAGCGCAGCGAGCCTCGAGACCCCAGGAGTGCCATGTCCCTCGGTATCAGTGACGACCAAGTCGAGCTCGCCGACAGCCTGCGCAAGTGGGCCGCCAGCATCGGGCCGGTCGAGGCCGTGCGCGCGGCCGAGGGCGACGCCGGCGCCGACTTCGCAGCCGTGTGGTCGGCCGTCGAGGAGATGGGCGTCGCGGCGATCGCCGTCCCGGAGTCGGCCGGCGGTGGGGGCGGCAGCGTCCTCGACCAGGCGGTCGCGCTCGAGGCGTGCGCCCACGAGCTGGTCCCCGGTGGCCTGCTCGGCGCGGCGATCGGCGGCGTGCTCACCGGCCGACCGGGCCGCCATGGCGTGCAGGTCCACCCCGGTGGCGCGGTCTGGGACGGCGGTACGGCGACCGAGCTGCTGCTGCTCGACGACGGGGAGGTCACGGCCGAGCTCGGCGTCGACCTCAGCGCCCGGCACGCGCGCGTGTCGGGTGGCACGCCGCCAGCCGCGGCGGACGAGCGACGACGCCTGCTCGCGGTGACCCTCGCTGCGGCCGAGGCCGCCGGCGTGGCCCGCTGGTGCCTCGAGACCGCCGTCGACTACGCGAAGGTGCGCGAGCAGTTCGGGCAGAGGATCGGTGCCTTCCAGGCCATCAAGCACCTCTGTGCGCAGATGCTCGAGACCGCCGAGTCGGTGACCGCCGCCGCGTGGGACGCCGCGGCCGCCGCCACGGCGCTGGACGAGGGCGCAGGCGACGACGTCCAGTGGGCCTTCGCCGCCGACGTCGCCCAGGCCACGTGCTTCGACGGCGCCGTCGAGGTCGCCAAGTCCTGCATCCAGGTGCTCGGCGGCATCGGGTTCACCTACGAGCACGACGCCCACCTCTACCTGCGCCGGGCGCTGACCCTGCGCGCGCTCGTCGGCTCCTCCGACGCCGCGGCCGAGCGGATCACCGCCGCCGCCGTCTCCGGTGTACGACGCCAAGTCGACGTCGACCTCGAGGGCCGCGACGCCGCGGTCCGACCCGAGGCCCGGGCCACCGCGGAGCGGATCGCGTCGCTGGAGCCGGCGGACCAGCGCGCGGCGCTGGTCGATGCGGGCTACCTGACACCGCACTGGCCGGCGCCCTACGGGCTCGGCGCCGATCCGACCCTGCAGATCGTGATCGACCAGGAGCTGGGCCGGGCCGGCGTCGTACGGCCGGACCTGGTGATCGCCGGCTGGGCGGTCCCGACGATCCTGTCCCACGGCACGGACGCCCAGCGAGAGCGCTTCGTGCGACCGTCACTGCTCGGCGAGCTGACCTGGTGCCAGCTGTTCTCGGAGCCCGGCTCCGGGTCCGACCTCGCGTCGCTGCGCACCCGCGCGGCCCGGGTCGAGGGCGGCTGGTCGCTGACCGGCCAGAAGGTGTGGACGTCGGTGGCCGAGCGGGCGGACTGGGGCATCTGCCTGGCGCGCACGGACGCGGACGCGCCGCAGCACAAGGGCATCACCTACTTCCTGGTCGACATGCGCTCGGCCGGCATCGAGGTCCGCCCGCTGCGCGAGATCACCGGCGAGGCGCTCTTCAACGAGGTCTTCCTCGACGAGGTGTTCGTGCCCGACGAGTGCGTCGTGGCCGAGCCCGGCGACGGCTGGCGGCTGGCCCGCACCACGCTCGCCAACGAGCGGGTCGCGATGGCGAGCGCCCGGCTCACCAAGAGCGTCGAGCGGGCCGTCGAGCTGGCCGCGTCGCGCGACCTCGGCGCCGTCGCGCGGGTCCAGGTCGGCCACCAGGTCGCGCTGGCGACGGTCTGCGCGCTGCTCGGCGTGCGGACCACCCTGCGCGCCCTCGGGGGGCACGGCCCCGGCGCGGAGTCGAGCGTGGCGAAGCTGCTCGGCGTCCGCAGCCGTCAGGACTCCTCCGAGCTGGTCGTGAGGCTGCAGGGTGACGAGCTCGCCCTGCTCGGCGCGATCGGCAAGGAGTCGGGCGACCCGCTCGCCGCCGACGTGTGGGAGCAGCTCAACACCCGCTGCCTCTCGATCGCCGGTGGCACCACGCAGATCCTGCGCAATGTCGCGGGGGAGCGGATCCTGGGCCTGCCGCGCTAGTCAGGTGAGCTCCGCGGGAGCCTGCTGCTCCCGGCGCTACGGCTGGCCGGCAGCGCGGCGAGAGGCACTCTCCGGCAGCTTGCTGCCTCCACCGGTGCCGGAGACGCGCTCGGCCCGATGGCGGAGCCAGTGCCAGGTCAGGAACCGGTCGGTCGCGCGCACGAGGTGCTGCGAGCGGATCGACGGGAACACGTCGAACGCGTGCTGGGCGCCCGGCAGCTCGGCGTACACGACCGTCCGCTTGGACGTGGCGCGCAGCGCCTGCACGAACGCGCGCGCCTGCCCGGGGTCGACGAGCGTGTCGCGGGAGCCGTGGACGACGAAGAAGTCCGGGTCGTCCGGCGTCACCCGCAGCAGGGGAGAGGCCGCCTCGAACAGCTCCGGGTCGTCGGCGAACCGGCGCTTCGCGATCCGGGGCGCGAGGAACTTGTCGCGCATCAGCTCGGCCGACCGCAACCCGGTCGCGCCGGCCCAGTCGTAGACCCCGTAGTAGGGCACGGCCGCCTGGACCGAGGTGTCGACGTCCTCGAACCCGGGCTGGAACTCGGGGGCGTTGGGCGTCACGGCCGCCAGGGCGGTGAGGTGCCCGCCGGCGGAGCCGCCGGTGATCGCGATGTACGACGGGTCGCCGCCGTAGTCGGCGATGTTCTCCCGGATCCACGCGATCGCCGCCTTGACGTCGATGATCTGCGCCGGCCACGGGTCGCGCGGGGCGAGCCGGTAGTTGATGGCCACGCACACCCAGCCCTTGGCGGCCATGTGCTGCATCAGCGGGAGACCCTGCTGGTCCTTGTTGCCGATCGTCCAGCCACCGCCGTGGACCTGCAGCAGGACGGGTGCGCCGCTGCCGGGGGTGACCTCCGAGTTGTAGACGTCGAGCAGGCCGCGCCGGCCGTGCGGCGCGAACCGGATGTTGCGGTGCACCTCGACGCCGGCCCTGCGGGCGGCCCGGCCGAAGGCGAACGGGTTGGCGATGCTCCGCCACGGCGTGGCCAGGTCGGCCGGGGTCGGCTTGGCGTCCAGCTGCTCCACGTAGTCGACGCCGAGCCCCTCGACCAGCGCGTCCTCCGCGTCGCGGACGGCCTCGCGGCTCTGCTTGACGAGGTAGGCCAGGCCGGCGGCCGAGGCGCCGGCGAGCGCCAAGCCCCGCCAGTCCCGGCGCGAGGCGCGCAGGTGTGCTGCGGCATCGGCGGCGGTCAGTCCCAGCACGTGGGGGGCGAGCTCACCGGTGAGCCAGCCGGCGAAGAAGGCCGGGATGCCGGCGCGGAAGCCGGGGAGGGGACGGATGGCGTTGGCTGTCAACGCGGCGGTGATCGCCTGGCGCCGTACGAATCCCATGACCCGAGGGTATCCGGATCGTTGTGAGAAACTGATACCCGTTCTAGTTTCTATGGGGGTCACGGAATGGACCGGCTGTCGGGGCTCGACGCGAGCTTCCTCTACCTCGAGACGCCCGCGCAGCTGATGCACGTGTGCGCGGTGATGGTGCTCGACCCGGCGACGATGACGTCGCCGTACACCTTCGCGGCCCTCCAGGACAGGATCGGCGAGGCCGTCCGCGACGTCCCCGGCTTCACGCGCAAGATCCGCGGCGTCCCGCTCGGCCTGGACCACCCGGTCTGGGTGCGCGACCGCAACTTCGACATCGAGCGTCACGTGCACCGGCTCGCGGTCCCGACCCCGGGCGGGTACGCCGAGCTGATGGACCTGTGCGCCCACCTGGCCTCGCTCCCGCTCGACCGTTCGCGGCCGCTGTGGGAGATGTGGGTGATCGAGGGGTACCGCGACGCCGACGGCGACGAGAAGGTCGTCGTCTTCGCCAAGATGCACCACGCCACCGTCGACGGCGTCTCCGGCGCCAACCTGATCTCCCACCTGTGCTCGATCGAGCCGGACGCCGCGCCGCTGGCGCCCGTCGAGCAGCGCCACCCCCGCGACCCGGGCCGCGGCGAGCTGCTCGGCCGTGCCGTCATCGGTACGGCGACCCGGCCGGTCACCCTCGTCAAGGTGCTCAAGCCGTCGGCCGAGCTGGTCACCAAGAGCATCGGCCGCGCCCGCCGCGGCACGGCGATGGCCGCCCCGTTCTCCGCGCCGCGGACCTCGTTCAACGGCACGATCACCTCGCACCGCTCGATCGCCATGGCGGACCTCGACCTCGACGAGATCCGGCGGATCAAGAAGGCGACCGGGACCACGGTCAACGACGTCGTCCTCGCGATCGCCGGAGGGGCGCTGCGGGCCTACCTCGCCGAGCGCGACGAGCTGCCGTCGTCCTCCCTGCTCGCCACCGTGCCGGTGAGCGTGCGCGACTCCTCGCGTCGCTCGGGGGGTGCCAACAAGGTGTCGGCCCTCTTCACCAAGCTCGGCACCGACATCGAGGATCCGCTCGAACGGCTGCACATGCTCGCCGAGCGCAACCAGAACGCCAAGGAGCACCACAACGCGATCAGCGCCGACGCGCTGCAGGACTGGGCGGAGTTCGCCGCGCCGCGGACCTTCGGCCTCGCGGTGCGGACCTACGCCAACCTGCGCCTCGCCGAGCGGCACCCGGTCGTGCACAACCTCGTCATCTCCAACGTGCCCGGCCCGCCGATCCCGCTCTACTTCATGGGGGCGCGCATCGAGGCGCTCTGCCCGCTCGGGCCGGTCTTCCACGGCGCCGGGCTGAACATCACGGTGATGTCCAACGCCGGCCAGATGCACGTCGGCGCCATCGCCTGCCGGGAGTCGATGCCGGACACCGACGCCCTGGTCCGGTACTTCCCGGCCGAGCTCGAGCGGCTCACTGAGGCCGTCGGCGACTGAACGGGTCGTGAACGCTCCGGGCCGGTCCGCTGTTGAATGGTTGAGGTCGGCCCTGCCCGGATAGGCTGCGCGCCATGATCTTGAGGACCTTCGGGTGGTCGTTCCTGTTCACTGTCGTCGGTGTACTGGGAGCGCTGTGGTACGGCGGTGCCGAGGGCGCCTTCATCGCGGCGATCCTGATCGTCCTCGAGGTGTCGCTGTCCTTCGACAACGCCGTGGTGAACGCCAAGGTGCTCGAGCGGATGTCGGAGTTCTGGCGCCACGTCTTCCTGACGGTCGGCGTCGTGATCGCCGTGTTCGGCATGCGCCTGGTGTTCCCCTTCGTGGTCGTCGCGGTCGCGGCGAGCCTGTCGCCGGTCGAGGTCATCGACCTGGCGCTGGAGAAGGGTGACCCGGACACGCCCGGCACCTACGGCTACATCCTCGCCCACGCGCACCACACGATCGCCGCCTTCGGCGGCATGTTCCTGATGATGATCTTCCTCAACTGGGTCTTCGAGGAGAAGGACATCCTCTGGCTGCGCTTCATCGAGAAGCCGCTGGAGAAGGCCGGCAAGATCGACGCGCTCTCGGTGATCATCGCCATCGCCGCCCTGTTCGGCTCGGCCAAGGCCTTCGCGGGTGAGCACGAGGCGGCGGTCCTGACGGCCGGCCTGCTCGGCATGCTGTCCTATCTCGTGGTCAACGGCCTGGCGACGGCGTTCGAGCACGAGGAGGAGGTCCTCGAGGAGCGCTTCGACGAGGACACCAAGGCGCACGGCGGGCAGGTGACGCTGGCGGTCGGCAAGGCGGCGTTCTTCCTCTTCCTCTACCTCGAGGTCCTCGACGCGAGCTTCAGCTTCGACGGCGTGATCGGCGCGTTCGCCATCACGACCGACCCGATCATCATCGCGATCGGCCTCGGCGTGGGCGCTCTCTACGTGCGGTCGCTGACGATCTACCTGGTCCGCAAGGGCACGCTCTCGGACTACGTCTACCTCGAGCACGGCGCGCACTGGGCCATCGGTGCCCTCGCGGTGCTGCTGATGGTGTCGATCGGCCACGAGATCCCCGAGGTCGTCACCGGCCTGATCGGTGTCGCGTTCATCGGCGCCGCGTTCATCATGAGCATCGCCCGCAACCGCCGCGAGGGCGACGCGGACGACAACGACACCGACGAGGAGCCGCAGGAGGCCCTCGCCTGAGCGCAGCCCGTCCGCGGGCGAGGGGCGTGACGTCGTACGACGTCGCGCCCCTTCTGCGTTTCCCGAGGGTCGTTCAGGTGGTCGCTCAGGCGGGCGCCGACGGGCGCTGCCGGAAGTCGCGGCGGCGCGCGTTGACCGTCGCCGCGGCCTCGACGAGCTTCGGCACGAACTTCTCCGACGCCAGCACGCAGCCGGCGTGCCCGTCGTCGACCTCGTGGATCGTCGCGCCCGGGATGGAGCGGGCGAGCGCGATCTGCCGCGAGGTCGGGATCACCCGGTCGCGCATCATCACCACGACGGCCGTCGGCACGTCGATCCGCCCGATCCACGGGCGGGAGTGGTGGCGGCCGAGCGCGGCCACCGCTTGCCCGACGGCCCAGGGACTGGTGGAGCGGAACTCCCGCAGCGCCCACTCGTGCATGTCGGACACCTCGATGTCGACGCCGCGCGCTGCCAGCCGTGCGGCCTTCAGGGCCGTCCGTGAGCGCGACACGCCTCGCAGCGCCACCATGGTGGAGCCCATCCCCAGGAAGAAGCCGCGCTCGGCGGGGGTCAGCTGGAAGCGGTCCGTGGTCGCGGCGAGCACGAGTCCCCGCACGATCCCCGGGTGCTGGCGCCAGACCCGCTGGGCGATGATCGAGCCCATCGAGTAGCCGGCGACGACCACGTCGCGCAGGTCGAGCACCTCGACGAGGGCCGCGACGTCGTCGGCGCAGTCGGCGAGCGAGAACTCCTCGCTGCGGATGCCCTGCCCGTGCCAGCGCTGGTCGAGGGTCACCACGCGGAACCGCCGCGACAGCGGCCGGATCGTCGGGAACCAGGTGAGCAGGCCGGTCGTCCCCAGCGCGTGCAGCAGCACGATGGTGGGGGAGTCGGGGCTCGGGCCGGGCGTGTCGGTCACCCAGGTCGCACCGCCGCGTCCCGGCAGCTCGACCATCCGGCCTGCCGGGATCGGGGTCCACGGCAGGTAGACCCGGTTGCGCGCGACATCCGCGAGTGAGACGACACCCATGCGCGTCAGACTAGAACACGTTACAGTTTGTGTCGTGGATGCTGAGGCGATCAATGAGGCGAGGGAGGCGGTCCGCGCCGTCGCCGGCGAGGTGCTCGAGCGCGAGGCCGACGCCCGCGACTGGGCGGCCTGGGCCGCTGCCGGCCTGACCGCGCTGCCGGTCCCGGAGGAGTACGGCGGGGAGGGGCTCGGCCTGTCCGAGGTGGCCGTGCTGCTGCGCGAGGCCGGGTGCAGGGCCGTGCAGGTGCCCGCGTGGGAGACCCTGTGCTGCGGCGCGCTGACCCTGGCGTCGTACGGCACGGACGCGCAGCGCAAGGACCTGCTGCCGGGCATCGCGACCGGTGAGGTCGTCGTGACGCCGGCGCTCCGCGGCCCCGCCGTGTACGACGCCGGCCGGGTCTCCGGCCGCAAGCTGGCCGTGACGCACGCGGACCTCGCCGACCGGCTGCTGGTCGCGGCGACCGAGGGCGACCGCGACGTCGTCGTCCTCGTCGATCCCCGGGGCGCGGGCGTGGAGCTGCTGGAGGCCCATGCCTCGAGCGGGCGCCAGCACACCGTCGTCCTCGACGGCGCGCCGGCCGAGCTGCTCGAGGACGGTGCCGCTGCCCGGTTGCACGACCTCGCCCGCGCCGGCCTGGCCGCGAGCGCCGCCGGTGTCCTCGCGGGTGCGCGCGACCTGACCGCCGACTACGTCAAGGGTCGCCAGCAGTTCGGCCGGGCGCTCGCGGAGTTCCAGGCCGTGTCCCTGCAGATGGCCGACGTCTACGTCACCTCGCGCACCCTCGACCTCGCCGCCGACAACGCGGTGTGGCGCGTCGCCGAGGGCCTGCCGGCCGCCGACGACCTCGCTGTGGCGGGCTACTGGGCCAGCCAGGTGGCGCCGTACGCCTTCCGCACCTGCCACCATCTGCACGGCGGCATGGGCGTGGACATCACGTACCCCCTCGTCGCGCTGACGACGTGGGGCACCGACCTCGCCCACGCCCTCGACACCACCGCGGCGCAGGTCCGGGTCGAGGCTCCCGCGGCGAAGAACCTCGAGCTGACCGAGGAGCAGCGCGCGCTCAAGGCCCGCCTGCGCGACTACTTCGGCGGCGTCGCCGCCGACTTCGAGGGCCTCCACGACCCCGACCCGGTCGAGGGCGCGTGGAACCGGCACGGGCCGACCTACGAGCGGATGATCCGGCGCCTCGGCACCGACGGCTGGATGGGCGTCGGCTGGCCGGAGGAGTACGGCGGCCACGGGCTCGGCGAGGTCGAGCAGACGATCTTCGCCAACGAGGCGCAGTACGCCGACGTGCACCTGCCGTCCGTCACCCTGCAGACCGTCGGCCCGACGCTGATCAAGTACGGCACCCAGAAGCAGAAGGACCTCTTCCTCGAGCGCATCCTCAAGGGCGACGTGCACTTCGCGATCGGCTACAGCGAGCCCGACGCCGGCACCGACCTCGCCTCCCTGCGGACCACCGCGCGCCGCGACGGCGACCACTACGTCGTCAACGGCCAGAAGATGTGGACGACGGGCGGCCACCAGGCCGACTACCTGTGGCTCGCGGTGCGCACCGACCCGGACGCCCCGAAGCACAAGGGCATCTCGATCCTGATCGTCGACACCAGCGACCCCGGCTACACCTGGACGCCGATCATCACGGCCGACGGCTCGCACCACGTGAACGCGACGTACTTCAACGACGTCCGGGTCCCGGTCGACATGCTCGTCGGCGAGGAGAACCAAGGCTGGAAGCTGATCACCACCCAGCTCAACCACGAGCGGGTCATGCTCGGTCCCGCCGGCCGGATCGAGGGCCTGCGTGACCGCGTCGTGCGCTGGGCGGACGCTGCCGGCGTCCGTGACGAGCCCGACGTGCGCGACCTGCTGGGCAAGACCACGGCGGTCTTCCGGATCAACGAGCTGCTGAACTGGGAGGTCGCGCGGGCCGCGGCGGCCGGCGAGATCAAGGTCGCCGACGCCTCGTCCTCGAAGGTCTTCGCCTCTGACCAGGTCCAGCACCTGCTCGCCGACCTGATCACCCTCGTGCACCGCCACGGAGACGCGGGTGAGCCGGCGACCAAGGACCTGCTCGACTACCTCGACGCCCAGGCCAAGCGGAACCTCGTGCTCACCTTCGGCGGCGGGGTCCAGGAGGTCCAGCGCGAGCTGATCTCGATGTTCGGCCTCGGTCTGCCGCGGGTGCCGCGATGAGCGCCCCGTCGCAGGAGCTCGTGGACCCGGCGGTCCACGAGAAGGTGATGGCCGAGGCCGAGCGGATCAAGGCGTGGGGCGAGGCCGCCGAGCGGTTCGCCCGCGACGAGGTCAACCAGCCGACGATCAACAACTGGCTCGAGGCGATGGGCCTCGACAACCCCCGCTTCAGGGTGGGCGAGGCGCCGCCGTCGATGGCGCAGGTCTGGACCATGTACGGCCTGGGCGGCAGGCCGTCCGAGGACGACCCCCTGCACTCGATGATGCGCGCGCTGACCGACGCCGGGTTCACGGCCGTCCTCGGCACCAACTGCGAGCAGTCCTACGAGCGCTACCTGCGGGTGGGCGAGCAGCTGCGCGTCACCACGGCGCTGGACTCGGTCGTCGGCCCGAAGGCGACCGGCATGGGCGTCGGCTACTTCGTGACGTCGCGCAACACCTGGTACGTCGAGCACGAGGACGGCACCTCGGAGAAGGTCGCCACCATGCTCTTCCGCGTTCTCAAGTTCATCCCGCGCGCGAAGGCCGAGGCATGAGCGGGCCGGTGCGGCCGGTCGTCAACCGGGACAACGCCTACTTCTTCGAGGGTACGGCGAACGGCGAGCTGCGCATCCAGAGGTGCAACGCGTGCGGCGTGCTCCGGCACCCGCCCGGTCCGGCCTGCCCGGACTGCGGCGCCTTCGACCGCGGCTACGTGGTCGCCGGCGGCCGGGGCACCGTGTTCTCCTACCTGGTCCACCACGCCCCGCAGGTGCCCGGCAAGGAGCTGCCGCTGGTCATCGCGCTGCTCGACCTCGACGAGGGCGTGCGGATGGTGGCCGAGGTGACCGGTCCCGTCGAGATCGGCGACCGGCTGCAGGTGGGCTGGAACGTGATCGACGACGAGCTGACCCTCCCGATCTGGACGAAGGTGGACTGATGGGCACGACGCTCACCGTGGGGGACCGGCTGCCCGAGTGGAGCCTCCCGATCACGCCGACCCTCGTGGTCTCGACCGCGATCGCGACCCGCGACTTCCAGGACGTCCACCACGACCGCGACATCGCGCAGGCGGCGGGTTCGAAGGACATCTTCGTCAACATCCTCACCTCGACCGCGCTGTGCGAGCGCTATGTCACCGACTGGGCCGGACCCGACGTGCAGATCAAGGGCATCGCGATCCGGCTCGGCGCGCCGGCGTACCCCTACGACACGTTCACCTTCACCGGTGAGGTCACCGAGGTCGCCGACGGCGAGGCGACGATCAAGGTCGTCGGCGCGGTCTCGCTCGGCGACCACGTCATCGGCACGGTGACGGTGCTCGACCCGAGGGGGCAGGCGGCATGAGCGAGCGCACCCTCTCCGGCAAGGCGGCCATCGCGGGCATCGGGGCGACCGAGTTCTCCAAGGACTCCGGGCGCTCCGAGCTCCAGCTCTCGGTCGAGGCCGTCCGGCACGCGCTGGCCGACTGCGGCCTCACGCCGGCCGACGTCGACGGCCTGGTCACGTTCACGATGGACACCTCCTCCGAGATCGCGGTGGCCCGTGAGCTCGGCATCCCCGAGCTGCGCTTCTTCAGCCGGATCAACTACGGCGGCGGCGCTGCCTGCGCGACCGTCCAGCAGGCCGCGATGGCCGTCGCCACCGGGGTCGCCGACGTGGTCGTCGCCTACCGCGGCTTCAACGAGCGCTCCGGCGACCGCTTCGGCCAGGTGTCGAAGTGGGCGGCCGCGCAGGTCAACACCAATGGCCTCGACAACGCGTGGACCTACCCGCTCGGGCTGTCCACGCCGGCCGCCACGGTCGCGATGCAGGCCCGCCGCTACATGCACGAGTACGGCGCGACCTCGGAGGACTTCGGCCGGGTGGCGGTCGCCGACCGCCGGCACGCCGCCACCAACCCGGCCGCGTTCTTCCACGGCAGGCCGATCACGCTGGAGGACCACCAGGCCTCGCGCATGATCGCCGACCCGTTGCGCCTGCTCGACTGCTGCCAGGAGTCCGACGGAGCGGTCGCGCTCGTCGTCGTCTCGGCGGAGCGGGCGAGGGACCTCGCGCAGAAGCCGGCGTACATCACCGCGGCCGCGCAGGGCTCGGCGCGCGACCAGTTCGTGATGACGTCGTACTACCGCGACGACATCGGCATCCCCGAGATCGGGGTCGTGGGCCGCGAGCTGTGGAAGCAGTCCGGCCTCACGCCCGCCGACCTGCCGATGGCGATCCTCTACGACCACTTCACGCCCTACGTGCTGATGCAGCTCGAGGAGCTCGGCTTCTGCGGCCGCGGCGAGGCGAAGGACTTCGTCCGCGACGGAGCCCTCGAGGTCGGCGGACGGCTCCCGATCAACACCCACGGCGGCCAGCTCGGCGAGGCCTACATCCACGGCATGAACGGCATCGCCGAGGGCGTGCGCCAGGTGCGCGGCACCTCGGTCAACCCCGTGGCCGACGTGGAGAACGTCCTGGTCACGGCCGGCACGGGCGTGCCGACGAGCGGACTGATCCTCAGCGCCTGAGCTGCCGGGGCGCTACTCCTCGACCCAGGTGTTGTCGTGCGCGCGCATGAACGCGTCGTACTCCTCGGGCGTCCACTCCTCGCCGCGCGCGAGCCGGTCCAGGCCCTCGAAGTAGGCCTCGCGCGGGGCGCCGGGGGAGAAGTGCAGCAGCATCGACGCCGGCGCCCCCGACTCGTTGCGGAACCCGTGCACGCCGCCGGCCGGCACGTGCAGGAAGTCGCCCGACCGCGCGCTCACCCAGCCGTTGCCGTCATGGATCCGGACCTCGCCCTCGAGGACGTAGAAGGACTCGGTGATGGTGCGGTGGAAGTGGGGGCCCGGGCCGCTCACGGCCTCCGAGAACTCCCAGCGGTAGAGGCCGAACAGGCCACCGGTCGCCTCGCCCCGGGCGAGGTGGTGGACCCTGTTTCCGTTCGGGTAGACGAGGTCGGGGGCGGCGTCACGGGGGCGGACCCAGGCCGAGGCCTCACCGCCGGCTCCGTCGTACAGGGGTGGGGGATACGACATGGGGCCAACCTACGCGCGGCCCTCGCTCCGGCTCACTCGGATTTCGACCCGGCGCCGAAGCCGATGCCCAGCGCGATGCCCAGCAGCACGCCGAGCACGAGCAGCACGAACTGGTCGGTGGTGAACCACAGCAGCACGCCTGTCAGGCACCCCATGCCGAGCCACGTCCAGTTCATGCTCCGAACCTAGCCCCGGTGTCCCAGTGACCGGGCCCACATCGGTAAACCGGCGCGCTTGTGCCACCATGGAGACCAAGAGCTCGCGTGCTCTGGGGTCGGTGAAACTCCGAGCCGGCGGTGACTGAGCGAAGCCCTGTGCCTCGCTCACAAGTCCGCGACCCGATCACAGCCAGTGGTCGGTTGACCAGGTGCGAATCCTGGACCGACGGTCAAAGTCCGGATGGGAAGTGCACGCACGAGCGTCCGACGGACGAGCCGGCCTCACGCCAGCCGTCCGCCCGACGTCCTGCAAGCCCCGGAGTCCGCAGCACCACGGACGACGAGAGGCCAGCAGTGACCAGCACATCGGGGGGATTCGCCCGCGAGTACGACGCCATGCGGCGTGCGCTCGCCCTCGCCGCGAGCCCGGGCGTCCCGCTCCACCCGAACCCCCGGGTCGGCTGCGTGCTGCTCGCCGACGACGGCACCGTCGTGGGCGAGGGCTTCCACCACGGCGCGGGCACGCCGCACGCCGAGGTCGAGGCGCTCCGGGTGGCCGGCGAGCGCGCCCGTGGTGCGACCGCGATCGTGACGCTGGAGCCGTGCAACCACACCGGCCGGACCGGCCCGTGCGCGCAGGCCCTCATCGCCGCCGGGGTACGCCGGGTGGTGATCGCCCAGCGTGACCCGAACCCGCTCGCGTCCGGCGGCATGGAGACCCTGCTCGAGGCGGGCCTCGAGGTCGAGGCCGGCCTGCTCACCGACGAGGCGGAGGAGGTCAACCGGGCGTGGACCTTCGCGCACCGCAACGGCCGCCCGTTCGTCACCTGGAAGTTCGCCACCACGCTCGACGGCCGCAGCGCGGCGTCCGACGGCAGCTCCCGCTGGGTCTCCTCGCTGCCGGCCCGTCGTGACACCCACCTCCTCCGTGGGCTCTGCGACACGATGATGGTCGGCACCGGCACGGTCGAGGCCGACGACCCGCAACTGACCGTCCGTGACGACGACGACCGGCCCCTGGCGAACCAGCCGCTGCGCGTCGTCATGGGCGACCGCGACCTGCCGGCCGAGCGCCGGATCTTCGACGACGCGGCCCCGACCGTGCACCTGCGCACCCACGACCCCTTCGAGGCGCTGCGCACCCTCTACGCCGACCACGACCGCCACCACGTCTTCCTCGAGGGCGGGCCGACGCTCGCGGCGGCCTTCCTCAAGGCCGGTGTCGTCGACGAGGTCGTCGCCTACGTCGCCCCGCTGCTGCTGGGCTCGGGCAGGTCGGCCGTCGGCCGGCTCGGAATCCGGTCGATCGACAAGGCGTTGCGCCTCGAGATCACCGACACCACCGTCGTCGGGGAGGGCACGGACGCCAACGTCCGCCTGCTCCTCCGGCCCACTCGCAAGGAGAGCTGACCGTGTTCACGGGAATCGTCGAGGAGTTCGGCACCATCGAGGCGATCGAGGACCAGGGGGACGCGATCCGCCTGACCATCGCCTCGGACATCACCCTGTCCGACGCCGGGCTCGGCGACTCGATCGCCGTCAACGGCTGCTGCCTCACCGTCGCCGAGCGGACCGACAGCACCTGGACGGCCGACGTGATGGCGGAGAGCCTCGCGAAGACCAGCCTCGGCGACCTCGCCGTCGGCGACCGGGTCAACCTCGAGCGTGCGGTCACCGCCGAGAAGCGGCTCGGCGGGCACATCGTCCAGGGCCACGTCGACGGCGTCGGCGAGGTCGTCAGCCGCACCCCCAGCGAACACTGGGAGGTCGTCGAGATCTCGCTGCCCGCCGGGATGGGCCGCTACCTCGTCGACAAGGGCTCGATCACCGTCGACGGCACCTCCCTGACCGTCGTCGAGGCGAAGGACGACACCTTCACGGTCAGCCTGATCCCCGAGACCCTCGCCCGCACCACCCTCGGCTTCCGGGCCCCCGGCGACCGGGTGAACCTCGAGGTCGACGTCATCGCCAAGCACGTGGAGAAGCTCGTCCGCGCCTACACCGGCGCCGGCACCAAGGAGAACAACGCATGAGTGAGTCCAGCAGCCCCAGCGGCAAGGTCCGCCTCGACGACGTCGAGCGCGCGATCGCCGACATCGCCGCCGGCAGGGCGGTCGTGGTCGTCGACGACGAGGACCGCGAGAACGAGGGCGACATCATCTTCGCCGCCAGCAAGGCGACGCCGGAGCTGATGGCGTGGACGATCCGCTACTCCAGCGGCGTGATCTGCGCGCCGATGCCGGGCGCCATGCTCGACCGGCTGGAGATCCCGCTCATGACCCCGCACAACAAGGACGCCTACCGGACGGCGTACACGATCTCGGTCGACGCCCGCGACGGTACGACGACCGGCATCTCCGCCGCCGACCGCGCCCGCACCGTGCGCACTCTCGCCGACTCGGCCACCGAGCCGTGGGAGCTCACGCGCCCGGGCCACGTGTTCCCGCTGCGCTACCGCGAGGGCGGCGTCCTGGTCCGCCGTGGCCACACCGAGGCCGCCGTCGACCTGTGCCGCCTGGCCGGGCTCACCCCGGCCGGCGTGCTGGTGGAGGTCGTCAACGACGACGGCACGATGAAGCGGGCGCCCGAGCTGCGCGCGTTCGCCGACGAGCACGGCCTCGCGATGATCTCCATCGAGGACCTGGTCCGCTACCGGCGGCGCGTCGAGCGCCACGTCGTCCGCGAGGCCGAGACCCGGCTGCCCACCAGCCACGGCGACTTCACCGCCATCGGCTACACGATCACCGTCGACGGCAGCGAGCACGTCGCCCTCGTGTACGGCGACCCGGCGACCCTGACCGAGGACGGCCCGGTGCTGACCCGGGTGCACTCGGAGTGCCTGACCGGCGACGTCTTCGGCTCCAGCCGCTGCGACTGCGGTCCCCAGCTCAACGAGGCGATGGACCGCATCGTCGAGGAGGGCCGCGGCGTCGTCGTCTACCTGCGTGGCCACGAGGGCCGGGGGATCGGCCTGGTCGCGAAGCTGCAGGCCTACCAGCTGCAGGACGGCGGCCGCGACACCGTCGACGCCAACCTCGACCTCGGCCTGCCGGCCGACGCACGGCACTACGGTGCCGCGACCCAGATCCTCAAGGACCTGGGCGTCGACGAGGTCCGGCTGCTGACCAACAACCCCGACAAGGTGTCCTCACTGGAGGACTACGGCATCAAGGTCGCCGAGCGCGTCCCCTTGACGCCGCACCCCAACGACCACAACCTTGCCTACCTGCTGACCAAGCGCGACCGCATGGGGCACGACCTGCCCGACCTCGAAGGAGCCAACTGACATGGCCGGACACGGCGCCCCCGACATCGCCCCGATCGACTGCCACGACCTCCGGGTCGCGGTCGTCGCCGCCAGCTGGCACAGCGTGGTGATGGACGGCCTCATCGCCGGCGCCCAGCGGGCGTTCGCCGACCACAAGCTCGAGGCGCCCGTGGTCGTTCGGGTCCCGGGCGTCTTCGAGCTGCCCGTCACCGCCGGAGCCCTCGCGCCGTCGTACGACGCCGTGATCGCGCTGGGCGTCGTCATCCGGGGCGGGACGCCCCACTTCGACTACGTCTGCAACGCCGCGACGGACGGGCTCACCCGCGTCTCGCTCGACCACCACACCCCGGTCGGCTTCGGAGTCCTCACCTGCGACAACGAGCAGCAGGCGCTGGACCGCGCCGGCCTCGAGGGATCGAACGAGGACAAGGGCTACGAGGCGGCCTCCGCCGCGCTGCAGACCGCGGCCACGCTGAAGAAGATCCGCTCGCGCGGCTTCGTGGGCTGAGCCCTCGGGGGTGAGACCGGCGCAGGTCGGCCTGCGGCCACGCCGTAGGCTGACCTCCCGTGAAGACGTTCGACGAGCTGTTCGCAGAGCTCAGCGAGAAGGCACAGACGCGGCCCGAGGGGTCCGGCACCGTCCGGGCGCTCGACGCCGGCGTCCATGCGATCGGCAAGAAGCTGATCGAGGAGGCCGCTGAGTCCTGGATGGCCGCCGAGCACGAGGGCAAGGAAGCCACCGCGCTGGAGATCAGCCAGCTGCTGTACCACGCCCAGGTCCTCATGATCGCGAGCGGACTCTCGCTCGAGGACGTCTACACCCACCTCTGAGGAACATCTCCATGCTGAAGATCGCCGTCCCCAACAAGGGCGCCCTGTCCGAGGCCGCCTCGGGCATGCTGCGGGAGGCGGGCTACGCCCAGCGCTCCGAGTCCAAGCAGCTGACCAAGATCGACCCCGACAACGAGGTCGAGTTCTTCTACCTCCGCCCCCGCGACATCGCGCTGTACGTCGGCGAGGGCACCCTCGACGCGGGCATCACCGGCCGCGACCTGCTGCTCGACTCCCACGCCACGGCGGCCGAGTCGCTGCAGCTCGGCTTCGGCCGGTCCAAGTTCCGCTTCGCCGCCCGCCCCGGCACCGCCGAGACGGTCGAGGACCTCAAGGGCCTGCGGATCGCGACGTCGTACGACGGCGTGGTGAAGCGCTACCTCGCCGAGCGTGGCGTCGAGGCGTCCGTCGTCCGGCTCGACGGCGCGGTCGAGACCAGCATCCAGCTCGGTGTCGCCGACGTGATCGCGGACGTGGTCGAGACGGGCAGCACCCTGCGCAACGCGGGGCTCGAGGTCTTCGGCGACGTCATCCTCGAGTCCGAGGCCGTGATGATCACCCGTGAGGGTGCGGACGAGTCGGCGCTCGAGGTCTTCACCCGCCGGCTGCAGGGCGTCCTCGTCGCCCGCGCCTACGTGATGATGGACTACGACATCCGCGCCGAGAAGGTCGAGCAGGCGATCGGGCTGACGCCCGGCATCGAGAGCCCGACGGTCAGCCCGCTCCATCGGGAGGGCTGGGTCGCGGTCCGCTCGATGGTGCCGCGAGCCACCGCCCAGCGGGTCATGGACGAGCTTTTCGCGCTCGGCGCCCGGGCGATCCTCACCACCGACATCCACGCCTGCCGGCTCTAGGTCCGATGAGCCAGCAGCCCGTCGTACCCCCTGCACTGCCGCACACCTGGCGACCCTTCGGGCCGCGGATGGCGGCGGTCGTCTTCGGCGTCGTGCTCGTCGGCGCCTTCGCGTGGCTGTGGGTCAACTTCGACGACGACACCCGGGCGTCGGTCAACGTCTACGAGCGGGGCACGGTGATCGGCCTGGTCCTGCTCGGCCTGGCACTGCTGAACGGACTGGCCCGTTCCCGGGTCGTGGCGCGCGAGGACGGCCTGACGATCGTCAACGGCTACCGCAAGCGGGAGCTGGCGTGGAGCGAGGTCGGACGCGTCCGGATGCCCCAGGGGGCGCCGTGGCCGCACCTCGACATGGGTGAGGACGAGCGGGTCTCGCTGCTCGGGATCCACGCGTCCGACGGTCAGCGCGCGGCGGACGCGATCCGCGAGCTGCGCGCGGTGGTCGCGGCACACACCACGGCCTGAGGCCGGATCGGGCCGCGCGGACCGTCGCAGCGTTCGCCCCACGACCACGTCCCGTTCGCCGTTCGTTGGTTCTTCGACTGTTTGGTGCGTTCGATGGTGGGCAGTTGTGCCGTTGTCTAGAGTCAGACCTACCCCGATCCCTGCTGCGAAAAGGACCAAGCACCAATGGCTGTTTCCCTCACCAAGGGTGGCAATGTCTCCCTCACCAAGGAGGCCCCGGGCCTCTCGGCCGTCGACGTGGGCCTCGGTTGGGACGCGAACTCGTTCTCCGGTGGCGAGTTCGACCTCGACGCGTCCGCCATCATGCTCAAGGCGGACGGCAAGGCCCTCTCCGACTCGCACTTCATCTTCTTCAACAACCTGAAGAGCCCCGACGGCTCGCTCGAGCACACCGGTGACAACACCACCGGTGAGGGCGACGGCGACGACGAGCTCCTCAAGGTCAACCTCGGGGTCGTCCCGCCGGACGTCGACAAGATCGTCTTCCCCGTGTCGATCTACGACGCTGACGCCCGCGGCCAGAACTTCGGCATGGTGCGCAACGCCTACATCCGCGTGATGAACCAGGCCGGCGGCGCCGAGATCGCCCGCTACGACCTCAGCGAGGACGCCTCGACCGAGACCGCCATGGTCTTCGGCGAGCTCTACCGCAACGGCGCCGAGTGGAAGTTCCGCGCGGTCGGCCAGGGCTACGCGTCGGGTCTGCGCGGCATCGCGCAGGACTTCGGCGTCAACGTCTGACACACCCTTCGACGGCGTGCCGGTCCGGGAGAACCGGACCGGCGCGCCGAGGCACCACCCCCCCGTACCCCAGGAGCAGCACGATGGTCGACTACGTCAAGAGGCCCAAGCCGACGCCCGCCTCGGCACCCCCGCCGCCGCCTCCGCCGGCGCCCGCCTCGGCGACTCCTCCGCCCCCTCCGCCGCCGCCCCCGGGCGCGCCCGCCGGTGGTGGCGTGAACCTCTCGAAGGTGTCGCTGACCAAGTCGAGCCCGACCGTGTCCCTGACCAAGGGTGGCGGCGGCGCCAGCGGCCAGCTCCGCATCAACCTCAACTGGTCGCAGGGCGGCAAGCCCGCCGGCGGCTTCCTCAAGCGGGCGATGGGTGGCGGCGGCAGCGTCGACCTCGACCTCGGCTGCCTGTGGGAGACCATGGACGGCGACAAGGGTGTCGTCCAGGCCCTCGGCAACGCGTTCGGTGCGCTCGACCGGCCGCCGTACGTCTTCCTCGACGGTGACGACCGCTCGGGCACCGCCACGGGCGGCGAGAACCTCATCGTCAACCTTGACCGCCTCGCCCAGATCCGCCGGGTCCTGGTGTTCGCCTACATCTACGAGGGCGTGCCGAACTGGGCGGCCGCGGACGGCGTGGTCACCATGTACCCCGTCGGCGCCGCCCCGATCGAGATCCGTCTGGACGAGGCCGCCAACGACAAGCGCTTCTGTGCGATCGCGATGCTCACCAACACGGGGGGCGACCTGCGCATCGACCGCGAGGTCCGCTACATCTCGGGCACCCAGCGCAATGTCGACGAGGCCTACGGCTGGGGCATGAACTGGACGGCCGCCCGCAAGTGAAGCGGCCGGAGGGGTGAAGCACTTCGCTTACCTCGCAGACGACGTTCGGGATCGTCTGTTCGAGGTGGCACCCGAGGACGTCACTCCCGACAGCGACCGGCAGCGCATCGCGCTCGCGCTCGGCGCGACGCTGTACATGCCCGGGACGCGGCCCGACCTGGTCGGTGACTCGCTGCGCGTCGCCTCGGTGGGTGCCACCTCGGTCGTGTGGTGCCTCGAGGACGCCATCGAGCACGATGCCGTCGAGCGTGCCGAGCGCGGCGTGGTCGAGGCGCTGGAGTCGATCCGGTCCATGCCGGCCCACCGCCGCTCGCGGATGCCGCTGGTCTTCGTCCGGGTCCGCGACGCCGACCAGATCCGTCGGGTCGCCGCGGCCGCCGGCGGTGCGCTGACCGGGCTGACCGGGTTCAGCCTCGCCAAGTCGGCCGTCGACCGGGTCGAGCCGATGCTTGCGGCGACCCGCGAGGTCTCCGCCGGGCTGCACCGGCCGATGTACGCGATGCCGATCCTCGAGAGCCCGGAGATCGCCTACGTCGAGTCGCGGCGACCGGCCTTGGCCCAGCTCGCCGAGCTGTTCGCGGCGTACGACGAGCACGTCCTGTGCGTGCGGGTCGGTGGGACCGACCTGTCGGGGATCTTCGGCCTCCGGCGTGACCGGGACACGACGATCTGGGACGTCGCCGTCGTGCGCGACGCGCTCTCCGACATCCTCAACCAGTTCACCCGCAACGGCGACCACGTCGTGACCGGCCCCGTCTGGGAGCACATCCCGGGCCCGCGCTTCCTCAAGCCCCAGCTGCGCACGACCCCCTTCGCGGAGCACCACGCGACGTCGCTGCGGCGCCAGCTGATCAACAACGACGTCGACGGCCTGATGCGCGAGATCAACCTCGACAAGACCAACGGCATGTACGGCAAGACCGTCATCCACCCCTCGCACATCTCGGTGGTCAACAGCCTGCTCGCCGTCCACGTCGACGAGTACGACGACGCGGTGGCGATTGACCAGCTGCGGGAGCGTGGCGGGGTGGCGGCCTCGCGCCACGGCCGGATGAACGAGGTCGGGCCGCACGGGCGCTGGGCGGACCAGATGCTCGCCCGGGCCGCCGTCTACGGCGTGCTCGCCGACGACGCCTCCCTCGTCGACCTGCTCGCGATCGGCCAGCGGGTCACCGCCGACGAGTTCAACCTCGGCGACGCGCCCGTCCGGGTGGTCTCGTGACGCTGACCCGGCCGGCGTCGCCGTCGGCGGACGTCCGCGCGCTCCTGGGACTGGACATCCGGTCCGGCGGAGCGGTCGCGTTCGACGACCTCGCCGGGCTGGCGCTGCGCGACAACCCGCGACGCGCGCACCTGATCGTCTCCCGCATCCTCGGCAAGCACATCCCGGTGCCGGGCGCGACCGTGCTCGACGGCGGCCACCGGCTCGCGGACCTGGTGGCGGCAGAGCTCGCCGCGCAGGGGCCGGCGGGCGACGTCGACGACGCGCTGGTGATCGGCTACTGCGAGACCGCGACCGGACTGGGCCACGCGGTCGCGCAGCGGCTGGGCATGTCCTACCTCCACTCGACCCGCGAGCCGGTGGCCGACCTGCCCGTGGCCGTGAGCTTCGAGGAGGAGCACTCCCATGCGGTGGCGCACCACCTGCAGCCCGGGCCCTCCGTCCGGCTCGCGGGGGCCGGTCCGCTCGTCCTCGTCGACGACGAGCTGACGACCGGCCGCACGGCGCTGAACACCATCGAGGCACTCCACGCCCGCTTCCCGCGCCCGGCCTATGTCGTCGCCGCGCTGATCGACGCCCGGACCCCCGCCCAGCGGGAGGCCTTCGACCAGCGCGCCGCGGAGATCGGGGTCGACGTGCGGGTCGCGTCGCTCGCGGCGATCGCGGTCGACGTACCGGACGACGTGCTGGACCGCGCGGCGCGTGCCCGTGCCGAGCTGGCCCCCGGCGCGCCGTCGCCGGCGGGTGCCCCCGCCCCCGTCCACGTGTACGACGACAGGTGGCCCGCGGACCAGCCGACGGGTGCTCGCAACGGCCTCACCGCGGGGGAGACCGCGCGCCTCGACGACGCCGCTGCGGGGGTCGCCCGGTGGCTGGGCCCGGAGCTGTCGGGCCGGGTGCTCGTGGTCGGGACGGAGGAGCTGATGTTCCTGCCGACCCTGGTCGCGGCCCACCTCGCCGACCAGCACCCGGCGCTCGACGTGGTCACGCAGTCGACGACGCGGTCGCCGGTGCATGCCGCCGACCAGCCCGGCTACGCCGTGCGCCGCACCCTCGAGTTCGCCGCGCCGACCGAGCCCGGTCGACCGGCCCGCCTCCACAACGTCGTGGACCCCTCGGCCGCCGTCCCCGACGGCGCCGCCTGGTCGGACCTGAGCCACGACCACGTCGTCGTGGTCGTGGACACGCCGGCCGACGCGGCGGCTCCGCTGGCCGAGGCGTTGCGCCCGTTCGCCGACGTCGTGCACGTCGTCACCGTCACCGGAGGACCCCGATGACCGCCACTGCCGCCGCCCTGTTCGGCTCCTATCCCGCCGCCGACGTCACCTGGCTGCTGACCGACCTGTCCGGGGTCGACCTCGAGCGCAGCACCGAGCACCGGGAGGCCGCCATCCAGGGCGGCACCCACTACTCGGAGATGCTGCCGGTCGAGTTCCAGCCCGACGCCGCCTACCTCGAGCTCTTCCACGAGGCGCTCGAGCTGAGCGCCGACCGGGTCGCCACGGCCGTCGGTGTCGTGGGAGAGCTGCTGTGGGAGCGGCACGCAGCGCGCGGCCACCAGCCGGTGCTGGTCTCGCTCGCGCGGGCCGGCACGCCGATCGGCGTCCTGCTGCGGCGCTACTACGAGGCCACCCGCGGGATCGCCGTCCCGCACTACACGATCTCGATCATCCGCGGCCGAGGCATCGACGAGGTGGCGCTGGCCCACGTGCTCGAGCGCCACCCGGCCGGCGCGGTGGCCTTCGTCGACGGCTGGACCGGCAAGGGCGCGATCCAGCGCGAGCTCGACGTGGCAGTGACCGACTGGGTCGCCGCGCACCCGGAGCACGCCGGCCTCGACGGCGAGCTCGCCGTGCTCGCCGACCCGGGTGGCTGCACCGCGATCCACGGCACCCGCGACGACTTCCTGATCCCGTCCGCCTGCCTCAACTCGACCGTCTCCGGCCTGGTCTCGCGCACCGTCTACCGCGACGACCTGATCGGCGAGGGCATGTTCCACGGCGCGAAGTTCTACGCCGAGTGGGCCGAGGACGACGTGTCCAACCACTTCGTCGACACGATCGCCTCCCGCTTCGACGCCGTCCGCGCCGACGTCGACGCCGGGCTCGAGGTGCCGCCGGCCGACCGTGCCGTCACCTGGGCCGGCCACCGGGCCGTCGAGGCGATCGCGCGCGAGTTCGGCATCAGCGACATCAACCTCGCCAAGCCGGGCGTGGGGGAGACGACCCGGGTCCTGCTGCGCCGCGTGCCGTGGCAGGTCCTCGTCCGCCCCGACCGCCTGCCGGACCTGCGGCACGTGATCGCGCTCGCGGAGGCCCGCGACGTGCCCGTCGTACCAACGCCCGACCTGCCGTACTCCTGCATCGGCCTCATCCGCCAGGTGGCCTGACGTGTCCGGTTCCTTCCTCGTGGCGTTCGACCTCGACCGCACGCTGATCTACTCCGCCGGCTCCGCCGGCCCGGACGCGCCCGCCGACGCCCGCGTCGTCGAGGTGTACGACGGCGCGCCCCTCTCACGCATGACGCAGCGCTCGTGGTCGCTGCTCGGCGACCTCATGCGCCTCGACGTGGTCGTCCCCGTGACGACCCGCAGCGTCGCCCAGTACCAGCGCGTCGGCCTGCCCGCGGTCCCGCGCCACGCCATCACCACCAACGGCGGCACGCTGCTGGTCGACGGCCTCCCCGACCCGGAGTGGCGCGACGAGTCCTTCGCGCTCGCCGCCCGGTCGGCGCCGCTGGCGGAGATGAACGCCGTGCTCGCCGCGGTCGCCGACGAACCGTGGGTCAAGCTGGTCCGCGACGTCGAGGACCTGTTCTGCTACCTGGTCGCCCACAGCCGCGAGGCCATCCCCGAGGCGTGGGTCGCCGAGCTGGAGACGCTCGCGGAGCAGGGCGGCTGGAGGGTCTCGGTGCAGGGGCGCAAGGTCTACGTCGTCCCCGAGGGGCTCGGCAAGGGCAGCGCCGTCGAGCGACTGGTCCGGCGGCTCCCGGACGGCGCGTCGACGGTGACCCTGGCCAGCGGCGACAGCCTGCTCGACGCGGGCATGCTCGAGGTCGCCCACCACGCGCTGCGGCCCGCGCACGGCGAGCTGCACGACGCCGGCTGGGCAGCGGACCACGTCCGGGTCACCACGACCACGGGCATCCTGGCCGGCGAGGAGATCCTCGCCTGGGCACTGGGCCATGTCTCCCCATCCTCGGTGGACCCCGGAGCGCCCAGCACGCACGCTGGCAGCGTTGCCAACGCTTGACAGACGTCCAGGCTGCCTGCGCGCTGGCGCCTTGTCATCGCACGCACTGGACGCCCCGGTCCTCCACCGAGGATGGGAAGACATGGCCCTGGACCACGTGACCTCCGCGGTCAGTGCCCCCGTGCCGTCCTGATCATCGCGTCCAGGCCGGCCTCGACCGCGTCCGCCTCGGCGATCACGGCGCCCCAGTCGGGCCGGATCGCGCCGACCTTCTCACGCAGCTGCTCGGTGCGCCGGGCGAGGGCGTCGAGGGTCGGGCCGTAGCGGTGCGGATCCGACCCGGGCAGCGCCGAGACGAACCGGCGCGCGTCGACCAGGCGGCGGCGCAGCCGCTCGAGCAGCACCTGCGGGTCGTCGGCCAGCGAGTCGAGGCGCTGCAGCCGGTCGGTCGCGGCCCGCAGGTCCTCGTTGGCGTCGTTGATGGCCGTGCGGACCGTGGCGAGGAGAGTCGTCCCGGCCGGGACGTCCAGCGGGCGCTGCGCGACCAGCCGGTCGAGCTCGACCAGGCCGTCCTCCACCTGCTTGAGGGCGGCCGCCACCCGCTCGGGCGCGCCGTCGACGTCGCGCCAGGCGTCCACGGTGTAGCGGCGGCGCAGCTGGCTCATCACCTCGGGGAGCCGGGCCTGCTGGGTGAGGATCGCGTCGCGCCGGGTGCGCACCGACAGGTGACCGGTCCGGATCCGCTCGGCCCGATCAGGGAGGTCGGTCGCCAGGCTGCGCGCCTCGTCGGCGGCGGCGACCGCTCCGGTCGCGGCGGTGTGGGCGTCGACCCACCGGCGCTCCTCGGCAGCCGCGCGGGCCGTGCCGATGAGGGTGGAGGCCCGCACCAGGGCGTCACTCGCGGAGCCGTCGCGCAGGCCCTGGTTGGACGCTGCTGCCAGCGCGAGGCTGGCCTCGGTCCGCGTCGTGTCGGCCCGGTCGATGAGCCCCGGGGTGTCCTCGCGGATGGCCGCGGCGGCCGCGAGCGCATCGGCGTGCGTCGCACGGAAGCGCTCGACCTCGGGCAGGAGCTCGCGCAGCCGCGCCGCAGCCGCGGCGAACCCGGCCGCGATCCGGCGGGCCTCGTCCTCCTCGTGGTCCACCCGGGCGTCGTACGCCGCGTCGAGCTCGTAGAACTGCAGCGCCGGGATGCCGGTCTCCACCGAGATCCGGTCCCACTCCTGCGAGAGCGGTGTCGTGAAGCCGATGCGCTCGGCCCCGGCCCGCGCGGCCGCCGCCGCGGCGTCGATCTCGCTCAGCTCGTTGAGGTCGACCTCGAGCGACTCGAGGTGGGACATCGCCTGCGCCGCGTCGGCCTGGGCGGCGCGGGCCTGCTGCTGGGCGAGGTCCCGGGAACGACGCCACCAGCGGACACCGCTGCCCCCGGCATCGCTCGTCGCCATCGTCGTCCGTCCCGTCCCGTCAGTGCGGCTGATCGCGGTCCAACGTTATCGACCGCACGGTCACAGCGAACGGATGCCCCACGACGCGGAGAATGATGCCCCCGGGTCGAGGACGACGAGGTCCTCGCCGGAGTTGAAGGCGTCCGGGGGAGCGGTCATCGGCTCCACGGCGACGCTCACCCGCGGGGTCGGGGTGTCGTCGCCGGTGTAGACCTGCAGCCAGCGGTGGTGCGCGTCGACCCAGAGCTCGGTGCCGGTGCCGTCGGTCCCGTTCCGGAGCCGGACCGACGCGACGCCGTCGGCGTCGCGCTGCAGGTCGGTCACGGCGTGGTTGAGCACCGTGCTGCCCAGGGGATCGCCGACGATCCCCTCGAAGGAGGCCCGCCCGGTCGGCAGCAGCCGCTCCTCGTCGACGGTCAGGTAGGTCGCCGCCGGGAGCTCCAGCTCCCACCCGTCGCAGGGTCCCGGGCCCGCCAGCAGGTAGGGGTGCGCGCCCGAGGCGTACGGCGCCGCGGAGTCCGAGCGGTTGGTGGCGGCCTGGGTCACGGTCAGTCCCTCGGCGCCGACCTCCCACGTGGTCCGCAGGTCGAGCGCCCACGGATAGCCGGTCTGGGCCGGCAGGAAGTAGCGCAGCTCGACGAGGGCCGGGTCGTGCCGGAACACCGACCACGACGCCCAGCGGACCAGCCCGTGGGAGGCGTTGCCCCGCTTCGGCTCGGTCAGCGCGAGCTGGTGCGTGGTCCCGCCGAACTCGTAGCGGCCGTCGCGGATCCGGTTCGGCCACGGCACCAGCAGCTGGCCGCGACCGGCGGCCGGCATCGCGTCCTCGGCGAACCCGTCGACGAGCTCGCGCCCGTCGTGACGCAGCCGGCGCAGCACGCCGGTCTGGGTGACGACGGCTCGGTAGCCGTGGGACGCGATGACGTACTGCTCGCCGGTCGGCCTGATCACGTGCCCAACCCTAGGGAGGTTCCCTAGGTCCTGATGACGATGTCGGCCCGCGACCGCGTGTCGTCCCGCTCGTGCAGGGCGGCCTCGTCGGCCAGCCAGTCGGCCCAGTGCGGTCGCTGGTCCTCGCCGTCGCGCGCCAGCCACCGCGCCAACCGGGTCTCCCGGTCGGCCTCGACCCACACGAGCAGCGTCACCAGGTCGTCGTACGCCGCCGCCGCGGAGCCGACACCCTCGAGCACCAGCAACGGGACCGGGTGCACCGTCCGCGTCCCGTCCCACCGGTCGTCGTACCAGTCCCAGCGTCGCCAGGTCCCGGGGCGGTCCGCCGCGAGCGGCCGCAGCAGCGCCTCGACCGAGGCGCCGAGCCCGGGCAGCCCGCGCCAGCCCTCGAGCATCTCGTCGGTCCCGAGGACCACCGCGTCGGGCGCCAGCGCGGCGAGCTCGCGTGCCAGGGTGGTCTTGCCGGACCCGGCGAGCCCGTCGATGCAGATCAGGCGCCCGGTGCCGAGCGTCGGGGGAGCGGCGAGCGCGCGCGCCAGCACCGTGGCCGCGCGGGACTCAGAAGGCGAGTCCGTGCCCACGGTAGGTCGGGACCTCCTCGACGAACCGGTCGCCCCGGGCGAGCAGCACGGTGCGGCCGTGCTCGAAGGGCTCGCCCGACTTCGCGTGCCGGAACCACACGAGGTCGCCGATCGCGAGGATGCCGGCGTTGGTGCCGACGAGCGGGGTCTGGACCTCGCCCGCGCCCTCGAGGCCGGTCAGGTGCAGTCCGGCCGGCGCCCACGGCGTCGGCGCCCGGTCGGCACCGGTCGGGCCGGAGGCGATCAGCCCGCCGCCGTGCACGGTGGCCACGTCCGCCGCCGGACGCCGGGTGACGGGCAGCCCGAAGAAGGCGGCCGGGCGCGGGCTGAACGACCGGTAGTGGTCGAAGAGCGTTGGGCCGAGGAGTCCGGAGCCCGCCGTCACCTCGGTCACGACCGGGTCGGCGGCGGAGGACTCGATCGAGCCGGAGCCGCCCGCGTTCCAGAAGGCCAGCCCGGTGAAGTCGCCATGGCCGGCGAGCGCGTCGAGCGCCTCCGCGATCGCCGTACGACGGAACTCGAGCTGCCGCACCGACAGCTCCTTGATCTTGCGGACCACTGCTGACTTCGCCCGCTGGGTCGGCACGTCGTCGGGGACGCCGGCGACCTGGCCCTCGTAGGTCATCGCCCCGACCAGGTGGAAGCCCGGACGGTCGATGACGTGGCGGGCCAGCTCGGTGACGGAACCGACGTCGAAGAGCGGCGAGCGGCGCGGACCGACCTGCTGGCCGCCCCACCGCAGACCGGCGTCGATGTCGATCGCAACCCGCACCGGCACCGCGGTGGACGCCCTGAGCGCGTCCACGGCGTCGAGGTGCGCGACGTCGTCGACCATGATCGCGATCCGCGACGCCGCCCTCGGCGAGGCGACCAACGCTGCCAGCGCGGCGCGGTCGACGCTCGGGTAGGCGACGACCACGTCGTCGCTCACGTCGTTGTCGACGAGCCACAGGGCCTCGGCCAGCGTGTAGGCGAGCACGCCGGCGAAACCCGGCGTCGCGAGCGCCCGGCTGACCAGCGCGGGCACGCGCAGCGACTTCGAGGCCACCCGGATCGGGGTCCCGCCCGCGCGCTGGACGAGGTCGGCGGCGTTGGCGTCGAAGGCGTCGAGGTCGACGACGAAGGCCGGGGTGGACAGGGGCTCGGGCCAGGCCTGGACGGCCTCACCCAGTCTCCGCCAGAGGCGGTTGCGGGCGACGAACGAGTGGTGCACGACCGTCATGCTTCCACGGATGCGAGAATCCGCCGGTGAGCGAACCGCGGAATCCCGACGCCGGCGAACGTCCCGACGCCAAGCGCCTCCAGGGATCCGCCTACGTCGATGACGACGGCTCGGCCGATGCCGCCCTCGCCGCCGCGCTCGAGGGGTACGACGCCGGCACCACGTCGTACCCGGAGGTGCTCGGCATGCTCGCCGGCGCCCGCCTGCTGGTGCCCGTGGTGGCCCTGCTGGGCGAGGTCGAGACCGGCCCCGACGGGTTGGCGCGGGACAAGTCGAGCGACATGGCGGCCGTGCTGCTGACCGGTGCCGACGGCCGGCTGGCGCTGCTGGCCTTCTCCGACCTCGCGGCGCTCGCCGCCTGGGACCCGGCGGCGCGCCCGGTGCCGGTGGCGGCCCACCTGGCCGCCGCGACGGCGGTCCAGGAGGGCGCGCACGCGCTGGTCGTGGACGTGGCCGGCCCGCACCGCTTCGTGCTCGCCGACGACGACCTCCACCGGGTGGCCGCGGGCTGGCACCCGGTGCGGCTCGAGGACGGCGCCTGGGCCTGGCTGGGCGCGGCAGGGGACGCCGAGGGCGAGGGTGCCGCGGATTCGCCCGCCGGGGAACAACTCGGGTAGCATCTGGCGTTGACCGATCCGTCATGCCCGCGCGAGTGGGGATGGCAGATCCACAAGCGGGGACCAGCACCATCGTCTCCCACCCGCAGCGGCCGCCAGGTCGTCGGGTCCGGTCCATGGAGAGCCCCGCCCGGGCGCACGACTTCCGGGATCCACGGGGCTCGTGACTGGCTTCCGCTTGCACCAGCGGGAGCCTCTTCTCATTTGTAGCGCTGAAGGACTCCCGACCGAACGAGTTTGGAGGACACATCAGCACCGAGCTGCGTATCAACGAGCGGATCCGGGTTCCCGAGGTCCGGCTCGTGGGACCCAACGGCGAGACCGTCGGCATCGTCCCCACCGACCAGGCCCTCAAGCTTGCCCAGGAGGCCGACCTGGACCTGGTGGAGGTGGCGCCCATGGCCCGCCCGCCCGTCTGCAAGCTCATGGACTACGGGAAGTTCAAGTACGAGAACGCCCAGAAGGCCCGTGAGGCACGACGCAATCAGACCAACGTCATCATCAAGGAGATGAAGCTCCGGCCGAAGATCGACGCGCACGACTACGAGACCAAGAAGGGTCACGTCGTTCGCTTCCTCAAGGCCGGCGACAAGGTCAAGATCACCATCATGTTCCGCGGCCGCGAGCAGCACCGCCCCGAGCTGGGCTACCGGCTGCTGCAGAAGCTGGCCGAGGACGTCCAGGAGCTGGGCTTCATCGAGTCCAACCCCAAGCAGGACGGCCGCAACATGATCATGGTGCTGGGCCCGCACAAGAAGAAGGCCGAGGCCAAGGCCGAGGTCAAGGCCGCCAAGGTGGAGGCCGCTGCCGAGCGCGACGCCGAGAAGGCCGCCGAGCACGCCGAGCGCACCGCGGTCCAGCCCTCGAGCACCAAGAAGGCCAAGCGGGCGAACGAGGCACTCGACCCCGACATCGACCTGTAAGACGAAGTACGACGAGACAGAGCGGACACACAGATGCCCAAGAACAAGACGCACTCCGGGGCCAGCAAGCGGTTCAAGGTGACCGGCAGCGGCAAGATCCTTCGCGAGAAGGCCGGCAAGCGCCACAACCTCGAGAAGAAGGCCTCCAAGGTCACCCGTCGCCTCACCGGCACGGTCGAGGTCGCCAAGAACGACGTCCCGCGCGCGAAGAAGATGCTCGGTCTCTGACCGGCTCCACGCACCAGAGCACCGAAACAAGGAGTAAGAGATGGCACGCGTCAAGCGCGCAGTGAACGCTCAGAAGAAGCGTCGTACCACCCTCGAGCGGGCCAGCGGCTACCGCGGCCAGCGCTCGCGTCTGTACCGCAAGGCCAAGGAGCAGGTCACCCACTCCCTGGTCTACAGCTACAACGACCGCAAGAAGAACAAGGGCAACTTCCGCCGCCTGTGGATCCAGCGGATCAACGCGGCCGCCCGCGCGGAGGGCATGACCTACAACCGCTTCATCCAGGGCCTGAACCTGGCGGGCATCGAGGTCGACCGCAAGATCCTCGCCGACCTCGCCGTCAACGAGCCGGCCGCCTTCTCGGCCCTCGTGGCGCAGGCCAAGGCCGCGCTGCCCGAGGACGTCAACGCGCCCAAGGTCTCTGCCTGATCGCGTCCTGACATGACCGCGCCCCTGACCGCCGGCAACGCCAGGGTCAAGGAAGCACGGAAGCTGCACCGCCGCCCGGAACGCTCCGGGCGGCGGTGTTTCCTTGCTGACGGACCCAAGGCTGTCGAAGGTGCCCTCGCCGAGCCCGGTCGCGTCCGGGAGGTCTTCGCGACCCCGGCCGCGGCCGTCGAGTACGCCGCCCTGCTCGGCGACACCCCCGTCACGCTGGTCGACGAGCGCGCCATGGGCGGTCTCAGCGACAGCGTGAGCCCCGCCGGCCTCGTGGCGGTCTGCGACTTCCTCGACGTCGCGCTTCCCGAGGCGCTCGACGGGCGCCTGGTCGCCCTCTGCGCCGACGTGCGCGACCCCGGCAACGCCGGCACCGTGATCCGCACCGCCGACGCCGCAGGTGCGGCGGGCGTCGTCCTCGCGGGCGACGCCGTCGACCTCTACAACCCCAAGACGATCCGGGCCTCGGTCGGCAGCGCCTTCCACCTGCCGATCGCCGTCGAGCGCGACCCGGCCGCCGCCGTGCGCGCCGCGCAGGCCGCCGGCCTCACCGTCCTCGCCGCCGACGGCGGGGGAGAGGTCGACCTCTTCGCGGCCGACGACCTCCTCGCCCGCCCCACCGCGTGGCTCTTCGGCAACGAGGCGTGGGGCCTGCCCGACGAGCTCGCGGCCCTCGCCGACCATCGCGTGAGCATCCCGATCCTCGGCCGTGCCGAGTCCCTCAATCTCGCCACGGCCGCGGCGGTCTGTCTCTATGCCAGTGCCCGCGCCATGATGGCGGGGTGACGGACCCCCTCGACCTCCTGCCCGACGGCGTCGTCGTCGCCGACGCCGAGGGCCGGGTGACCGCGATCAACGCGGTCGCGGCCGAGATGCTGGACGTCGGCCCGGCCGGGTCGGCCGTCGGCCGCCCGTTGGACGAGGTGCTCGCCCTCACCGACCACGATGCGCAGGCGTGGACCGCCGCCAATGCGCCGTACGACGGGCTGCCGACCCGCAAGGCCGTGCCCGAGCAGGCCTGGCTGCTCCCCGACGGCACCGAGGTCCTCGTCACCGCCCGCCTCCATCGCGACGTGCGCATCGGACCGGTGCAGGCCGTGGCCATCTCGCTGCGATCGGGCCGGGGCCGGGCCCGGCTCGACCGGGACCGATCGGACCTGGTGGCGACCCTCGCGCACGAGCTCCGCTCCCCGCTCACCGGGGTGAAGGGCTTCGTCAACGCCCTCCTCGCGCGGTGGGACAAGCTCAGCGACGAGCAGAAGCGGCTGATGCTCACCACCGCCAGCGCCGACGCCGACCGGCTCAGCCGGCTGATCGCCGAGCTCCTCGACGTCGCGCGGATCGACACCGGCAGGCTCCAGCTGCACCGGCGCCCCACCGACCTCGCGCTCAAGGTGACGCGCGTGCACGACTCGATCACGCAGGCGACGTCCACGCCCGTCGAGCTCGACATCGCCGACGGCATCCCGCCGGTCGACGCCGACCCCGACAAGGTGATGCAGGTCCTGACCAACCTCGTCGAGAACGCCGTGCGCCACGGCGAGGGCACCGTGCGCGTGCGGGTCGCGCCGTGGGCCGACGACCCGTCGTACGTCGCGGTGACCGTCACCGACGAGGGCGAGGGCATCCCCGTCGAGCTGCGGAAGCGGGTGTTCACGAAGTTCTGGACCGCGAGCCGTGGCGGCGGATCGGGCCTCGGCCTCTACATCGTCAGCGGGCTCGTGAAGGCACACGGCGGGGTCGTCACCGTCGACGACCGGCCGGGCGGGGGCGCGCGGGTCACCACCGCGTGGCCGGTCGCCGCTGGTGCGGCATCGGCACAATGACGACATGACCGACCTGCCGCAGCCCGCCGACGACCTGCGGACCTACCTGGCCCGCGCGCGCGAGGCCATCCTCTGGAAGCTCGACGGGCTGGGGGAGCGGGCGGTGCGGTTGCCGCGCACGCCGACGGGCACCAGCCTGCTCGGCATCGTGCTGCACTGCGCCAACGTCGAGATCGGCTACTTCGGCCCCGCCTTCGGGCGGACCTTCCCGGAGCGCGACCACCCGGCGGTCGTGCCCGAGGACGCCTACGACACCGACCCGCAGGCCGACTGGACCGTCCCCGCCGAGATCTCCACGGCCGAGCTCGTCGCCTTCTACGGCCGGGTCGCCGCCTTCACCGACGCGGCCTTCGACGAGCTCCCACTCGACGCCAGGGGCCGGGTGCCGTGGTGGCCGGAGGGCCGTGCCGAGGCGAGCCTGCACCAGGTCGCGGTGCACGTGCTGGCCGACCTGCACCGCCACGCGGGGCACGCCGACATCCTCCGGGAGGGCATCGACGGCGCCGCCGGGCTGACCCCCGCCGTCCCCAACCTCCCCGACGCCGCCGGGTGGCCGTCGTACGTCGCCCGGGTCACCACGATCGCCGAGCAGTTCCCGGCTGACGACGCCGGCTGAGGACGCCAGCCGATACCGGTTCGCGGGCAGGGGCCCCTGCTTCCTAGACTTGCCGCACGATGTCTGGCCCTAACACTGACTACGACCCCGTGGAGGTCGCCGCCGTGAGCCCTGCCGAGGTGGAGGCCGCGCGCGACGCCGCACTGGCCGCGATCGCCGCCGCCGCCGACCTGGAGCAGCTCAAGGCGGTGCGCACCGAGCACGCCGGCGACCGCTCTCCGCTGGCGCTGGCCAACCGCGAGATCGGCGCGCTGCCGCCGCAGGCCCGCAAGGAGGCCGGCCAGCGGGTCGGCCAGGCCCGGGGTGCCGTCAACCAGGCGCTCGCCGCCCGGCAGGTCGAGCTCGAGGCCGAGAACGAGGCGCGCATCCTCGTCGAGGAGGCCGTGGACGTCACGCTGCCCACGGACCGCGACCCGGTCGGTGCGCGCCACCCGCTCACCACGGGCTCCGAGCTGATCGCGGACATCTTCGTCGCCATGGGCTGGGAGGTCGCCGAGGGTCCGGTCATCGAGGCCGAGTGGCTCAACTTCGACGCGCTCAACCTCGGCCCGGACCACCCGGCCCGCACCATGCAGGACACCTTCTGGACCGACCCCGCGGACGACCACCTCGTCCTGCGCACGCACACCAGCCCGGTCCAGGCGCGCACCATGCTGACCCGCGGTGTCAGCGAAGGGGCCCCGATCTACGTCGTGTGCCCCGGTCGCGTCTTCCGCACCGACGAGTACGACGCCACGCACTCGCCGATGTTCCACCAGGTCGAGGGCCTCGCCATCGACGAGGGCATCTCGATGGCCCACCTCAAGGGCACGCTCGACCACTTCGCGAGCCAGATGTTCGGCGAGGGCATCACGACGCGCTTCCGGCCGTCGTACTTCCCGTTCACCGAGCCGTCGGCCGAGGTCGACCTGGTCTGCTTCGTCTGCCGGGGCACCGGGCTCAACGACGCCGGCTCCGACCCGTGCCGCACCTGTCGCGGCGAGGGCTGGATCGAGTGGGGTGGCTGCGGCATCGTCAACCCGCGCGTCCTCCAGGCCTGTGGCGTCGACTCGACGCGCTACTCCGGCTTCGCGTTCGGCATGGGCATCGACCGGACCCTGATGTTCCGGCACGGCCTCGAGGACCTGCGCACCCTCTTCGAGGGCGACGTGCGCTTCACGACTGCATTCGGGAGTGAACTGTGAAGGCCCCAGTCTCGTGGATCCGCGAGCTCGTCGACCTGCCGGCCGACGTCACGACGGAGGTCCTCACCGACCGGCTGACCGCGCTCGGGCTCAAGCTCGAGGCGATCGAGGCGGCCGACATCACCGGTCCGCTGGTGATCGGCCGCGTCCTGACGCAGGACAAGGAGCCGCAGAAGAACGGCAAGGTCATCAACTGGTGCACCGTCGACGTCGGTGACGCCAACGGCACCGGCGAGCCGCAGGGCATCGTCTGCGGTGCCCACAACTTCGGGCCGGGCGACCTCGTGGTCGTCGTGCTGCCCGGCGGCGTGCTGCCGGGCGGCTTCGCGATCTCCGAGCGCAAGACCTACGGCCACCTCTCGGCCGGCATGATCTGCTCCGCGCGCGAGCTCGGCCTCGGCGACGACCACGACGGCATCATCGTGCTGCCGCCCGACGCCGGCCAGCCCGGTGACGACGTGTTCGCCCTGCTCGGCCTCGACGACGAGGTGATCGAGTTCGAGATCAACCCCGACCGCGCCTACGCGCTCTCGCTGCGCGGCGTCGCGCGTGAGGCCGCGCTCGGCTTCGACGTCCCGTTCGCCGACCCCGCCGACCGGCCCGTGCCGGAGGTCGACGGCAAGGCGTGGCAGGTCGACGTCGAGGACCCGGCCGGCTGCCCGGTCTTCGCCGCGCGCCTGGTCAGCGGCTTCGACCCGAGCCGCCCGACGCCGGAGTTCATGAAACGCCGCGTCGAGCAGGCCGGCATGCGGTCGATCTCGCTCGCCGTCGACATCACCAACTACGTCATGCTCGAGCTCGGCCAGCCGATCCACGGGTACGACGCCGACAAGGTCTCCGGGGCGCTGGGCGTCCGCCGCGCCCGGGAGGGCGAGAAGCTCACCACGCTCGACGACGTGGTGCGCGAGCTCAGCCCCGAGGACCTCGTCATCACCGACGACTCCGGTCCGATCGGCCTCGCCGGCGTGATGGGTGGTGCCACCACCGAGATGTCGGAGACGACGACCCGCGTGCTCGTCGAGGCCGCGCACTGGGACGCCGTGTCGATGTTCCGCACGGGCAAGCGCCACAAGCTGACCTCCGAGGCCGGCAAGCGCAACGAGCGCGGCGTCGACCCGCTGCTGCCCGGGGTCGCGGCCGACCGCGTGGTCGAGCTGATGGTCGAGCACGGCGGCGCCACCGCCGAGCCCGGGTTCACCCTGGTCGGCACGGCGCCCGGGCGCCCGACCATCACCATCGAGCCGGACCTGCCGGCCCGGCTCAGCGGCATCGACATCTCCGCGATGACGACCGTCGAGAACCTCCGCGCGATCGGCGCCGCCGTCACCGAGGACGAGTCGGGTGCCCTGGAGGTCGTCCCGCCGACCTGGCGCCCCGACGTCAACGACCCCTACGACCTCGTCGAGGAGGTCGTCCGGATCGTCGGCTACGACCAGGTCCCGAGCGTCCTCCCGCGCCGGGCGACCGGGCGCGGCCTGACCCGCCCGCAGCGCCTGCGTCGCCGGATCGGCCGCACGCTCGCCGGTGCGGGCTGTGTCGAGGTCGTCAGCTTCCCGTTCGTGGGGCCGGCCACCTTCGACCGCCTGGGCCTGCCGGCGGACGACCCGCTGCGCACCACGGTCGGGCTCGCCAATCCGCTGTCGAGCGAGGAGCCGTCGTACACGACGACGCTGCTGCCCGGCCTGCTCGAGGCTGCCGGTCGCAACATCAGCCGCGGCGCCCCGGGCGTCGGGCTCTTCGAGACCGGCACCGTCGCGTTCCCGTCGGACAACGGCCCGGCGCCGATCTACGGCGTGCACACGCGGCCCTCCGAGGCCGAGCTCGGCAAGCTCCTCGAGGCCCTGCCCGTGCAGCCGCTGCACCTGGCCGTCGTCCTCGCCGGCGAGCGCCTGCGCTCCGGCTGGTGGGGGGGCGGCGTCGAGGCCGGCTGGAGCGACGCGCTGGCCGTGGTCCGCCGCCTCGCCGACGAGCTCGGCGTCGCGATCGAGGTCAGCAGCGCCGCCCGGATGCCGTGGCACCCCGGCCGCTGTGCCGTGATCTCCGTCGACGAGGTCGTGATCGGCCACGCCGGCGAGCTGCACCCGAGCGTGTGCAAGGCGTTCGGCCTGCCCGCGCGCAGCGCCGCGGTCGAGGTCGACCTCGACGCCCTGATGGCCGCTGCGGTCGACGTCGTGCCCGGCCCGGTCTTCTCAACGATGCCGCTCGCGAAGGAGGACGTCGCCCTCGTCGTCGACGACGCCGTCACCGTCGCCGCGGTGGAGGCCGCGCTGCGTGAGGGCGCGGGGGAGCTGCTGGAGTCGGTGCGCCTGTTCGACGTCTACCGGGGTGAGCAGGTCGGTGAGGGCCGGAAGTCGCTGGCCTTCGCCCTCCGGTTCCGGGCCCCGGACCGCACGCTGACCGAGGCCGAGACGGGCGCTGCGCGCGACGCCGCGGTCGCCGCGGCCGCCGAGCGGGTGGGCGCCGTCCAGCGCTGAGTCCGACCGGTGAGCCGGTTGCACAAGAACATGCAGCATCCTGTATGTTCATGCACATGAGCAAGGTTCGGGTCGCGGTCGCCGGTGCCAGTGGGTACGCCGGCGGCGAGGTGTTGCGGCTGCTGCTGGGCCACCCCGGCGTCGAGATCGGCGCCCTGACGGCGGCGAGCAACGCCGGCGAGCGCCTCGGCGCCCTCCAGCCGCACCTCGTGCCGCTGGCCGACCGGGTGCTGGAGCCGACGACGGCCGACGTCCTCGCCGGGCACGACGTGGTGTTCCTCGGCCTGCCGCACGGGCAGTCGGGAGCGCTCGCCGCCGAGCTCACGGAGCGCGACGCCGACGTCGTGGTCGTCGACTGCGGCGCCGACTTCCGGCTCGAGGACGAGGCCGCGTGGGAGCGGTTCTACGGCAGCGCCCACGCCGGCACCTGGCCCTACGGCCTGCCCGAGCTCCCCGGCAACCGTGAGGCCCTGCGCGGGACCCGCCGGGTCGCCGTACCCGGCTGCTACCCGACGGTCTCGTCGCTGGCCCTGGCCCCCGCGGTCGCCGCGGGCATCGTCGTCCCCGACGTCGTGGTCGTCGCCGCCTCGGGGACGAGCGGTGCGGGCAAGGCCGCCAAGACCCACCTGCTCGGCAGCGAGGTGATGGGCAACACGAGCGCCTACGGCGTCGGGGGAGTCCACCGCCACACGCCCGAGATCACCCAGAACCTCGGCCGGCTCGCCGCCGGCGGCCCGGAGTCGGTCAAGGTCAGCTTCACGCCCCTGCTGGTGCCGATGTCGCGGGGCATCCTCGCGACGTGCTCGGCCCCGCTCGCCGGCGACGTCACCGTCGAGGAGGCGTACGACGTCTACGTGAAGGCCTACGCCGACGAGCCCTTCGTCCACGTGCTGCCCCCGGGCCAGTGGCCGCAGACGCAGGCGGTCCTCGGCTCGAACGCCGTGCACCTGCAGGTCACCGTCGACGCGGCGGCCGGCCGGCTGGTCGCCGTCGGAGCGGTCGACAATCTCGCCAAGGGCACCGCCGGCGCCGCCGTGCAGTGCATGAACCTCGCCCTCGGTCTCGACGAGACCACCGGCCTGACGACGGTAGGACTGGCACCATGAGCACCCCCGCGGCCGAGCAGCCACTCTCCCTCTCGCGCTACCCGGAGACCCTCGCGGTCGTCCGGCTGCCCGCCGGCGCGGAGATCCCGACGTGGGCCGAGTCCTCGTCGGTCTTCTCCATCACCGCGACCGCGACCGAGACGTCCCTGGTCTGTGCCGGGCGGAGCGTCCCGAAGAAGGCGCGCCACGAGAAGCCGCTCACGGCGTTCGCCGTCGACGGCACCCTCGACCTGACCGTGCCGGGCATCCTGGTCCGGCTGCTGAACCCACTGGCCGACGACGACATCAACGTCTTCGTCATCTCCACCTTCGACACCGACTGGATCCTGGTGCCGACCGCGGCCGCGGACCGGGCCGAGGAGGCGTGGCGACGATCGGGGCACACCGTCGCCCCCGCCGTCCCCGTCTAGCCCTCCGCAAAGGAACCACCACCATGAGCGTCACCCACCCCGCCGGCTTCGTCGCCGCCGGCGCCGCGATCGGCCTGAAGGCCAGCGGCAACAAGGACTTCGCCCTCGTCGTCAACCAGGGTCCCACCTTCGACTCCGCGACCGTCTTCACCAGCAACCGGTGCAAGGCCAACCCGGTGCTGTGGAGCGAGCAGGTCGTCAAGGACGGCGTCGTGCGCGCCGTCATCCTCAACTCCGGTGGCGCCAACTGCTACACCGGTCCCGAGGGCTTCCTGACCACCCACCAGGTGGCCGAGGAGGTCGGCAAGGTCCTCGACATCGGCGCCGGCGACGTCGTGGTCTGCTCGACCGGGCTGATCGGCCTGGCCAACGACCGGCAGCAGCTGCTCGACGGTGTCCACACCCTGCACGCGCAGCTGTCCGCCGACGGCGGCAACGACGCGGCCGAGGCGATCATGACGACCGACACCGTCAGCAAGCAGGTGGTCGTCGAGGGTCCCGACGGCGCCTGGTCGATCGGCGGCATGGCCAAGGGGGCCGGCATGCTGGCCCCGGCGCTGGCCACGATGCTCGTCGTCATCACAACCGACGCCGTCGTGCCCGCCGCGCAGCTTGACGCCTCGCTGCGGGCCGCGACCCGGGTCAGCTTCGACCGGCTCGACTCCGACGGCTGCCAGTCGACCAACGACACCGTGACCCTGATGGCGAGTGGCGCGTCGGGGGTGACGCCGACGGCCGAGGAGTTCACCGCGGCGCTGACCGACCTGTGCACCCAGCTCGCCCGCCAGCTGCTCGCCGACGCCGAGGGCGCGGACCACGAGATCGCGATCACCACCCTGAACGCCGCCACCGAGGACGACGCCGTCGAGGTCGGCCGGAGCGTGGCGCGGAGCAACCTCTTCAAGGCCGCCGTGTTCGGCAAGGACCCCAACTGGGGCCGGGTCCTGGCCTCGGTCGGTACGACGAGCGCCGCCTTCGACCCCGCCGACCTCGACGTCGCGATGAACGGCGTCTGGGTGTGCCGCAACAGCACCCCCGCCGAGGACCCGTCCCTCGTCGACCTGAGCCCCCGGGCCGTGACGGTCACCATCGACCTCAAGGCCGGCGACGCGGAGGCCACGGTGTGGACGAACGACCTCACCCACGCCTACGTCCACGAGAACAGCGCCTACAGCTCATGAGCGAGGACAAGATGAGCGAGCCCGGCAAGCCGGACCCCTACAAGGCGGCGACCCTCGCGGGCGCCCTGCCGTGGCTGAAGGCCTACCACGGCAAGGTCGTGGTGGTGAAGTACGGCGGCAACGCCATGACCGACGACAAGCTCAAGCGGGCCTTCGCCGAGGACATCGCCTTCCTCCGCTTCGCCGGCTTCCGGCCCGTCGTCGTCCACGGCGGCGGCCCCCAGATCTCCCAGATGCTCGACCGGCTCGGCATCGAGTCGGAGTTCCGGGGCGGCCTGCGGGTGACCACGCCGGAGACCATGGACGTCGTCCGGATGGTGCTGGTCGGCCAGGTCCAGCGCGAGCTCGTCGGGCTGATCAACGAGCACGGCCCGCTGGCCGTCGGCCTCTCGGGCGAGGACGCCCACCTGTTCACCGCCGAGCAGACCGGCACCGTCGTCGACGGTGAGGAGGTCGACCTCGGCCTGGTGGGGGAGGTCGCCCAGGTCCGCCCCGAGTCGGTGCTCGACCTGATCGAGGCCGGCCGCGTGCCGGTCGTGTCCAGCGTCGCGCCCGATGCGGACGGCGTCGTACACAACGTCAATGCGGACTCCGCCGCCGCTTCGCTCGCGATCGCGCTGGGTGCCGAGAAGCTGCTCGTGCTGACCGACGTCGAGGGCCTGTACCTCGACTGGCCGGACCCCGAGGAGGTCATCGGCGAGATCAGCCCGGAGGCGCTGGAGGAGATCCTGCCGACGCTCGCGAGCGGCATGATCCCCAAGATGAGCGCCTGCCTGCAGGCCGTGCGCGGCGGGGTCGGCCGCGCGACGGTCGTTGACGGCCGGCAGGAGCACGCGGTGCTGCTGGAGCTGTTCACCGACGAGGGCGTCGGCACCCAGGTGCTGCCCGGCGTGACCACCAAGACCCGCAAGGCCCGGGAGATCGTCCAGTGACCGCGACCGACGCCGGCAACGCCGCGTGGACCGAGCGCTACACCGGCGCGCTGATGAACACCTTCGGCCCGCCGAAGCTCGTGCTCACGCGCGGCGAGGGCGCGCACGTCTGGGACGCCGACGGCCGTGAGTACGTCGACCTGCTCGGCGGCATCGCCGTCAACGCCCTCGGCCACGCCCACCCGCGGCTGGTCGAGGCCGTGACGACCCAGCTGCAGACGCTCGGCCACATCTCGAACTTCTTCGCCAGCGAGCCGCAGATCGCGCTCGCGGAGCGGCTGGTCGGGCTGCTCGGCACCGAGGCCCGGGTGTTCTTCACCAACTCGGGCGCGGAGGCCAACGAGGCGGCCTTCAAGCTGACCCGGCGCACCGGCCGGACGCGGATCGTCGCCACCACGGGCTCCTTCCACGGCCGGACGATGGGCGCGCTCGCGCTCACCTCGAAGCAGGCCTACCGCGAGCCGTTCGAGCCGTTGCCCGGCGACGTCACCTTCGTCGAGTACGGCGACGTGGCGGCCCTCGAGGCCGCGGTCGACGACACGACGGCAGCCGTGCTCATCGAGCCGGTCCAGGGCGAGGCCGGGGTGATCGTGCCGCCGCGCGACTACCTCCCCGCTGCGCAGCGGATCGCCCACGACCACGGCGCGCTGCTGTGGCTCGACGAGATCCAGACCGGCATCGGCCGGACCGGCGCGTGGTTCGCGCACCAGCACCCGGACCTGGTCTCGGCGCCCGTCGTACCGGACATCGTGACGCTGGCCAAGGGCCTTGCCGGTGGCATCCCGATCGGTGCCTGCCTCGCCACCCACGGGTCGGGGAAGCTCTTCGACCCCGGCAACCACGGCACGACCTTCGGCGGCAACCCCATCGCCGCCGCGGCCGCGCTGGCGGTCCTCGACGTGATCGGCGAGGACGGCTTCCTGGCCCGGGTCACCGAGGCGGGAGAGCGGCTCACGGCCGTCGCGGCGGCCGACCGGCGCGTCGTCGAGACCCGCGGCGCCGGCCTGCTCGTCGGCCTGACGCTGGCCGAGCCGAAGTCCGCCGAGGTCGTCACGGCCGCCCAGGACGCCGGCTTCATCGTCAACGGCGCGACCCCCGAGCGGGTGCGGATGGCGCCGCCGCTGGTGCTGACGGACGCCGACATCGACGCCTTCGGCGCCGCGTGGCCGGGCATCCTCGACAGCGCGGGGGTGCAGGGATGATCCGGTCCTTCCTCCGCGACGACGACCTGACCCCGGCCGAGCAGGCCGAGGTCCTCGCGCTCGCGGCGAAGCTCAAGGCCGAGCCCTACGACCACAAGCCGCTGGCCGGCCCGCGCACCGTCGCGATGGTCTTCGACAAGGCGACACTGCGCACGCAGGCGTCCTTCGCGGCCGGGATCGCCGAGCTCGGCGGCAACCCGATGCTCGTCGACGGGTCGCTCGCGGGCATCGGCAAGCGCGAGTCCGTCGCCGACGTCGCCCGGGTGCTGGGTCGCCAGGCCTCGCAGATCGTCTGGCGCACCTACGCGCAGACCAACCTCGACGAGATGGCCGCGATGTCGGGTGTGCCGGTCATCAACGCCCTCACCGACGAGTTCCACCCGTGCCAGCTCCTGGCCGACCTGCTGACCGTCCAGGAGCACAAGGGCTCGCTCGCCGGCCTCACCGTCGCCTTCCTCGGCGACGCCGCCTGCAACATGGGCAACTCCTGGGCCCTCGCGGGCGCCACCGCGGGGATGCACGTCAGGTTCGGGTGCCCCGAGGGCTATGCGCCCGACCCGGAGGTCCTCGAGCGGGCCGCCGGCCTCGACGCGGGTGGAACCGTCGCCGTCTTCGACGACCCCGTGGCCGCCGTGGATGGCGTCGACGTGGTGGTCACCGACACCTGGGTCTCGATGGGCAAGGAGGACGAGGCCGCCGCCCGGCGCGAGGTCTTCGGCCCGTACGCCGTCACGGCCGACCTGGTCGCCCACGCGAAGCCCGACGCGATCGTGATGCACTGCCTGCCCGCCTACCGCGGCTCCGAGATCGCGGCCGACGTGATCGACGGTCCGCAGAGCGTCGTGTGGGACGAGGCCGAGAACCGCCGGCACGCCCAGAAGGCCGTCATGGCCTGGCTCCAGGCGCACGCGGAGCAGGTCTGAGCATGAGCGAGCACGCCCTGACCCCGCTGACGAAGAACGCCCGCCAGGCGATGATCGTCGAGCTGCTGGAGAGCCGCGACGTGCGCTCGCAGCCCGAGCTCGCCGACCTCCTCGGCCAGCGTGGCGTCCACGTCACGCAGGCCACGCTGAGCCGCGACCTCGTCGAGCTCGACGCGGTCAAGGTGCGCTCGGCGAACGGGGCGCTCGTGTACGCCGTACCCGCCGAGGGCGGGGACCGGACACCGGTCGGCGGCGAGAGCCCTGCCTCGCAGCACCGCCTCGCCCGGCTGTGCTCGGAGCTGCTCGTCAGTGCCGAGTCCAGCGCCAACCTGGTCGTGCTCCGCACCCCGCCCGGAGCGGCGCAGTTCCTGGCCAGCGCGATCGACAAGGTCGAGATCTCCGACGTCCTCGGCACCATCGCCGGCGACGACACCGTGCTCGTCATCGGGCGCGACCCCGCCGGGGGAGACACCCTGGCCCACCGATTCACCTCCCTTGCCGAAAGGAACGAAAGTTGAGCAAGGTCCTGACCTCCCTTCCCGTGGGAGAGCGCGTCGGCATCGCCTTCTCGGGCGGCCTCGACACCTCCGTCGCGGTGGCGTGGATGCGCGACAAGGGTGCGATCCCGTGCACCTACACGGCCGACATCGGCCAGCCCGACGAGCCCGACATCGCCGGCGTCCCCGTCCGGGCGAAGCAGTACGGCGCGGAGATCGCCCGCGCCGTCGACATCAAGCCGCAGCTCGTCGAGGAGGGCCTCGCCGCGCTCGCCTGCGGTGCGTTCCACATCCGCTCCGGCGCGAAGGCCTACTTCAACACCACGCCGCTGGGCCGCGCCGTCACCGGCACCCTGCTGGTGCGGGCGATGCAGGCCGACGGCGTCAACATCTGGGGCGACGGGTCGACGTACAAGGGCAACGACATCGAGCGGTTCTACCGCTACGGCCTGATGGCCAACCCCGAGCTGCGGATCTACAAGCCCTGGCTCGACGAGCAGTTCGTCCGCGAGCTCGGCGGCCGCCACGAGATGAGCGAGTGGCTCGTCGAGCACGGCCTGCCCTACCGCGACTCGACCGAGAAGGCGTACTCCACCGACGCCAACATCTGGGGCGCCACCCACGAGGCGAAGGTGCTCGAGCACCTCGACGTCTCGCTGGAGATCGTCGAGCCGATCATGGGCGTGAAGTTCTGGGACCCGAGCGTCGCGATCGAGACCGAGGACGTCACGATCGCCTTCGAGGCCGGTCGCCCGGTCGCCATCAACGGCCAGCGGTACGACGACGCGGTGGCCCTCGTGCTGGAGGCGAACGCCATCGGCGGCCGCCACGGCCTGGGCATGTCGGACCAGATCGAGAACCGCATCATCGAGGCCAAGTCGCGCGGCATCTACGAGGCACCCGGCATGGCGCTCCTCTTCGCCGCCTACGAGCGGCTGCTCAACGCGATCCACAACGAGGACACCCTCGCCAACTACCACCTCGAGGGCCGCAAGCTCGGCCGGCTGCTCTACGAGGGGCGCTGGCTCGACCCGCAGGCGCTGATGCTGCGGGAGTCCATCCAGCGCTGGATCGCCTCGCTGGTCACCGGCACGGTCACCCTGCGGCTGCGCCGCGGCGACGACTACACGATCCTCCGGACCGAGGGCCCCCACTTCTCGTACCACCCGGAGAAGCTGTCGATGGAGCGCGTCGAGAACGCCGCCTTCGGTCCCACCGACCGGATCGGCCAGCTCACCATGCGCAACCTCGACATCGCCGACTCGCGCGCCAAGCTCGAGCTGTACGCCGGCCAGCCGCTCGACCAGGGCACGGTCCTCGTCGAGAACGGCACCCTCTTCGGCGAGCTCCCGGCGGGCGGCTACGACCAGATCACCGCCAACCCCGACGGCGGCGACGAGGGCGAGGCGATCCTCGAGGACGTGGCGATGGAGATCGGCACCGACTGATGTCCACGGGCCTTCCGGGCGAACCGACCCGTCGTACCGTCGCACGGGTGCTGCCGGTCAGCAGCGAGGGCAGGGTCCTGCTCCTGCTCGGCTGTGACCCGGCGGTGCCCGACGTCCGGTACTGGTTCACCATCGGCGGCGCCGCCGACGACGGTGAGTCGCTCGCCGTCGCCGGCGTGCGGGAGCTGCGCGAGGAGACCGGCATCGCCGTGGATCCCTCGGCCCTCGGGGAGCCGTTCGGCACCTTCGAGGTCGGCTTCTCCTGGAACGGCCGTGCCTACGTCAACGACTCGACCCTCTTCGCCGTCGCGCTCGAGGAGACACCCGTGAGCTTCGACGGCCTCGACCACCTGGAGTCGCAGTCGATCTTCGAGGCCCGCTGGTGGACCCCCGAGGAGCTCGACGACGACGGACGCGCGGCGGACCCGCGCCTGATCGACCACATGCGGGCGGCGATCGCGCACGTCCGGGGAGGAGTGCAATGAGCAACGAGCTCAGCGGGACCAACGAGGGCAAGCTCTGGGGCGGCCGGTTCGAGGGCGGCCCCTCGCCGGAGCTGGAGGCGCTGTCGCGCTCGACCCACTTCGACTGGCGGCTCGCGCTCTACGACCTCGCCGGCTCCCACGCCCATGCCAAGGCACTGGGCGCAGCCGGGCTGCTGACGGGGGAGGAGGAGCTCGAGCTGCACCGCGGGCTCGACGTCCTCGCGGAGCGGTACACCTCCGGACAGCTGTGGGCGGCGGACTCCGACGAGGACGTCCACGGCGCCCTCGAGCGGATGCTGATCGAGGAGGTCGGCCCGGAGGTCGGCGGCAAGCTGCGCGCCGGGCGGTCCCGCAACGACCAGATCGCGACCCTCTTCCGCTGTTACCTGCTCGACCACGAACGGGTCGTCAGCGGCCTCGTCCTCGACCTGGTCCAGGCGCTCGCCGACCAGGCCGAGGCCAACCTGGGCGCGATCATGCCCGGACGCACGCACCTCCAGCACGCCCAGCCGGTGCTGCTGTCGCACCACCTGCTGGCCCACGCGTGGGCCCTGCTGCGCGACGTGGACCGGTTGCGGGACTGGCACGCGCGGGTGGTCAGCGACTCGCCGTACGGCAGCGGGGCGCTCGCTGGCCAGAGCCTGGGTCTCGACCCGGAGCTGGTCGCGCGCGAGCTGGGCTTCACCGGCTCGACGGCCAACTCGATCGACGGCACCGCCTCGCGCGACTTCGTCGCGGAGTTCGCCTTCGTCGCCGCGCAGATCGGTGTCGACGTCAGCAGGATCGCCGAGGAGATCATCCTGTGGGCGACGAAGGAGTTCGACTTCGTGACGCTGCACGACTCGTGGTCCACCGGGTCGTCGATCATGCCGCAGAAGAAGAACCCGGACATCTCCGAGCTCGCCCGGGGCAAGGCCGGGCGCCTGGTCGGCAACCTGACCGGGCTGCTCACCACGCTCAAGGCCCTGCCGCTCGCGTACAACCGCGACCTCCAGGAGGACAAGGAGCCGGTCTTCGACTCCATCGACACCCTCGAGGTGCTGCTGCCCGCCTTCACGGGACAGGTCGCGACCCTGGTCTACAACACCGCGCGGATGGCCGAGCTGGCACCGCAGGGCTTCTCCCTGGCGACCGACATCGCCGAGTGGCTCGTACGTGAGGGCACCCCGTTCCGGGTGGCGCACGAGGTCGCTGGCGCCTGTGTCCGGGTCGCGGAGGCCCGGGGAGTGGAGCTCGCCGACCTCACCGATGACGAGTTCGCAGCCATCTCCCCGGCGCTGACCCCCGAGGTTCGACTCGTGCTGACGGTCGAGGGATCGGTCGCGTCGCGCTCCGGGCGGGGGGGCACCGCACCCGTGCGAGTGGCCGAACAGCTCGCTGACCTGCGCAAACGCGTTCAGGAGGCCCGCTCCGCAAGCTGAGGGGCACCCCGATTTGCAACGAGGGGGACGTGTGCTGTTAATGTTCTTCTCGTCGCGGGGAACGCGGCGAAAACCTCCGGGCCAAGGGCCCAAACAAGAGGTCTTCGCCATGTCCGCGACACGGTTCGGACCCCCGGTCCGACAGCCCGGTTCGCCGGAGTTGACGACCAGGACCTGAACCAGTAACGTTTCACAGGTTGCCCCGCGACCGAAGGCCCGACAGGGTCCGAAGCGCGGAT